>NZ_MUBM01000017.1 GCF_002154505.1 Streptomyces carpinensis | reverse complement strand
CCTTCCGGACAGTGCTGCTCGGGCCCTGTCGTCAGGGCCGGCACCCCGCGTATCCAGCCTGCGGTACCCGACACGTGCCACCACGCGTGGCAGGGGTCAGGTCTCGGTGGGGCGGGCAGTGGGGTCGGGCGAGGAGAGGGCGGTCCCGTCGTCCTCCGGCGCGTCGGCGCCGTCCATGGCGGGCAGGGGTACGGATGTGCCGGCCGGCCGGGCCGGCTGCTCGGGGCCGGTTCCCGGGCGCCGCGACAGGGCCGTGCCCCTGAGCCGCTCAAGACCGCGCGCCAGCTGCCGGAACGGGGAGCCCGAGGCAGCACGGACCGGCTTCCTCGCGGGCGGAACGCCCTCGGTCCCGGCCTCGCGGTAGACGGCGAGGGCTTCGTGAGCCCGCTCGGCCGCCTCCCGGTACAGGTCCCGGGACTTGGTCATCGCCTCCAGGGCCTCGGCGTACATGGCCGCGAGCTCGCGGGCGTGGGCGAGCTCCTCCTCGAGCGTCCGCAGGTGCCACTGCTCGCGCAGCGCGGTCAGGGCGGCGTCGGCGCCCTGCGGCAAGGGCCTGGGCAGCGCGGCGAACCGTGTGACGACGTCGAGGAGCTCCGTCGGCTCGTTGCCGTCGAGGAAGACGCTGCGCACGGAGAACTCCTGCGCGTCGTAGCCGGGTGCCGCCGGGCTGCCGGGCAGTACGACGGCGCCGCCGCGGGGCACCCGGGCGCCGAAGTCGTCCAGCACCCAGTTGACGGCCCTGAGGCGGTGGGGTGCGGCACGGTGCTCCACGACCCGGTGCCGCAGGCCCTCCGGCAGCAGCCCGACCAGCGCCGCACGGCCGCGCTCGTCGGGTGTCATGGCCTCGTGCACGACGACATGGACGCACCAGGTGTCGCGCACCGCGTGCCGCAGCACCCGCCGGAGCTCCTTGTCGTCGTCCGGGAGCGGGTTGACGTCCCCGAGGCGCAGTCCGGTGACGGCCTCGTTCTCCCAGCCGGTGCCGGGTCCCTGCGGCCAGAACATGGACGCCGGGGAGGGCCATCCCGGGTTCCAGGGCCGCTCCGCCTCGGCCACCAGCACCCACTCCCGCTCCTCGGCGGAGCCGCGCGGGGGAGCCAGGGCGAGCCGGGAGCGCACGGTCACCTCCCCGGGAGCCTGCCAGCGGGCCTCGAAGACGTGTTCGTGGGCCTCGCCGGCGGCGTCCGGTTCGAGATGGCTGTGGATGACGGCGTCGGCCTTGAGCTTCTCCAGGTGGCGCCGTACGGCGTCCGCCGCGCCGGGACCGGTGTGGCGGCCGCGCGCCACCCACACCGTGGGCGGGGCCGCGGGACGGGGGGAGGGAGAGTTCGACATGGGCCAATCTGCAGGCGGGGACGGTGTGCGCCTTCCAGTATCGCCAAAGCGGATCATGATCGGTTGACCGGGGCCCGGACCCGTCGCGCGCGGGCGGCCGGGCGGGCCGTGGCGATCGCGTGCGTGCCGGGTCCCGCCCGAGGTCAGACCGTCCGTGCCACGCTCGGCAACAGCCGGTCGGTGACGACCGCTGCGCCCGCGGCGGGCGAACGGCGTGACGTTGACGCGCGCCCGATCCGGCCGGGCCGTCGCCCGTACGGCCGAGTCTCGCTTCCCCGTTCGGTCCAACCCGCGCCCGTGGAGGCTGACATGTCTACTCCGTTCGGCCGTGAGGTGATGGTCCTGCGGCTGTTGCCCCCCTCACTGTGTACGCACGTGTTACTTCGAGCGACAGGAGTTCTCATGAGGATCCGTATGACGGCCGCAGCGGTCCTGGCGGGCGCGGCACTGATGACGTGCGCGGGCACCGCCGCTGCCGACGCCGGTGCACAGGGCACCGCCTCCAACAGCGGGGGGCTGCTGTCCGGCAACGTCATCCAGGTCCCCGTCGACCTCGGTCTGAACGTGTGTGGCGACTCGATCGACGTGATCGGCCTGTTCAACCCCGCCGGCGGAAGCGGGTGCGCGACGAAGTAGGACAGCGCCTGGCGGGCCCAGCGGAACGAGCCGTGCCCTTTGGGGAGGCACGGCTCGTTCGCATGCTGGTGCTCGAACCGGGAATCGCCGGGAGTGCGTGTCGTGCGCAGGGCTCGCGCCCCGCGCACGGGGTGTGCGCTCCCTGTCCGACCGCGCGCCCGCACACCCGTGCCGGCAGCCGGTTCCGGCGACCACAATGGTCACCGGACGGGGCCCGCCCACCATCCGCATCGGGGCGTGCCCCGTTCGCGTGGTGATCCGGCGTCCGCGCGTGCTCCGAGGGCGCGCGCCGGGAGCCGAGCGGCGGACGCCGGCACGGGTGCCGGCTCGGAGCTACGCCCCGCTCGCCCGCAGCATGTCCTCGCGCTCGACGATCTTCACGCGCTCCCTGCCCTGCGGCTCGCCCAGTGCCTTCTCGGCGGCGTCCAGGCGGTACCAGCCCTCCCAGGTGGTGAGGCGCACGTTCCGCTCGGCGAGGAAGGCGTCGACGGCCTCCGGGTCGGGGGAGGCGGGGGTGTGCAGGCGCCCGGCCGCGTAGTCGGCCAGCAGGTTGGCGACTGTCTCGTTGGCGTCGCCCTTGGTGTGCCCGATCAGGCCCACCGGGCCGCGCCGGATCCAGCCGGTGACGTACGTCGACTGCACGTGCTCGCCGCTCTCGGCGACGATCCGGCCGCCCTCGTCGGGAACGGTGCCCGACTCGACGTCCCACGGCAGCTTCGGCAGCCGGTCGGAGAGGTAGCCCACGGCTCGGTAGACGGCGGAGAGGTCCCAGTCCTTGAAGGTGCCGGTGCCCTTGACGTTGCCGGTGCCGTCGAGTTCGGTGCGCTCGGTGCGCAGGCCCACCACCCGGCCGTCCTCGCCGAGGATCTCGGCCGGGGACTCGAAGAAGTGCAGGAACAGCTTGTGCGGCCGGTCGCCGACGTCCCGGATCGCCCAGTTCTCCAGCGTTTTGGCCACCATGTCGGCCTGCTTGTTGCCGCGGCGGGTCGCGATGGAGCCCTCGTCGTAGTCGATGTCCTCGGGGTCGACGATGACCTCGATGTTGGGGGAGTGGTCCAGCTCCCGCAGCTCCATCGGGCTGAACTTCGCCTGTGCCGGACCGCGCCGGCCGAACACGTGGATCTCCAGCGCCTTGTTGGCCTTCAGGCCCTCGTACACGTTCGGCGGGATCTCGGTCGGCAGCAGCTCGTCGGCCGTCTTCGCCAGGATCCGGGCCACGTCGAGGGCGACGTTGCCGACTCCGAGAACGGCGACCTTCTCCGCATCCAGGGGCCAGGTGCGCGGTACGTCCGGGTGGCCGTCGTACCAGGAGACGAAGTCGGCGGCGCCGTAGGAACCGTCGAGGTCGATGCCGGGTATGGGCAGTGCCCGGTCGGCCGTGGCACCGGTGGAGAAGATCACGGCGTCGTAGAACGCGCGCAGGTCGTCAAGGGTGATGTCGCTCGGGTAGTCGACGTTGCCGAAGAGTCGGATCTGCGGCTTGTCGAGCACTTGGTGGAGAGCCGTGACGATGCCCTTGATACGGGGGTGGTCGGGGGCGACGCCGTAGCGGATCAGGCCGAACGGCGCCGGCATCCGCTCGAAGAGGTCGATGGACACGCCCGGCTCGGCGGCCACGCCGGACTTGAGCAGGGCGTCGGCGGCGTAGATACCGGCGGGGCCGGCTCCGACGATGGCTACCCGCAGGGGGCGGGGCATGATCAGGTTCCCTTCGAGCGGTGACAGGCGACTCGACGGCAACCCTAAGCTAAGGCATGCCTAAGTAGGTACGCGGGTCCCTTCTATGGGGTCATAAGGCCAAGTTATGGGTGGCCAAAGACGGTCTGATGCCCCGGGGAGATCGTAGGGGCGGTGGACGCGGCAGCAGGACGGGACGCCTCGCGTCGGGCATGGTGGATCTGTGATCGGGTTGGCCGCGAGCTTCGCCGTCCTGGGGGCGGCCAGCAACGCCATGGGCACGGCCTTCCAGCGGAAGGCCGCCTCCGCCGTCGCGCAGGGCGGCGGACTGAGGCTGCTGCTCGACCTGGCCCGGCACCCGGTCTGGCTGGCGGGCATCTGCGGAGTGCTCGCCTCGGCCATGTTCCAGGCGCTCGCGCTGGTCAACGGGCCGATGGCGCTGGTGCAGCCGTTGTTCATCATGGAACTGCCGTTCGCCCTGCTCATCGCCGGCTCCCTGATGCGCCGCCGACTGCCCGGCGCCGGATGGTGGGCCGTGGCGGGAGTCGTCTGCGGACTGGTGCTGGTCCTGGTCTCGGCCTCGCCCTCCGGGTCCAAGGACCAGGCGCCCATGGTGCGCTGGGTCCCCGCGCTGATCCTGTGCCTGGGGGCGATGGCCACCGCGGTCGCCCTGGCCCGGACGAGGCGTTCCCCGCTGTTCCGGGCCGCCGTCCTGGCCGCCGCGGCGGCCATCGGCAACGCCCTGACCGCCGCCATGCTGAAGTCCGCGAGCGGAGTGCTGGCGGCCGACGGGTTCGGTGCCTTCCTCGCCACCTGGCAGACCTACGGGTTCGCCGTCGTCGGAGTCAGCTCGCTGCTGCTGCTGGAGAACGCCCTCCAGGCCGGTTCGCTGGCGGCCTCCCAGCCGGCGCTGACCATCGGCGACGCGACGGTGAGCCTGCTCCTCGGTGTGACGCTGTTCGGCGAGCACGTCCGCACGGGCGTGTGGCTCCTGCCCGAACTGGTGGGGGCCGGGTTCATCGCGTGGGGTGTGATCCGGCTGACCCAAGTGGTCCCGCACGCCCAGCAGACCCTGGTCGGAGACGGCCGCAGGGGCGGCCGCCGCTGAGCGGCCACCCCTGCCGGCGTCCCCGTTCCCGCCGCCCGGCGCCGGCCCCTCAGCCGGTGGCGAGCATCCCCTTGCGCAGCCGGGCGAGGAGGCGGTTGAGCAGGCGGGAGACGTGCATCTGGGAGATGCCCAGACGCTCTCCGATCTCTGCCTGGGTGAGCTCCTCCACGAACCGCATGTGGATGATCTGCCGGTCCCGCTCGTCGAGATCGGCCAGGAGCGGGGCGAGGCTGTGCACGTCCTCCACCAGCTCCATGGCCGTGTCCTCCGCGCCGATGAAGTCGGCCAGGACGCTCTCGCCGTCCTCGCTGCCGCCGACGGCGGCGTCCAGGGAGGCGGAGGTGTAGCCGTTGGAGGCCACCATCGCGTCGACGACCTCCTGCTCGGGCAGGTTCATCAGCTCGGCCAGCTCCTGGGTGGTGGGCTTGCGCCCCAGACGGCTGCCGAGTTCCTCCGTGGCCTTGGCGAGTTCCACCCGCGCCTCCTGCAGCCGGCGCGGCACGTGCACGGCCCACGAGGTGTCGCGGAAGAAACGCTTGATCTCGCCGACGATGTAGGGCACGGCGAAGGAGGTGAACTCCACCTCGCGGGCGAGCTCGAACCGGTCGATCGCCTTGATCAGCCCGATCATGCCGACCTGGACGATGTCCTCCATCTCCTGGGGGCCCCGGCTGCGGAAGCGGCCGGCCGCGTAGCGCACCAGGGACATGTTCATCTCGATCAGCGTGTTGCGGGCGTACTGATGCTCGTGCGTGCCCTCTTCCAGGGTCGCCAGCCGGTCGAAGAACAGCCGCGACAGCGCCCGCGCGTCGGTCGGCGCGACCTGTGAGGGGTCGGCCACCTCCGGCAGCTCCGTCCGAGCCGGAGTCGCCTTCGCCTCTGTCGTCACCGCCATCGTGCGGTCCTTCCTGTCAGCCGATGCGTTGCGTCCGCGACCGCCCCGTGATCAAGGGCGGGCTCCGCAGCGTGTACCCCCCGACGGGAACCTCACACCCATTATTTCTCCGGTCGGCCGATTTCACCCGTCGGCACCCGACCGTTCTCGGGCACCCGCAGACGAGCGCCCTGACGTGCCAGCTCCTGCTGGACGAGGGCGTACGGCACCTCCCGCGGGGTGCGGCCCGTACGGGTGGCCAGCGCGGCGCAGACGCCCGCCGCCTGCCCGGTGGCCATGGCGATGGGCATGACCCGGTACGACGAGTGCGCCACGTGCGAACCGGAGATGCAGCGCCCGGCGACGAGCAGCCGGTCGGTCCCCGCCGGCAGCAGGCAGCGCAGCGGGATGTCGTAGAACCGGCCCCGGGGGACGCGCCTGATCACGGTACCGCTGCCCTCGGGGTTGTGGATGTCGATGGGGTAGGCGCCGTGGGCGACGACGTCCGGGAAGGCCCGGGCGTCCAGGATGTCGTAGCCGGTCAGCCGGTAGTCGCCCATGACGCGGCGGGTCTCCCGCACGCCGATCTGGGTGCCGCTCTGCACCGCGTACGACTCCTCGAAGCCCGGGACCCGCGTACGCAGGAACCGGTCGATCTCGGCCAGCTGGCGCCGGGCCGTCCACTCGGCCCTGCTGAGGTCCCACACGTCGATGCCGAGCGCCCCGGTGACCCGGGTGCTGTTGACGGACAGCTCGCGCGGGTGCGGGGTGCCGAAGAACAGGATGTCCTCGCGCGGCAGCCGCAGTTCGCCCGCCTCGGTGGCCTCCCGGACCAGGTCCCACAGCCCGTGCACGCCCCGCCACTGGTCGGGGTGGGCCCGGACGTACTCCGAGAACCGCGGCCGGGCGAAGTCGGCCATCCGGAACATCAGCGTCATCGGCTGCACCCGGCCGTCCTCCGCGCGCCCCACCTCGAACGGGGCCCCGCACGAGGCGGCCACGTCACCGTCGCCGGTGCCGTCCACGACCACACCCGCGTCGATCACCACCGGGCCCGACTTGGTCTCGAAGACCACCCGCCAGCCGTCCTCCAGGGGCAGCGCCGCCGACGCGAAGGAGTGGAACAGCAGCCGCACCCCCGCCTCGTCCAGCATGTCCAGCAGGACCAGCTTGAACAGCTCCGGGTCGAACGGCACGGTGTAGCCGGTCTCCAGGGACGGCGGGATGCAGCCGCCGCAGGCGGTGAGCCGGTCGAGCAGCCGCCACAGGAAGCCGGCGACCACCGGTTCGCCCTCGCCGTGGTCGGTGGGCAGCAGCCGGTCCCCGGCGCCGTCCTCGCTGAAGACCGCCTGTTTGTGCTCGTTGTGGAACGACATCAGCGGCATCACCAGCGCGACGGTGGCGTTGCCGCCGAGGAAGGCGTACCGCTCGACCAGGACCACGTCCGCCCCGGCGTCGGCGGCCGCGGAGGCGGCCGCCGTGCCCGCGGGGCCGCCGCCCACGACCAGGACGTCCGTGCGACCCGCGTGGAGGGCCGAGCGCGCGGGCAGGGTGACGGTACTCGGCTGCTCGGGGCGGCGCAGAACGGGCATCACGCCTCCCGACCGGCGCCGCCGCTGCGCACCGCGCCGTCCTCCGGACCGGGCACGGGACCGGGCTCAGGGCCAGGACCGGGTCCCGGGGCGGGGCGCAGCAGGTGCAGGCCGTGCGGTGCCGGCGTCGCGGTGTCGCCGACGAGAGCGCTGCCCGCCGCCGGGCCGGAGTGCCCGGCGTCCGCGGACGTGCCTGAGGCGTCTGAGCCGCTCATGGCCCCGGGGTGCTCCCCGACCTCCCCGCCAGGCCGTTCCCCGCCGTCCCTGTCGTCACCCACGCCCCGACCGACTCGCCCGTCCTGCGGGCCCATGTCGTCCCTGTCCCGCCCGTCCTCCCGGCTCATGCCGTCGCCCTCCTGGTCCATGGTGTCGAGCAGGGCACCGCACCGCGCACAGGTCTCGGCGGCGAGCTCCCGCAGGGCGCGGACGCGGGCGCCCAGGTCCACCCGGCGCTGCGGGAACTCGTCCCACAGCCGGTCCACCTCCGCCAGCAGCAGACCCACCTGCTCACGTGCCACGCCGACCAGTGCCGGGGCCCCCAGCCGGCGGGCGAAGTCGAAGACCTTGCCGGCGTAGGGCAGTGGCAGGACGGGCAGACCGGAGAGGGCCGCGAACATCAGGAAGTGCAGGCGCATGCCGACCACCAGGTCCAGATGGCTCATGAGGCCCAGCACCTGTCCGGGCGTGTAGGCGCTGTGCAGGATGCGGCCCCGGTCGGGCGCGGTCATCCGGGACAGCACGGCGTGCGCGTGGCGGACGTCGTGGCGTTCCATCGGCATGAAGACCACATGGGCGTCCAGGCGGCGCACGAGAAAGTCGGCCACGTCGGCGAGCAGTGCGTGGTAGTCGCCCTCGTCCAGCTTCTCCGCCGCCCGGCCGGGCTCGCGCACGGACATCCCCACCAGCCGGGCGTTCGCCGGCACGCCCTCCTGCCGCATCATCTCGGCGGTGAACGGCTCGGGTGGCAGCAGCAGCGCGGGGTCGGCGGTGACCACGAGATCCCGCTCGACCCCGACCTCCTCCAGGACCAGCCGCGACTCCTGGTCGCGCACCACGACCTCGTCCATGGCCGCCAGCACGGTGCGCACGGCCTCACGGTCGTCGCTCTCGCGCAGCGGACCCGCGCCGACCGCGTAGGCGAACGTGCGGATGCCGCGGACCTGTGCCGCCCGCACGAGTTTCAGATAGCGGCGCGCCTCGCCGTCGTAGAGGATGCCGCCGCCGCCGAGCACCAGCAGGTCCAGTCCGGACACCACATCGGTGATCTGTTTCTGCGGCACGCCCTCCCAGGCCACCACCTCGTCGGCCGTCGGCTGGTGCGCGCGGGTGTGCTCGGCATCGCGGCTGAAGACGATCAGGTGGGCCTGTGGCCGGTGGCCGCGCAGGCAGCCGAGCACGCACTGGAGGATGGCTTCGTCGCCGATGTTGTATCCGCCGTAGGAGCCCAGCAGGCCGATGCGCAGGGCCCGTGTGCGGGGCGTCCGGTGCGGTGAGGTGGTCATCCGGAACTCCCGTTCCGTGGAGCAGGGGGCTGCGAAGACAGTGGGGACGGTGAAGAGCGTGGAGAGGCTTCCAAGGACGTTCGGAGGACGACGCTGTGCGGATGCGCGGGCCGAGTTGCCCTCACCCCACGAGGAAAACACCTCTGCCGCCGTCCGGCAGCCGCTGCCTGTCCGGGTGGAGCAGTGCAGGAGCCGTTTCCGGGTGTGGCACGGGCGGCTCCGCACGCGGGCGGCGTGTGGCGGCCACCGCCGTGCGGCCCGGCCACGATGTGGATGAGGTGTTCCACTCCGGGCCACGGGGGAACGCGCCATTGCGGCGTGCCGGTCCGTGCCGGCCGGTGCGCGCTCGGGCCGCAACCGGGAGGAACGTTCGTGGACAGGGACGCGGGGCCGGGCCGACGCGGTGGCGCGTCGGCGGCCGCGACCGACCCCAGGCGCTGGAAGGCCCTGTGGGTCACCCTGACGACCGGCTTCATGAGCCTGCTCGATGTGACGATCGTGGCCGTGGCGCTGCCGTCGATGCAGCGCGACCTGCACGCCTCGGCGTCCTCCGTGCAGTGGGTGGTGTCCGGTTACGCGCTCACGTTCGCCCTCGTCCTGGTGCCGGCGGGCCGTCTGGGTGACGCGGTGGGCAGACGCCGCATCTTCCTGTGCGCCCTGGCCGGCTTCGTGCTGTGCAGCGCCGCGGCGGGCGCAGCACCCACGATCGCCTGGCTCGTCGTGGCCCGGCTCGCGCAGGGCGCCTGCGCGGGATGCCTCGCCCCGCAGAACTCCGCGCTGATCCAGCAGATGTTCCGCGGCGCCGAACGCGGCCGGGCCTTCGGCCTCTTCGGTGCGACGGTGGGTGTCTCCAGCGCCGTCGGGCCGATCACCGGCGGCCTGATCCTGGCGCTGGCGCACGGCGCACAGGGGTGGCGCTGGATCTTCTACGTCAACGTACCGGTCGGGGCGGTCGCGCTGCTGCTGGGTCTGCGGTTGCTGCCCCGCGTTGCTCGCGGCCGTCGGGAACGGCTCGACCTCTCGGGCGTGGCCCTGCTCGGTGCCGGGGTGCTGGCCTGGATGCTGCCCCTGATCTTCGCCGAGAGCGGCGGACTGCGCCGGCTGTGGTGGCTGTTCCCGGCCGGCGTGGCGCTGCTGGCCTGCTTCGCCCTCTGGGAGCGACGGGTGGCGGCGCGCGGCGGACAGCCCCTGCTGGATCCGCGGCTGCTCACCGGCACGCGCGGCTACGCCTTGGGGACGGCGCTGGGCGCCCTGTACTTCGTCGGGTTCAGCGGGGTGTGGCTGGTGTTCGCCCTGTTCTTCCAGAACGGCCTCGGCTACGAGCCGCTGCGCTCCGGTCTCGCGGTGACGCCGTTCGCGATCGGCTCGGCCGGGGCGGCGGTGGTGGCGGGGTGGCTCGTGGAGCGGCTGGGCCGGCTGCTGACCGTCTGCGGGCTGGTGGCGGTGGTGGCGGGGCTGGGCGCGGCCGCGCTGGTGCTGCGCTCGGCCCCGCCTGACGTTATGACCTGGCTGGCCGCGCCCGCCCTGTTCGTCGGCGGCCTGGGCAGCGGCTGTGTGATCTCCCCGAACGTGACGATGACACTGCGCGACGTGCCGGTGCGGATGGCCGGGGCGGCGGGCGGCGCTCTGCAGACGGGGCAGCGCCTGGGCGGCGCCGTGGGGACGGCGGCCCTCCCGGGCCTCTTCTACCTGGTGCTCGGGGCGAGCGGAAAGGACTACCGGGAGGCGGTGACGCTCTCGGTGGGCTCCGCCCTCGTCGCCATGCTGGTGGCCCTGGCGGTGGCCGTGCTCGACTGGCGCCGCGACCACCGCTCCCGCAGGCAACGACACCCGCACAAGGCCCCCGACCGGCCCGCGCACGTGTGCCGGGGCGGCCGCTGGTGATGGCCGGGGCGCCGGCCGGGTGACACGGGGCCGGCCACCCGGGAAGGCGGCGGACTCGTCCGTGGGCGGTGGTCACTCGTCGTTGTCGTGCCACGTGCCGCCCGCGAGCGGGGTGTCGAAGCGGGTGGCCGCGCGGGCGTTGTCGCTGAGGTCGTTGTCGACGACGCGGCCGTGCGTCCAGCTGCCGTCCGGGGTGACCACCATGCCGTGGGTCTGGGTGCGGGCCCCGGCGGGTCGGTCGTCGCCGATCCTGTTGCCGTGCATCCGCGGCCCGGTCACGGCGGCGTCGACGACCAGTCCGGCCCGCAGACCGGGGGCGGCGGGGAGCCGGTAGCCGGAGCCCGCCGCGGGAACACCGTCCGGCCAGGAGGTGTCCGCGCCCGGCCGTGCCGGCGCCAGGAACAGCTCGGTCGCGGTGTTGCGGGTGACGACGGCGGTCCGCGTCCCCACCGAGACCTCCTTGCCGCGGTGCCCGTCCGTAGTCCAGTCGGCCTTCTCGTCGGTGAGGGACAGCTCGCGGAAACGCACCCCGTCACCGCCGCCCGACACGGCCCCGGCACTGCGGCGGCCGTTGCCGCGGATCCGGTTGTGCAGGATCGCCGGATCCCGCATGCCGGCGTCGACGCGCACCCCGTCGAGCGCGTTGCCCCGGATGTCGTTGCCCTCCAGCACGATCTCCGCCGTCGGTTCCTCGTCCCCGCCGGCCAGATTGTGCTCCCAGTAGCCGTACCGCCCGTTGTCGCTGATCCGGTTGCCGCGGAAGGCGTAGGGGCCGGGGGTGTTGCCCAGCCCGATCCCGTCGCGGAGGTTGCCGTCGATCACGCAGCCGGTGACGATGCCGCCCCGGCCACCGATGCCCGAGGTGCCCTGGGAGGAAACGTCGAAGCCCGCCTCGTGGTTGCCGAGCATGGTCGAGGAGGTGACCAGCAGGCCGTCGGCGCCCCAGTCGGAGATCCCGAAGCGGTTGTCCTCGGCGTGGCAGGCGGTGATGCGGATGCCGCGGGGCGGCGCCCAGTCCTCGTTCTGCAGCTCCACGAAGATCCCGTTGGTTCCGTTGCCGGTCGCGGTGCAGGCGGTGACGGTGAGCCGCTCGACCCGGCCCCAGCCGCCGATGCCGATGCCGATGCCCGCGCCCCCCATCTGCTCGCCGCTGTCCTGCCTCCCGCACCCCTCGGTCAGCACCGACTCCACCACCGTGTCCTGGAGGAAGTCGCAGCCGAAGCCCGTGGCCGCCGTGCCGTGGATGTACAGATCGGTGAAGCGGCCACGCAGCACGTACTGCAGCCCGAGCCCCTTGGCCAGTGGGTCGTACTCCTCGGTCGTCACATCCGAGCCGTCGACCTCGAAATGGGCGAAGGCGATGTCCGCCAGATGGTTCTCCGGCCCCGCTCCGTGCTGGGCCGCGGTGAACCAGGCCAGCGGTACGGGCATCGTACGGTTGCCGGGATTGGCCAGTACGAAGCAGGTGGCGCCGCGCCCGGCGCCGACCAGGCAGACGCCGCTGCGCCACACGGTCGGCTCGTCCCGGATCAGGTAGCGGCCCGCGGGCACGTGCAGCACGCGCGGGCGCCCGTCCGCCGCACAGGCCGCGCCCAGCGCGTCCACCAGCCGCTGCAACGCCGGCTGGTCGTTGGTCACCCCGTCACCGGCCAGGCCGTGCTCGCGGGCGTCGGCGGTCAGGAGACCGGCCATGACGACACTCCTCTCCGGCTGCCGGGCACCCCGGGTACCCGATCCGGAGTGCCCGGTCCGGGTACCCAGGCCCGGGCCGGGGACAACGGCGGCCAATGTCCTGGTTTGTCGGTCGCCGCGGCGGAGACCCGTTGCGATGACACCGACGTCGAATGCGCTGGGAGTGAGCGACAGTGGCTGGTGACCAGAAGGCCAAGGGCAAGATGGAACAGATGAAGGGCAAGGCCAAGGAGACGGTCGGCCGCGCGGTGGGCAACGAGCGGATGACGGCCGAGGGCCAGGCGAAGAAGAGCAAGGGCGACGCCCGTCAGGCCAAGGAGAAGGCGAAGGACACCCTGAAGCCCTGACGACGGCGGTACCTCGGCCGACCGCCGACCGTGGCCTTTCGAGTACGGCACCTCGGCGGACGGCGGTACATCAGCGGGATCCCCGGTCCTCGACCGGGGGTCCCGTCGGCGTTCTTCCGGGCCGGGCGTCGCGGTGCGCTGCGGGCTCTTCGGGTAGCCGGTGACGGCCGCGCAGCGCCGAGGCCAGCGCGGAGACCAGAGCCATGCCGGCCGCGACGCCGAAGACGATCGTCAGACCGTGGTGGAAGGGACCGGACACCAGGTGGGGGAAGAAGGTGTGCCCGGTCAGGGCCTGGCGTTGAGCAGCCGGCAGGTGCGCGAGGATCCCGCCGGAGCCGAGCAGGTGCTCGACGGGGTTGTTGCCCAGGAACGTCGCGAACAGCGTGCTCACCGGGGGCAGCGAGGCGGCGTGCTGGGCCGCCGCGGCCGGGACGCCGTGCGCCCGCAGCCCGTCGCCCAGTGCCGACGGCAGGGAGGTGGCGAGCCCCGAGATCATGAGTGAGAAGAACACGCCGATGGACAGGGCGGTGCCGGAGTTCTGGAAGGTGGAGCGCATTCCCGAGGCCACGCCCCGGTGCTGCGACGGCACACTTCCCATGATCGACGAGGTGTTGGGCGCCGAGAACATGCCCTGGCCGAACCCGCTGAGGAACAGCAGTGCCGCGAACGGCCCGTAGGCGAAGTCCACCGGCAGGGTGAGCAGCCCGACGAAGGAGGCCGCGACCAGCAGCAGTCCGGTCGTGGAGAACAGGCGGGCGCCGAAACGGTCGGAGAGGTGGCCGGAGACGGGACCGGCCAGCAGGAATCCCAGCGTCAGCGGCAGCATGAAGATGCCGGCCCACAGGGGCGTGTCCGCGAAGTCGTAGCCGTGCAGCGGCAGCCAGATGCCCTGCAGCCAGATGATCAGCATGAACTGCAGCCCGCCGCGCGCGATGGCGGCCAGCAGGGCCGCGAGGTTGCCCGCGGCGAACGCCCGGACCCGGAACAGCGCCAGCCGGAACATCGGTTCGGCGACCCGGTTCTCGACGAGGCAGAAGACGAGCAGCAGGAAGACGCCGCCGAGGAGCCCGGCGAGCACCCACGGGTTGGTCCAGCCGGTGGCCTGTCCGCCGTAGGGCTGGATGCCGTAGGTGATCGCGGCGAGCAGGATGCCCGCGCCCGAGGCGAAGGTGGCGTTGCCCAGCCAGTCGATGCGGCCGCGCCGGCTCGCGGCCGTCTCCCGCAGGCTGACGTACGACCAGATCGTGCCGGTCACGCTGATCGGGACGCTCAGCCAGAAGACGGCGCGCCAGTCGACGGCGGCGAGCAGACCCCCGGCGAGCAGGCCGAGGAACTGACCGGCCAGCGCGGTGATCTGGTTGACGCCGAGGGCCATCCCGCGCTGCCTGGCGGGGAAGGCGTCGGTGAGGATGGCGGCCGAGTTCGCGGTGAGCATGGAGCCGCCGAAGGCCTGCACCATCCGCCACAGAATCAGCCACAGCGCGCCGGCCGCGGCCCGGAACGGATCGAGGGACAGGGCGACCGACGCGCAGGCGAAGACCAGGAACCCCAGGTTGTAGATCCGCACGCGGCCGAACATGTCGCCGAGCCGGCCGAGCACGACCACCAGCACGGCGGAGACCAGCAGATAGCCGAGGATCATCCACAGCAGGTAGCCGATGTTGCCGGGCGCCAGCGGGTCCAGTCCGATGCCGCGGAAGATGGCGGGCAGCGAGATGATCACGATGGAGGCGTCCATCGTGGCGATCAGCACCCCGAGGGTGGTGTTCGACAGGGCGACCCACTTGTACCCGGGACCCGGTGCGGCGGACGCGCGTGCCCTCAGAGCCGTCATGAGCCGAGGATAGGTTTGTCAGTCTGGACTGTTGAACCAAGAGGCGGCAATCGTTGTAGCGGCCAAGAATTTTCGCCCGTCGACGCGTCCACCGTCCGCGCGGCGCATGGTCGCCCCGGTCACAGGCTGCCGCGGAAGGTCTCCGCCACCTGTCGCCCCCGCAGGTCGTCGATGGTGCGCAGCTGCTGCCTGGCCCGCTCCAGCAGCTCGTCCAGCTGCCGTGGATCCAGGCGCCGGTCGTGGTCGGCGAGGGCCCGGAGCGTCTCCCAGGCGCACATCTTGCCCTGCACGCCGATCTGCAGCAGCTCCAGTTCCAGCAGGGAACTCAGCGGGGAGCGCCGCAGCAGGGAGCCGTTGCTCTTGAGCCGCCCGGCCCGTTCGCCGAGCCGCCCGGCGTAGACCTTGTAGCGCCGCACCGGCAGGTCGAGCCGCCGCATGACGGCCAGCAGGCTCCTGCGGTCCTCGGCGATCTGCGCGGCGATCGGGGCCACCGCGGCACCGAGCTCGGACCCCCGGCAGGCGGTGGCGAGGTGCCGGGACCGCGCCGCGCCCATGGTCGCGCCCGCAAGGTGGTCGTTGAGGTAGATCCCGAGCAGGGTGTGACCGCTCTGCCCGGCGAACCCGGGCAGGAGGGTGCCGGAGCGTCCTTGGTCGTTCATTACGTGTCCTTCTCCGTCGGCGCGCACGGTCGGGCCCCGGTGAGGAGGGCTTCGTCGGCGCGCGCGGTCGGGCCCGGTGAGGCGGGGCCGGTGGCCGGCCGGTCGGGCGGTCAGCCGGGCAGCTTGGCCCGGATGCCGCCGATCGTGGCGGCCGGACCCGCCGTCGCGCGGACGGTGCGGCGTACCAGGCCTGCCTCTCGCTGCAGTTCGCGGGCCGTGCGCCGGCCGCGCCACAGCCATGTGGGCGTGCCACCTGTGTCGTCCGCCGCGATCAGCAGACCACCCAGCATCGAGAGGTTCTTCAGGAAGTGGACGAGCTGCTGGGTGCGCTCGGCGGGCTCGTCGGCCTCCCAGAAGCGGTGCCCTGCCAGAGTGGTCGGCACCAGCGTGCCCGCGAGGGCCAGGGCGGAGAGCCGGGGCAGCCGCCCCAGGGCCAGCATGACTCCCGCGGCGACCTGGACGCCGCCGTTGAGGCGTACGACCTGTTCGGTGCGGTCCGGCAGCAGCGGCACGCGCTCCCGGATCGGCCGTACGACGGGCTCGGCGACCGGGGTCACGTCCTGCGGGCTGCGGACGGAGTTGATGCCTCCGGCGACGAACATGGAGGCGAGCAGGGGGCGACCGGCCAGGCGCAGCACACTCATGGTCTCTCCAGGGGGTGTGGCGTGGGGTGTACGGCGTTCGCCGGGTTCCCGGGCCGGACGTATGCAATCGAGGGCCGGACGTGTGGGATCGAGGGCCGGACGTGTGCGATCGAGAGGCCGGACGTGTGCGATCGAGCGTGGAAGCGCGTCCACCGAAGGGGCGAAAGGAAGGATGAGGAATGCGTTTTGGTCATGAGACGGCCGAAATGCAGTACAACCCTTTTCTCGTATCGGGACACCAGCAACTTTCCGGGACATTGCGGAACCGGTGTGTGCCGGGCCGTGTCCTACCTGCCGACCCAGGGCCGGGAACCACCCGGCCCGCCATTCGCTGGGGGAACACCCATATGTCCACGTGTGTCCGCAGCCGCCGCGGTCTTGTCGCCGCCTCCGCCCTGGTCGCGGCCCTCTCCCTGGCCGCCGTGACGCCGGCGCTGGCCGGGACCGGCACCATCCGCACCCCCCACGCGGTCGCCCACGCGGCCTCCGAACCCATGGCCCAGGGGGACCCGCGCAGTGTCTCCCAGCGGGTCGCCGACTTCTACGGCGCCTACATCGACACGATCTGGGACGGCGAGGACCCGGCCTCCGGCGCGAGCCTCCAGGCACTGAAGGCCTTCTACCTCTCCGCCGACGCGCGTCGGAAGGTGGCTGCCTACGAGGCCAGGCAGCACGCGGACGGAATCCTGTTCGCCCAGAACGTGCCGGTGAAGTGGAGGGTGGCCTACACCGGGTCGGGGGCGGGCCAGGCCACCAGCAGGGTGACGCTCACCTGGAGCGACGGCAGGAACGCCCGGGTGACGAGGATCGACGTCCGCTCCGACCTCGAGACCCGCAAGATCACCGACCTGAGGCCCGTCCGCTGATCGCTCCTGCGTGAGCGTCCCCACGCGCCTTGATCCACGGGAGCGGCCGGACCAGCGCCGCGCGGGGTTCCGGGGGACCGCGCTGGGCACTCGACCGGCATGGACGCCCTGCGACACCTTGCGCGACCCCTGACCGACCAGACACTCTCCCTGATCGCCGGCGGGTACTCCTGGCTGCCGCAGCGCATGCGGGAGAGCACCGGTGGGACGGGCACCGACCGTGCCGTCCGGATCCGCCTCATGGGCCGCCCCGCCCTCGCCGTGCGCGGTCCGGACGCCGTGCGCTTCTTCTACGACGAGCGGAACGTCCGCCGGCACGGCGCGATCCCCGAACCCGTCCAGGCCACGCTCTTCGGCCACGGCGCCGTGCACACGCTCGACGGCGAGACTCACCGGGACCGCAAGAAGCTGTTCCTGCCGCTGCTGCACGCCGACCGGATCGCCGGCGTCGTCGACGAGGTGGCCGCGGCGTGGGACGAGGCCGCGGCCGGCTGGGCGGAGCGGGAGCGTGTCGTGCTGTTCGACGAGGCGGGCCTGGTGCTCACGCGCGGCGTGTGCCGCTGGGCCGGCGTTCCCCTCACGGACGCGCATGCCGGTGCGCCCGCGGACGCGCATGCGGCGGCCGAGGCGGTGGCCCGCGACCTGATCGCGATGGTCGACGGCTTCGCCACCCTCGGACCACGCCACTGGCGGGCCCGGCGGGCCCGCGGCCGGCAGGAGGAGCGGCTGGCACGCCTGGTGCGGGACGTGCGTTCCGGCCGGGTGCAGGCCCCGGCCGGCTCCATGCTGGAGCGGGCCGTACTGCACCGCGACGCCACCGGCGAGGCGCTGACACCGCGGACGGCCGCGGTGGAAGTGCTCAACGTGCTCCGCCCCACGGCCGCCGTCAGCTGGTTCGTCGCGTTCGCCGCGCACGCGCTGCACCGCCGGCCCGAAGTGCGCGCACGGCTGCGCGAGGGCGACGCCGCCCACGCCGCCGCGTTCGCCCACGAGGTGCGCCGCTTCTACCCGTTCGCCCCCTTCCTCGGCGGCCTGGCCGCCCGGGACCTGTCCTGGCACGGCCGGTCGGTCCCGGCGGGCGGCATGGTGCTCCTCGACGTCTACGGGCAGAACCACGACGCGGACCTGTGGGGCGACCCGTACGCCTTCCGCCCGCGGCGCTTCCTGGAACACCCGGCCGAACGCGACGAACTGATCCCGCAGGGCGGCGGCGACCCGTGGAGCGGTCACCGGTGTCCGGGGGAAGGCATCGTCCTCGGTCTGCTGGAGGCCCTGGCGGTGCGGCTGGCCCGCCTCGAGTACGACGTCCCCGAACAGGACCTGCGGGTTCCGCTGCGCGGTGTCCCGACGCGCCCGCGCAGCGGATTCGTGGTCAGCGGGGTCCGGCCACCGGACCGTACGACCTGGGCCGCGCCGGTGGGTGCGGGCCTCGGCCACTGAGGCGTCCGTTCACGCGTTCGCGCACACGCCGGTGTGCCGCGGACCGCTGAGGGAACCCGACACGCCGTCCACCGGTGACACACCATCGTCGAACAGCAAGGAGCGCTGCCATGGGACACGGCGGAGACGTCATCCAGGAACTGACCACCGACCACCGCGAGGTGGAAGAGATCTTCGCGCAGATCGAGGCCCTGCCGACCGGGGACAAGAGGCGCAAGGACCTGGCCGATCAGGCCACCATCGAACTCGTGCGCCACTCCGTGGCCGAGGAGATGTACCTGTACCCGGCGGTCCGTCAGTACCTTCCGGACGGCGACTCGATCGCCGACCGGGAGATCCAGGACCACTCCGAGGCCGAGCAGACCATGAAGGACCTGGAGGGCTGCCAGGCCGACGACCCGCAGTTCGACCACCTCATCGGCCGTCTGATGCGCGAGATCCGCGAACACCTGACGGACGAGGAGCAGAACCTCTTCCCCCAGCTGCGCCAGGCCACGACCCAGGGGGACCTGGACCAGCTCGGCGAGAAGGTGCGCACGGCCAAGAAGACCGCTCCGACCAGGCCCCACCCCTCCGCCCCGGACACGCCGCCCGCGAACAAGCTCCTGGCCCCCGGCGCCGGGATGGTCGACCGGATCAGGGACGCGCTGTCCGGCCGGGGCAAGAGCGACTGACTCACCCCCACACCCGTGGCTTGTCCGGCGGAGCGCCGGTGACGTGGGCAGGGCGGGGCTGTCGGGACCGTGGTGGTCCGGGCGGCCCCGCGGACGCGCGGGTGACCCGTGCCGGGGGTTTTCGCCTTCCGGGCGGGCGTTCCGCACGCTCCGGGTGAGGGTTCCGCCCGTGCGCGGCGGGGTGCCTGCCCGGGCGTCCGGTCACGGCGTGCCCGGGGATCCGCCGTGCGGGTGGTGGCGCTGGGTGACCGGTGGCCGTGCGGCCCGGCGCCGCGGCCGTTACCGTCGACGCAGACCCGAGTGGGGGTGGCCATGCTCAGGGAGGCCGTGTGAGCCCACACCAGGCATCGTCACAGGAGCACACCGCGGCGGGGGAGGCACGCGCGGGACGCCGGGGGCACGAAGTACGCGATGAACAGGGGCTGGGGCGACAGACACTGGGGCGCAGGCGCTTCCTCGGCGTGTGCGCCGGGGCGGCCGGGCTGGGCGCCGGGGCCGCCGCCTGCGACAGCCCCTCGGGCAAGAAGCGGCCGCGCGCTGCCGGCAGCCACCGCCCCGAGGCGGAACGGGACCGGCCGGGAACCCGTGACTGGCGCATTGCCTCGCTGGGGGCGCCGGACGCGGTGGCGGGCTACACCGACCGGGTGAGCGTCACACCCGGCCAGGAGTGCGCCCTGCACGTGTCGACCACCGCCGCCTCGTTCCGTGTCTCCGTCTTCCGGGTCGGCTGGTACGGAGGGGCACTCGCGCGGCTCGTGTGGCGCTCCGGACCGGTGCGGGGCCGGGCTCGGCCCGGTCCCCGGCTCCTGGGCGCCACACGCACCGTCCGGGCCGACTGGCCGCGCACCCTGACCCTCGGCACGGAGGGCTGGCCCGAGGGCGCCTACCTGATACGCCTGGACGCGGACCACGGCCACCAGCGGTACGTCCCGCTGATCGTGCGCTCCACCCACGGCGCGGGCCGCACCGTCCTGCTGCACGCCCCGGCCACCTGGCAGGCGTACAACCGGTGGGGCGGCTACAGCCTCTACAACGGGGCCTCCGGCGCGTACGAGACCCGTTCCCTGGCCGTCAGCTTCGACCGGCCCTACGACGCCGACGGCGCCGAGAAGTTCCTGGTCTACGAGTGGGCGGCCGTGGTCCTGGCCGAACGCCTCGGCCTTCCCCTGGCGTACACCACCGGCACCGACCTCCATCACGACCCCGGTGTGCTGCGCGGCGCCACCGCGCTGGTCTGCCTGGGGCACGACGAGTACTGGACGCCGGAGGAGCGGCAACGCGTCACCCAGGCGCGGGACGCGGGCACCAACGTGGCCTTCCTGGGCGCCAACACCTGCTTCCGCCGGGTCCGCCTGGAGAACGGTGAGGCGGGCGACGAGCGCACCGTGGTCTGCTACAAGTCCTCCTACCGGACCGACCCCTGCTATCCGTCCCGCCCCGCCCAGGTCACCACCGACTTCCGGCAGGCTCCCGGCGCCGACCCCGAGTCCGCCCTCACCGGGGTGCTCTACGAGGGCTACCCGGTGGACGCGCCCTACGTCGTGCACGCGGCGGACCACTGGCTGTACGAGGGCACGGGAGCCCGCCCCGGCGAGAGCTTCGACCATCTGGTCGGCGTCGAGTACGACCGTGTCACTCCTGGCGCCCCCGTTCCCGAACCACTGGAGATCACCGCGCACTCGCCGCTGGTGTGCGCCGGCAGGCGCAGCCACGCGGACTCGGCCTACTACACGGCCCCCGGCGGGGCGGGCGTCTTCGCGACCGGCACCATGCGCTGGGTGGAGGGGCTGGTCGCGGGAACCGGCGAACTGGGCCGTGACCACGGCATGGACTCCCGCACCCGCGCCTTCGTCACCCGCACCACCGAGAACCTGCTCCGCGCCTTCGCCGAGGGCCCCGCCGCGCGGCACCGCCCGGCGCCCCGCACCAACACGCGTGAGCTGTACGGGAAGGCCTGACACGGCCCCTGGTGCTCGTCCCGCGCTCCCCGGTACGTTCGGGCGGTCCCGGCGCTCTCGTCATGCTCCGGTGGTGTCGCCGTCCGCAGTTGCGGCGGCCGGCGAGGAGGCCCACAGGGCGCCGGTGAGGCCCACCGGGTTGCCGGCCGGGACCAGGCCGGTGTGCAGCACGGCCTTGGCGAGAGGTTCGAGGAGGTCGGCCAGACGGGCCGCGGCGTCCGCGCCCAGGGCGGTCCACGGCTGCTCGGCGACCGCGTCCGTCCGTGCCTCCACGTCTGCGTGCAGGGCCGCGCCGGCCGCGGTCAGGGCGCCGTCCTCGCCGAGCCAGCCGCGTTCGCGCAGGCCCTCCTCGGCCGCCTGCCAGGCCGCCGGATCCCACTTGCGGGTCTCCCGCAGCAGCGTCGCGTCGGACTCGCCGGCGGCGGCCTTCAGCACCATCGCGGCGACAGGGCCGAGACCATGGGCGACCAGCACGGCCACATGTCCGTCCCCCCGGTGCTCGCGCAGCGTCGTCAGGGCCTGCCAGAGCCGGACGTGCGGCTGCCGGGGACGGTCGAGCGCCTGGTTGGCGGCGGCGAGCACCCGTCCCGCGGTGTCGGCCGCCGTCGCCGCCCGCCACGCCAGGTCGGCCGCCTCGGCCAGTTGCGGACCGGTGACGGCGTCGCGGCCGAACAGACGGGACATGGCGGCGTCCATCGCCTCCTGCCTGGCCGCCAGGGCGTCGGCCGGGTCGGCGTACCGCCAGGCGTCCGGCAGGGCGCGCGCCACGCGGTCGGGATGGAAGACGTAGAACGAGCTGGTGACCACGGGAGCGGAGACGGCGCCCAGCGGTGCCGCCCGCAGCGCGAAGTAGCCCATCCAGAACCCGCGCAGGCCGAGCCCGTCCGCCGCCCGGCGTGCCTCGGGTGCGAAGTACACGAGGCCGTGGACCGGTTCGTACCGCTCCCACAGCGCCCGCGCCAGGACGTCAGCCATGCCGGATCCTCCCAGTTCGCCGGCTTCCCCGCCGGTCTCGCCCGCCGGTCCTGACTCATGACAGCGGTCATGAGTCAGGAGCAGCATGCTGCATGACGGCCGTCATAACAACCCCGCGTCACGGTCGACGCGCCGCCGTACGGCCGCGATCGGCCACGGGCACCCCCTGACGGACACGGTGCCGGACGCGGGCGGGCGCAGAGGGTGAGGCGGGCGGACACTGGAGGGCATGAGCCGTCGGTCAGCAGCCGATGGGCGGCCGGTCGAGCGCCGTGCCGTCCTGCTGGGCACGGCGGGAGTGCTACTCGGCGTGGCGGGCTGCACCGCCACCGGACGCGCGGGCACCGCCGCGCCCAGCCCGATCGGCTCGACCGCGTCCCCCTCCGTGCCCTCGCCGAGCGCGCCCGCCGCGCTGCCCCGCACCACGCCATGGCGCCCCGGCTCGGGTGAGGTCCACCCCGAGGTGAAGCGGCGGGCGGTCGAACTCGTCGAGGCGATCGGCGCCTGGCCCACGGGCAAGGGCGGCCCGGCCGCGGCCAGGGCCGAGGTCGCCGCCCTGCACCTGCCGACGGCCCTCGTCGCACAGGCGGGCCCGCTGCTGCCCTCCGCCGAGGAAGCGGTGCTGCAGGTGGTGGACGCCCAGTACGGCGGGATCCTCGCCGACTCGGCCAGCGTGCTCGTGGTGTGCCGGCAGTGGACCCGGCACGGCGATGCGGTCCGGGCGGGCGGTACGACCGTGGACGTACGGCTGGTGCGGTCCGGGAGCGGATGGACGGTCACCGCCCTGCACCCCGCCCGCCCCGGTGCCCCGTCGGCCGCTCCGCCGGCCGGGGTCCGCAAGGTACTGGCCGAGCCCGGGATCGTGCTGCCGCCGGCGGCACGGGCGGATGTGCGCAGCGGCCAGGTCCACGACAGCGTGCTCACCGCGATGCTGCGTCTGGCGGGAACGTACCGGATGTACGTGAGCGTGGTCCGTTCCGGCCATCCCCTGGACGTCTTCGGCACCAGCCGGCCCAGCGACCACCCGCGCGGACGCGCCTTCGACGTCTGGCAGATCGACGGGCACGCGGTCGTCGACCCACGCACGCCCCGCTCCCTCGTCGAGCGCTTCATGCGGGACGCGGCGGCGGCCGGCTCCTACAACGTCGGCGGCCCGGTACTGCTCTCCGGCGGAGCCACGCCGAACCAGTTCTTCAGCGACGCCACGCACCACGACCACGTGCACATCGGCTTCCGTGACTGACACCGGCTTCGGCGAGTGAGGGGCCGTCCGCCTTCGGCGTGACCGCGACGGCCGGCCGGTCCGGGGTCAGGCGAGTGCCATGAGGAGCGCTGCCACCACCGTGAGCGCGGCCACGGGCACCATGAAGTGGCGTGCGCGCCGCACCCAGCCCGGCGGGTCCGCGCCCCGCGGCCGCGAAGGGTCGTTCCCGTGCCCGATGCCCGGTTCGGTGAGGGCCCATCCCGGGCCGAGCAGCGCACGGCACCAGGGGCAGTCTTCGTCCTCCCACGCGTCCATGCCGCGCTCAACGACAGGCCGCGGCCACGGCAACGGACCCGGGCGCCATCGTGATGCCGCTGTCACCAGGCCGTGAGCGCCCGGTGCCCATGACCACACACGCTCACGCCCCGTCCCGGCGGTCGCGTCGGCGGGCCTCACAGGACCGGGATCCCGCGTGGCACGGGCACCGCGGGCACCGTCCTGGTTCCCGTCTCCGCCGCCGCTCGCGCCCCCGTTGCCCTTCCCGTGCCCGGCAGGAGCCCGCCCGCTCCCACGCCCCAGGGCCGCAGGAGCGGCTTGCCGGGCTCGCGCCCCGGCGGGGCGAACGGCGCAGGCGAACCAGCGTCCGCGAACGACGCCCAGTGCACGCCGGAGGGATGGGGGCCGCCGGTCAGTTCCGCATAGGGCCGGTCCGCCGGAGGGTGGCCGAGGCAGGGCGGCGCGGCCCGAGAAGTGTCCATGCCGGAGAAACGCCGGGCACCCCTTGTACGTACGCCCCAGGAGCCTCTGCCTCACCGCATCAGGTGAGGAGACCGCTCGAACGGAGGCGTCCGCTCATGCGACAAGCAGCCCGGTGCGCCGGTTCGGGGCGGTTCGGTTCTGCCGGTTCGGGCCGGTTCGTGCCCGGCGGCCGGGGGCCGTTGCGGTTCCGCCGTTCAGGCCGTTGCGGTTTCGCCGGTTCGGGGCGGTCCGTTCACGCCGGGAGTCAGCTCGGCCAGCAGCAGCGTCCGGTCGTCGCCGACGTCACCGGCCGTGGTCCGCGTCAGCAGCCGCCCGCACAGGGACGGCAGGGCGTCCGGGTGCCCGAGGTCCGGCAGGCCGCCGGCGCCGGCGTCGAGGGCTCGGGCGAGACGGGAGATGCCCTCGTCGATGTCACTGGTGCGGGACTCCACGAGTCCGTCGCTGTACAGCAGCACGAGGGCCGGTTCGGACAGGTGCAGCACGGTGGGCTCGTAGCGGCCCGTGCCCAGCCCGAGCGGCAGACCGGCGGACGTGAGGGTGACCCGTGCCGCCTGCCCGCCCGCCCTGCGGACCAGGGGCGGTGGGTGGCCGGCCCCGACGAAGGTGCAGGTGCGCAGGTCCGCGTCCCACTCCGCGTACATGCAGGTGGCGAAGGAGGCGCCGGGCGTGGCGCCGGCCACCGCGTCCAGCCGGTGCATGAGCTCCGCCGGACCGATGTCGAGCGCCGCCAGCGTACGGACGGCGGTACGCAGCTGGATCATGGCGACGGCGGACTCCGGTCCGTGGCCCATGGCGTCGCCGACGACCATGGCGAGGCGGCGGCCCGCCCGGGGCAGCACGTCGAACCAGTCCCCGCCGATGACGTCGTCCTGCCCGGCGGGCCGGTAGCCATGGGCGACCCGGCAGCCCGCGAAGGCCTGGCCGGTGTCGGGGAGCAGACTGCGGCGGATGGCCAGCGCCGTGCGGCGCTCCCGCTCGTAGCGCCGGGCGTTGTCGAGCGCCACACAGGCCCGGGCACCGAGCGACTCGACGGCGACGGCCTCGCCGCGCGCGAAGGGCTCCCGCTACGGACCGCGCGTGCAGGCGATGAAACCGACGGCCGTGCCGCGCAGCCGTAGCGGGACGATGAGGAAGGACACGCTGCCCAGCAGGGCCTTCACCCCCGCGTCGTCGTGGCCGGTCCTGCGCAGCCGTTCGAAGGTGTGCCCGTCCACGCCGTCGAGCAGCTGCGACTGCCCGGTCGCGACGGCACGCGCGTACGGCGTCTCGCGGGGGAAGACGAGGACCTCGTCGACCGGCAGCAGATGCTCCCACTCCTCCGAGGCGTCCGAGCCCACGCGCAGCGCGAGCCGGCGGGCCTCGATCTGCGGCGGATCGGCCGCCCTGTGCGCCTGCTCCTCCAGCAGCCAGCGTTGCAGCAGGTACACCGAGGCCGCGTCGCAGAAACCGGGGGCGAGCGCGTGAACGACATGACGGCCGGTCAGCCGCAGGTCGAGCTCGCTGCCGATGGCGTCCGCCGCGGGCGAGAAGTACCCACGACGGCGCAGCGGCGCCACGAGGGGAGTGCCGTCGGGTTCTCTGGGCTCACTGCGTTCGGTGTTACGCAGGGTCGTTTGCCTTCCGGGTGGGGCCGGCAGGGAGGAGCGTGCCGTGGGCAACTATATGATGCCGAGTCAAGTTGTTTGATCGACATGGGAGTTGGTCATGAAGGACGAGGGCGTGCTGCCGCGGCACGTGGACCCGGGCAAGGCCAGTGTGGCCCGGATGTACGACGCGATGCTGGGCGGTGAGCACAACTTCGCCATCGACAGGGAGGCGGTGGCCGCCTTCACGGCGATCGACCCCCAGGTGCGCACCCTGGCCCGCGCCAACCGCGCCTTCCTGGGCCGTGCCGTGCGCTTCCTGGTCGACGCCGGCGTGCGCCAGTTCATCGACCTCGGCTCCGGCATCCCCACGCAGGGCAACGTCCACGAGGTCGCCCAGGCCGGCGCACCCGGCGCCAAGGTGGTCTACGTGGACAACGACCCGGTGGCCGTCGCGCACAGCGAGGCGCTGCTCGCCGAGAACGCGGACGCGACGATCGTGTCCGCCGACATCCGGCACCCCGACCACGTCCTGTCCGCGCCGCGTGTACGGGAACTCATCGACTTCGAGCAGCCGGTCGCCGTCCTGATGATCACGATCCTGCACTTCGTCGCGAAGGAGGAGGATCCGGCAGGGATCGTGGCCGCCTTCCGGGACGCGCTGCCGGCGGGCAGCTGGCTGGCCCTCACCCACGCCACGGACGAGGACCGCCCGGACACGGCCGCCGCCGTCGGACAGCTCTACCGCGATCGGGCCACCTCCCCGGTCACCGCCCGTTCCCGCGACGAGATCAAGTCGCTCTTCGACGGCTTCCACCTGGTCGAACCCGGCCTGGTGCACGTTCCGCTGTGGCGCCCCGACCGGGAGGAGGAGATCCCCGAGAACCCGTCGCAGTACTGGGTGTACGCGGGAGTGGGGCGCAAGAGCGGGTGACTGCTCAGGCGGGCCGGATCGCGCTGTGGACGGCCCGGGGGCCGGCGAAGAAGATCGACTCCTCGCGTATCGACGCCCCCGGGCCCGGGGCGTGGACCATCGTGCCGTTGCCCGTGCAGAGCCCCACGTGGCCGGCGTCGCCGTAGAAGAAGACCAGGTCACCGGGCCGGAGTTCGGCGGGGTGGATCGCCGTGCCGCAGGCGGCCTGCTCCAGGGCGGTACGGGGCAGGGCCACCCCGGCGACCCGCCAGGCGGCCTGGGCGAGGCTGGAGCAGTCGTACGAACCGGGCCCGGTCGCTCCCCAGACACAGGGCTTGCCGATCTGCGCCCGGGCGAAGTCGAGCACCCTGGCCACCTGCCTCCCGTACGGCGAGGCGTCGCCCGGGCCGGGGTCCGGCGTGGCGAGGGCCTGGTTCGTTGCGACGGTCGGCTGTGGGTTCGGCGCCGCTGGTGGGATAAGCGGGGCAGGTGAGTCGTGGCGCCCGGCTGTTTCCCAGGGGGCGGGCAGGCCGGGCACCGGCGGTGATGGTGGTTGCCGGCGGGTCGAGTCCGGCTCGGAGGTGAGCCAGAAAGCCGTGGACGCCGACTCCGGCGCGGCGGTGAGCCACCGCTGCTCGGAGGCGGTGGGCCAGGGCTCCTCGGCCGGCCGGGCCGCGAAGGTTGCGCGCGGAGTTGCCAGTGCGGCACCCCGCGACAACAGGTCGCGGGCCGCGGAGAGCTTCCTGTGGAGCTGGTCCCTCGCTGATCGCAACGCCGGCTCCGGTGACCGTGCGACCAGGCCGGACCGAGTGCCGGACACCTCGGAACCGGCCCCGGGTGCGACCGTCGGCTCGGAGGCCGGCCAGGCGGGCAACTCCCGTGCGTCGCCAGCCGTCGCCGGTGCCGGGAACGTCGCGGGCGGTTCGGAAAACTGACGGGCCGTCGGCGCACCCGTCGGGCCCGCCGTCAGCTCCCGCAGGGGCGAGGCGGCGTCCCGTCGACCACCGCCGCTCAGGGCGCTCGAGCGGGCCGGGCGGCCCGAGTCACCCAGGCCGTCCGAGCCGTCCACCGGACGCCTCTCGGCGCCCGACCCGAGGGAGCCGGCCGATCCCGGTCGCGGCATGCGGCCGGGTGGGAGGGCCGCCGGAACGGACGGGCCCAACCGGGCACGGGTCGCGTCGAACCACTCCCTGGCCACGGCGTCGAGCGCGGGAGCGGAAGCTCCGGAGGCGTTCCGAGGGGCGGGGTTCACCCGCGTGCGCCGCCCCCTGCTCATCGCGCGGGTCGCGTTGTAGTTGCCGGTGGCGGTCTCGGCCCGGTCGTAGAGGCTGCTGACCCGCCGCTGAACCTCGGCGCGGCTGGGCCCGCCGTCGCCGGGGGCCGTGGACGAGCCAGGGGAGCCGCGCGGGTCGGGGAGGCTGATGCCGCCCGAGGGCGAGGTTCGTTCCGGCGCCAAGGAAGACGTGCTCCTTCCGTAGGCCGCGCTTGGGCCGACTCACCACGATGTCGATCGGGTGCTCGGCTCCGGCTGCCGTGCGGCGTACCGGACTCGGCGGAGACCGCACGATCCGACGGGACTCGCCGGAGGTCATCGTGCGGCCTGGGCGTCAACTTAGCGAACATGTGTGCCTTGCGTGAAGGTTGAAGTGTGGAATGTCCGATACATGTTCGTGACCTTCTTGACGGTAGGTCACCAGCCGGTCAACAGCAGGTGGTTGATCAGCAGCGCGAGGGCGGTCTGGGCGGCGAGCCACACACGGGGACGCGTGAGCAGTGCGCAGGCCGGGAGCAGCCACATTGCGAACGGCAGCCAGATGCGTTCGGTCTCCGCCTTGCTCATGCCGGAGACGTCGGCGACGACGAGCGCCAGCAGGGCACAGAACACGAGCACGGCGAGCCGGGCCTCGGCGCGGGAGTCTGCCACGGAGCCGGTCACCGACCCGGCGCCGTGGCTGATGCCGCCGTCACCGCCGTCACCGCTGCCACCGACGACACCGGCGGCACCGCCGTCACCGGCGACACCGGCGGCATCGGCATCGGCAGCACCCGCGGCACCAGCGCGCAGGCAGGCCGGCGTGGTGGCCGCCCGGCCCAGTCCGGCCGCCGTCGCCAGGCCCGTGACGAGCACGGTGCAGGCCAGGTTGGCCCACACCCAGTAGCCGTAGGGCCGGGTGCCGCCGACGCCCTGGTAGTAGCGCGTGACCAGCAGCCGGTAGGCCTCCCACCAGTCGAAACCGGCCAGGGTGAACAGCAGGGGAACGACGGCCACCCCGGCCAGGAACAGCGGGAGCCCGCGCAGCAGGTCGCCCGGTCGTGGCCGCCCGAGCAGCACCACGCCCGCCCCGATCAGCGCGAACAACGTGAGGCCGTAGGAGAGGTAGCAGGTGAGGCCGAACAGCAGCCCTGATCCCACGGTGGTGGCCACCCGCCTTCCGGCGCCCGTCCGCCCGCGCACCGCCAGGGCGAGCAGGGCCCCGAACCAGGCGGCCACGGCCGCGAAGTAGCCGTCGGCGGACGCACCGACCCACACCGCGGCCGGCGCCGCCACCAGGAACGGCGCCGCCCGGCGCGCCAGATCCTCCCCGGCCAGCACCCGCACCGCCACCAGCACCGCCACGCACGCCGTGGTGCCGACGGTGATGCACCAGGCGCCGGCCCAGCCTCCGCCACCCAGCCCGACGCGGTCGAGCAGCACGAAGGTGAGCGTCGCGGCCGGAGGGTGGCCGGCGACATGGGCGGGCCACGGGGCCGGGGAGCCGGCCACGATGTGGTGGGTGAAGTCACGCAGCGTGGCCGGGATGTCGTGGAAGCGGCCGATGACCCGCAGGTACTCGTTGGCGGTGGTGAGCCGTCCGGCCACGCCGCGGTGCCAGCCGTCGACGAGGGCGAGCGACCAGGTCCAGGCCATGGCCGTGCCCCAGGCGGCGGCGAGCAGCGCACGCCACGGCAGCCGCAGGGCGAGGGCCGGCCCGTAGGCGACCACCGCCGCGGCCACCAGCACGGCGGCCGGTGTGCCCGGCCCCACGTGGGGATCCCAGTCGGCGAACAGCGGGGGCCAGTGGACGAACAGCGTGTGGTGGGCCGACTGGATGCGGCGGCCGACGACGACCGCTGCCACGACGAGCAGGACGGCGGCCACGACGGCGTACAGGTCGCGGAGAAGAGTGCGGATCACATCGGCACGCTAGGGCGGCGGACGGTGAAAGCGCCGGTCCGCGGCTCGGACGTCAGTGTTTCGTCATGGGTTGAGCACCCCTTCATGTGCGGTCGGCGGCCTACCGTCATCACATGAGCGATCGACGGCTCCCGAGCTCTCCCGGCTTCTGGCGCAGCCCGCTGCGCGGTCCCTGGTTCACCTCGGTGCTCGGACTGGTGCTGCTCGCCGGCATCACCGTGCTGTTCGTGACCGGGCTGGTGTCGTACGCCGCCTACAACCCCGGCCTCACACCGGTGAACGACCAGACCCCCGGCAAGGGGATCCTGGGCTTCTACCTCTTCGACTGGCCGACGCGTCCGCGCTGGCTGTACCGGCTCACGCAGGGCGTCCACGTGACGCTCGGGATCACGTTGATCCCGGTCCTGCTGGCCAAGCTGTGGTCGGTCGTGCCCCGGCTGTTCGCGCTGCCGCCGGCCCGGTCCCTCACCCACGCGCTGGAACGGATCTCGCTGCTCCTGCTGGTCGGGGGCGGCCTGTTCGAGTTCGTCACCGGGGTGCTCAACGTCCAGTTGGACTACGTCTTCCCCGGCTCGTTCTACCCACTGCACTTCTACGGCGCCTGGGTCTTCTTCGCCGCCTTCGCCGTCCACGTCGCCCTGAAGCTGCCCACGGCGCTGCGGCACGTGCGCCGCGCACGCGGAGCGGACGGCGAACCCACGCCGAAGCGCGAGGAGGGGGACCTGGTGTCCCCCCGACCGGATCCGCCCAGCGTGTCGCGCCGTGGGGCCCTGTGGCTGGTCGGGGGCGGCTCGCTGCTGCTGTTCGCCACCACGGCGGGCCGCAGCTTCGACGGACCGCTGCGGCAGACCGCCCTGCTGGCCCCGCACGGCGGCGCCGACCCCGGCACCGGCCCGGGCGGCTTCCAGATCAACAAGACGGCCGCGTACGCCGGGATCGATGCGGCCGAGACGAGCGAGGAGGCATGGCGGCTGGTCGTCACCGGCCGCACCGGCACCGTTCGGCTCGGCCGCGCCGATCTGCTCCGCCTGCCCCTGCACAGCTCCGCGCTGCCCATCGCCTGCGTGGAGGGCTGGTCGACCTCCGACCAGTGGTGGCGCGGTGTCCGGCTGAGCGACCTTGCGGCGCTCGTCGGCTACGGGGACGCCGACGGCGTCCCCGACGTCCTCGTGGAGTCGCTCCAGCGGCACGGTGCCTTCCGGCGGGCCGGGCTGCGCGCCAACCAGGTGCGTGACCCGCTCTCCCTGCTCGCCCTGTACGTCAACGGCGAGGACCTGACCCCGGACCACGGCTACCCGGCCCGCGTCATCGTGCCCGCGGCACCCGGTGTGCTGAACACCAAGTGGGTGGCCCGGCTGACCTTCGGAGCCCTGTGATAACGCCGCGCATCGCGCGCATGCCGCGCCTCCCCCGCTTCCTGCGTACGCCGTCCGCCCCTCGTGCCCGCCGCGTTCCTCGCCCGCGCCGCCTCCCCCTCGGCAGCCCGCTGCGGCTTCTGCTGCTGGCCTGCTCGTTCGCGCTGGCCGGATACGCGGGGGTGCGCCTCTTCGCCGGTGACTGGCGGGGGGTCGCGCTGTGGTTCGTGGGGGCGGCGCTGCTGCACGACCTCGTGCTGCTGCCGCTGTACGCGGCGGCCGACCGCGCCGTCCTGCGGGCCGCGGGACGGGCCGGCCGCCGCCCGTGGGTGGCGTACGTCCGGATCCCGGCGGCCCTGTCAGGGCTGCTGCTCCTGGTGTGGTTCCCGCTGATCGCCGGCCAGGTGGACCGGCGGCGCTACCTGCTCGCCACCGGCCTGCCGCCGGACGGTTTCCTCGCCCGCTGGTTGCTGATCACGGCCGTGCTCTTCGGGGGTTCGGCGCTGGTCCTCGTACTGCGGCTGCGCAGGGCGGCGAAGCACCGGCCGCCGGCCGTCCACTGATCGACGGCCCGCCAGCCCGCCCGCTCGGCGTGGCACAGCAGGGCCGGAGCGCCGACCCGCGCCCAGGGAAAGGGGCTGCCCGCGCCGCCTCCCGCGTCCGCCGGATGGACGACCTGGACCTCGACGCGTTCGTCGACGTCCACGGGCGCGGCCTCGACGATCAGCAGGCCCCCCGGCCGCAGCAGCCGGGCCAGCCGGCACAGCAGGACGTGCGGCTCACCGCCGATGCCGACGTTGCCGTCCATCAGGAGCGCGGTGTCCCACCGGCCCTCACCGGGAAGCGGTTCGAAGACCGAGCGGCGCAGCGCCGGCCCGCCGAGGCCGACGGTACGGGCCACGGCGGCCTCGCTGACGTCGATGCCCAGAACGGGCCGTCCCCGCGCCGCGAGCGCCGCGACCAGCCGGCCCGGCCCGCATCCGACGTCGAGCACCGTCCCCTCGCAGCGGCCCAGCACCTCCAGATCCACCGCGTCGGGGTCGGCGCACCACCGTTCGACCTCCAGCGGCAGCAGCCACCCGTCGGCGCGACGCAGAAAGAGCGGCCCGCGGCCCGTGCGCAGGGCGGCGGAGTAGGGCCCGTCGGCGGTCCATGCGGGCCCGGCCGCACTGCCTTCGGGCCTGTCGGCGGTCCCCGCGGGCGCGCCCGCAGCCCCCGCACGCCCATCGGTGGTCCGCGTGGTCCCTGACGCCGGTGCGGTCGGGCCCGGGCCGGTGGTCGGCGCGATCTCGTGGGCGGTGCTCATCGGCCGGTGACCGCCGTGCAGTGGGCGAGCCGCGCGGCGAACCGGCTGCGCGGGGCGCGGGCGGCGACCGCCCTGGCGTCGGCGGCGGTGTCCACGTCGCGCAGCCGCGGCAGATCGCGCACCCGCAGACCCGCGGCGACGAGTCTTTCCCGCTGCACGGCGCCCGTCACGGCCGTCGACATGGGCACGCCCCGCAGCAGCGAGGGGTCCGGTTCGGCCAGCCCCAGAGCCCAGAAGCCGCCGTCCTCGGCCGGGCCGATGCACGCGTCGCAGGAGGCGAGGTCCACGGTGAGCAGTTCCGGTGTCACCTGCGGGGTGTCCATCCCGATCAGCAGGGCCGGTCCGGTGCAGCCCGCGAAGGCCGCGGCCAGCCGCTCGTCCAGGCCGCCCGTGCACTGCGGCACGACGTCGAAGCCGGGCGGCAGCCAGGGGCCGGGCGCGCCGTCGAGGACGAGGACGCGCCGTGCGGCGGGAGCCGCGGCCACGGCGAGCAGGGTGTCCGTGAGGGCCGCCTCGGCGAGCTCTGCCGCCTCCCGCGGGGTGAACGGCGGCGTCAGCCGGGTCTTGACCCTCCCCGGCAGCGGCTCCTTGGCGATGACGAGCAGCGTGGTCACCGTGGCACTCCCCGGGTGCTGTGCGGCTCCGCAGGGACTCGGGAGGCGGTGTGGGGGCCCGGTTCGGCCAGCACCCGGCTCATGTCCCGCACCGCCTGCCAGGTCCCGCGCCAGGTGCCCGTCACCTTCGAGGCGCCGGTCCGCGGCAGGTACGGCACGTCGTGCTCGGTGACGCGCCAGCCCGCGTCGGCGGCGCGCACGACCATCTGCAGCGGATAGCCGCTGCGGCGGTCGGTGAGGCCGAGGGCGAGCAGCGGCGCACGGCGCGCCGCCCGCAAGGGGCCCAGGTCGTGCAGGCGCAGACCCGTGCGGCGGCGCAGCATCCGGGCGAGCACGAGATTCCCGGCCCGGGCGTGCGCGGGCCAGGCGCCCCGGCCCTGCGGCCGGCGCCGGCCGAGCACCAGGTCGGCCGCGCCGCTGCGCACCTCGCGGACGAAGGGCACCAGCAGCGCCGGGTCGAGCGAGCCGTCGCAGTCGCAGAAGCACACGATCTCGGCGGTGGCGGCGGTCAGCCCCGCATGGCAGGCGGCACCGAACCCGCGGCGCGGCTCGGGCACGACGGTCGCGCCCCGTTGACGCGCCAGCGTGGCCGAGTCGTCGGTGGAGCCGTTGTCCACGACCAGGGCGCGCCAGCCCTCGGGGATACGGGCGAGCACCCAGGGCAGGGCGTCGGCCTCGTTCAGGCAGGGGAGCACCACGTCGACGTCCGGTGGTGTGGGAGAGGTCGTCACGGCTCTCACCCTACGAACACAAAAAGGGCATACCGGATGTCGGCTTCTTACGAAACGCGGACGTCGGAGGCCGGGAGGCGACCGGCGGCGGCACTCCGGGGGCCGTGGTGCCAGGCTGGACGCATGCAGCAGCCGTACGAGCCCTCAGCGGGCGGTCGCGACGCCGAAGCCGCCGAGCGGCGGCCGGCCCCGGCCGCCCGCGTCCTGGTCGTGGAGGACGACCCCACCGTCGCCGAGGTGGTCTCCGGCTACCTTGACCGAGCGGGCCATGTCGTGGACCGGGCCGGGGACGGGCCGACGGCGCTGGCCCGCGCCGCCGCCCACTGGCCGGACCTGGTGGTGCTGGACCTGATGCTGCCCGGCATGGACGGCCTGGAGGTGTGCCGCCGGATGCGCGGACAAGGCCCGGTGCCGGTCATCATGCTCACCGCCCGCGGCGACGAGGACGACCGCATCCTGGGGCTGGAGGTCGGCGCAGACGACTACGTCACCAAGCCGTTCAGCCCCCGCGAACTCGTCCTGCGCGTGGAGTCGGTGCTGCGCCGCACCCGGCCCGCCGCCGCGGCGCGGCCACCGGCCGCGGCCGGTCTCGCCGTCGACCCGGCCGCCCGCCGCGCCACCAAGAACGGGTCCGAACTCGCCCTCACTCTGCGCGAGTTCGACCTGCTCGCCTTCTTCCTGACGCACCCCGGCCGCGCCTTCAGCCGGGAGGACCTGATGCGCGAGGTGTGGGGCTGGGACTTCGGCGACCTCTCCACGGTCACCGTCCATGTCCGGCGGCTGCGCGGCAAGGTGGAGGACGACCCCGCCCGGCCCCGCCTGATCCAGACCGTGTGGGGCGTCGGCTACCGCTTCGACCCCACCGCACGAGCGGGCGAAGGGAGCTGACCGTGCGTGACATGCTGCTGATCGCCCTGTACGCCTTCCTCGGCGCCGCCGCGACCGGCCTGGCCGGGGCGGGTGTGCTGCGGCTGATCCGCCGGCGCTCCCTCACCGCCTCCCTCGCGGTGGTCGCCGCCGTGGCGGTGGGCGCGATGCTGGCCGGGACCCTGGTGGTGGCGCAGGCGATGTTCCTGTCCTCGCACGACCTGTCCGTCGTCACGACCGTGGTGGCGATGGCGGCGGTGGTCTCCCTGGTCACCGCGCTTCTGCTGGGCCGCTGGGTCGTGGCCCGCAGCCGGGAACTCGCCTTGGCCGCCCGCTCGTTCGGCGACGGCGGCGACTTCTCCGCGCCCGTCGTCCCGGCGACCGCCGAACTGGAGTCCCTCAGCCGCGAGTTGGCCGCCACCAGCGCGCGGCTCGCCCAGTCCCGGGAGCGCGAGCGCGCCCTGGAGTCCTCGCGCCGGGAGCTCGTCGCCTGGATCTCGCACGACCTGCGCACCCCGCTGGCCGGGCTGCGCGCCATGTCGGAGGCGCTGGAGGACGGGGTCGCCACCGACCCGGACCGCTACCTCCGGCAGATCCGGGCCGAGGTGGAGCGCCTGAACGACATGGTGGGAGACCTGTTCGAGCTCTCCCGCATCCACGCGGGCAGCCTCGCCCTGACCCGCTCGCGGATCTCGCTGTACGACCTCGTCGGCGACGCCCTCGCCGGGGCGGACCCGCTGGCCAAGGAGTACGGCGTGCGCCTCGTGGGCGACCGGGTGGAGCCGGTCCCGATCGAGGTGGACGGCAAGGAGATGAGCCGTGTGCTGGGCAACCTGCTGGTGAACGCGATCCGTCGCACACCCGCGGACGGCACGGTCGCCGTCGCCGCCGAACGCTCGCCCGACGGCGTCGTCCTGTCGGTCAGTGACGGCTGCGGCGGCATCCCCGAGGAGGACCTGCCCCGGGTCTTCGACACCGGCTGGCGCGGCACCCACGCGCGAACGCCCCCGGCCGGCGCCGGCCTGGGGCTCGCCATCGTCCGGGGCATCGTCGAGGCCCACCAGGGGCACACCGCCGTACGCAACATCCCCGGCGGCTGCCGCTTCGAGGTGACCCTGCCCACGGCGGAGACCTGAGCCCCGCCCCCGCCGAACGACCCGGGCGCACACCGCGACGCGACCACCCGCCCCCGCCAGGCGCCTACCGCGGAGTGAAGCCCTCGGGGTTCTCGTCACGCAGGGCTGACCGGGCGAATTCCCGCATCCCCTCCTCGAAGCCGACCTCGGCCTTCCAGCCCAGCTCGGCCCGCAGCCGTGAGGAGTCCGCGGTGATGTGCCGTACGTCGCCCAGGCGGTACTCCCCGGTGACGACGGGCTCGGGCCCGCCGTACGCGGCGGCCAGTTCCCGCGCCATCGCGCCGACCGTGTGCGGAACGCCGCTGCCGGTGTTGTAGACGGTGAGCACGCCGGGCGGGGCGTCCGCCTCCAGCGCCGCGACGTTGGCCGCGGCCACGTCCCGCACATGCACGAAGTCGCGCCGCTGCCGGCCGTCCTCGAAGACGCGCGGCGCCTCGCCGCGGGCCAGCGCGGAACGGAAGAAGGAGGCGACACCCGCGTACGGGGTGTCGCGGGGCATCCGGGGCCCGTAGACGTTGTGGTAGCGCAGCGACACCGCCGCCCCCGCCGTCGACCGCGCCCAGGCCGCCGCCAGGTGCTCCTGGGCCAGCTTGGTCGCCGCGTAGACGTTCCGGGGATCGGCCGGGGCGTCCTCACCGACCAGTCCCGGGCAGAGCACCCGGCCGCACCGCGGGCACAACGGATCGAACCGGCCCGCGTCCAGGTCGCGCACGGCCCGCGGACCCGGCCGCACGACCCCGTGGTCCCGGCACTCGTACCGCCCTTCCCCGTAGACCACCATCGACCCGGCCAGCACCAGGCGCCGCACCCCCGTCTCGGCCATCGAGGCGAGCAGGACGGCGGTGCCGAGGTCGTTGCGGGAGACGTACTCGGCCGCGTCCAGGACGCCGTTGCCGAGGCCGACCATCGCCGCCTGGTGGCACACGGCGTCCACGCCGGACAGCGCGCGGCCGACCGCATCCCGGTCCCGCACGTCATCACCGGCGGCGCGCAGGTCGAACACCACGGGCTCGTGCCCGCGCTCCGCCAGCGCCTTTACGACGTGGGACCCGATGAACCCGGCACCGCCGGTGACCAGTACGCGCATGCGGCCCACGCTAGGCGGGCGACCGCGCCGGACCGTACGACCGCGCCCACCACGTCATCACTCCGTAAGACCACCTCTCCGCGGACGGGGACGAGGCGGAACGGGCCGCCGGGGCCCGCGCGTGGCACCCTGGCGGCATGTGCGGTCGCTATGTCTCCACACGCAGCCCCGAGGACCTGGTCCGGCACTTCAGGGTGACCGAGTGGCGCCCCGAGGAGGCACTGGAGCCGAGCTGGAACGTCGCCCCGACCGACCAGGTGTGGGCCGTTCTGGAGCGCACCCCGCGAGAGGACCGTGACGAGGCTTCGGCGCGCCGGGAACTGAGGGTGCTTCGCTGGGGGCTGGTGCCGTCCTGGGCGAAGGATCTGCGGATCGGCGCGCGGCTGATCAACGCCCGGGTGGAGACCGTGCACGAGAAACCGGCCTTCCGCCGTGCCTTCGTCAAACGCCGCTGCCTGCTGCCCGCCGACGGCTTCTACGAGTGGCAGAAGGCCGGGCCCGAGGACACCGGCAGAACGCGCAAGCAGCCGTACTTCATCCACCCCGAGGACGGCCGGGTGATGGCGCTCGCCGGTCTGTACGAGTACTGGCGCGACCCGGAGGTGGCGCGGGACGACGACCCCTCCGCCTGGGTGACGACGTGCACCGTCCTCACCACCGAGGCCACCGACGCGGCCGGCCGCGTGCACCCCCGCATGCCGCTCGCCCTCACCCCGGACCACTACGACGCCTGGCTCGACCCCCGCCATCAGGACCCCGGCGGGCTGCGGGAGTTGCTGAGCCCTCCGGCGGGCGGCCACCTGGACGCCCGGCCCGTCTCGACGGCCGTCAACGACGTCCGCAACAACGGCCCCGACCTGCTCGAGGCGACCACGCCGTGATCGGCGCCACCTGCGCCGGACGGGCATCCGTGTTCGCCCGATGACCGGCGCCCTGGCGCGTTGCGCCCGGACACCCGACCGGGCGGCCCGTACCGTGCTGTGGACGTGACCGTCGGTCGGCAACGGGAGGCGCGGTGGCGGATGCGGGCACTCCGGCGTCCGGGCGGCGCCGCGGGCGCCGGTCGGGCCCGGTGGTGCTGGGCAGCCGGCCGGCGCACTCCGTGAAGCTGCCGCCGCGTTCGCGCTCCGCTACGACGGTCCCCGCCGCCGAGCACCCCCTGGCCGAGCGGACGGTGCCCTGGCTGCGCGTCGCCGCGGCCTACGCCTGGCGGCTCATCCTCGTCGGCGTCGTCGTCTACGGCGTCTTCACGGTCCTGGGCCGCTTCCACCTCATCGCGGTGGCCTTCTTCATCGCGCTCGTCGTCACCGCGGTCCTGCGTCCCCTCGCCGACCTGCTGAACCGGCTGCTGCCGCGGCCGCTGTGCGTCGCCGTCGTCCTGGTGGGCAGCATGCTGTTCGTGTTCGGCCTGCTCGCCCTCGTGGGCGAGGCGGTGGCGGGGGAGTGGGGGAAGCTGGCGAACGAGCTGCGGGGCGGCATCCACCGGATCGAGCAGTGGCTTCAGCGCCCGCCCTTCCGGATCAGTCACGGCAAGCTCTCCGCGCTGCAGGACCAGCTCCTGGCCTATCTGTCCGCGCACCGGGCGAGCCTGCTCAACAGCGCCCTCAGCGGCCTGGGCCGCATCGTGGAGCTGGTGACCGCGGGGGCGCTCGCGCTGTTCATCTCGGTCTTCTTCATCCACTCCGGCGACCGCCTCTGGCGCTGGGTGCGCGACGTGCTGCTGCCCGGCGGGGCCCGCCCGAGGTGGGACCGGGCCGGACACGCGGCCTGGCGTGCCTTCGCCGGGTACACCCGCGGCATCATCCTCGTGGCCGCCTCCAACGCCGTACTCGTCGGTGTCGCCCTGTTCCTGCTGCGGGTGCCGCTCGCGCTGCCGCTGATGCTGCTGGAGTTCTTCGCGACGTTCGTGCCGCTGGTGGGCTCGCCGGTCGCGCTCGGCGTGGCCACGATTGTCGCCCTGGCCGGGCGCGGCCCGATCACGGCGCTGGCCGTGCTGGTGCTCATCGTCGTCATCGGCGAGATCGAGGGGCACGTCCTGCATCCCCTGGTGATGAGCTGGGCGGTCCGCCTGCATCCGCTCGTCGTCGCCGTCTCCGTCATCGCCGGGAGCATCGTCGCCGGTGTGATCGGTGCCATCGTCGCCGTCCCGTTCGTCTCGGTCGTCTGGGCGGTCCTGTCCGCGCTGCGGTCGGCACCGCCCTAGCGTGGCGGCTCCCGGAGCTTTTCGGCCGCGGCAGAAGGGGCACGCGTTCCAGGTACAGCCTCCGATCAGCAGAGGAACGGTGCCGCGATGTCCGAGTACGAACGTTCACGCACGATGCCCGCTCAGCCGGAGCAGGTCTTCGACCAGGCCGCCAACGTCGGCCAGCTCGACGCCTGGCTGCCGGACGCCCTGCACGTGCACGCCGAGGAACCGCCCGCCGTCACGGTGCACGAGGACCAGACCGACCAGGACACATCGGCCTTGCTGCGTGCCGAGCGCGAGCAGATGCGCATCGAGTGGGGGACCCGCGAGCAGGGCAGTTACGCGGGCTGGCTCCAGGTCGCCGGCATCGGCGGCGGCGCCAGCGAGGTGACCGTGCACCTGTCGTTCTTCGAGGACAGCCACGACCCGGGCGAGCGGGCGGCTCTTCAGGCCCTCGACGACAGCCTGCGGCGGCTGGAGGACCAGGTACGGCTGCGCGTCGAGAACGCGAGCGGCTGAGTCCCGCGCGGGTGCGGACACACCGCGGTGTGCGGTCCAGTACCGGATCGCACACCGCGGCTGTTGTTGGATCAGTGGTGCGTCGGAGACTCAGTTCCCGGACCAGCGGCCTCAGTAGCCGCCGCGCCCACCGTGGTCGCCGCCGCGTCCACCGTGGTCGCCACCGTGGTCGCCGCCGTGGTCACCGCGGCCGCCATGGTCGCCGCCGTGGTCTCCGCCGCCGCGGAAGTCCCCGCGGTCGCCGTAGTACCCGTGGTGGCCGCCGCGGCCGCCGTGGTCTCCGCCGCCGCCCCACCAGTCGTCGCCACCGCCGCAGCCCCTGCTGTAGCTGGAGTGGCTGTCGTAGGTCGAGTCGTGAGCCGAAGCGGTCCCCGCTGCGCCGATCGCAGCCCCACCGGCCAGGACGATGCCGGCCGCGGACACGGCGAAGAGACGCCTAACGCGCTGTGCTCGCATGGGAAATACCTTTCCTTCCATCGTCTCGCGCGAGTCAACCGCACGAGGATGATGGCCGCGCGCACCGAGTGGATGGGAATGTGCGGCGCGGTCTGAGGTGTCGCCGCTGTATGTGAGAAGCACGTCTCTGTCTCCGACGCCACTTCCCGCCCGCGTCGGATGCCACGGGCGAGCGTTGTGGCAACGGGCCCCCTCTGTGGAGACCACGCCGGACGGGGCGTGCCCCCGTTGCGGCTCTCATCTAAAGACGCTAACCGCATCGCGGTCGGTCGGCATCTCGAGCGGCGCCTCGGCAACACCCTTGGCTCCGGCCGGAAAAGGCGCAGGAGAACGGCATGCGCAGGTGGCAGTGCACTCAGGCGCGCAGCACGGGTGCGCGACTGAGACGTACAAAGCGGGCAGACAAATGCGCCGCGAAGGCATGGAGGATGGGCAAACAGGTGTGCCGCGAAGGCATGGAGGGCGGGCAAACGGGTGCGCGGCAAAGGAATGAAACGCCGGGAAAGAGTCACGAATGCGCATGATGCGGCCGGTGCGCGGCGCCCGCCCGGCAGGGAGGAACGGAACACCGTGCGCAGCAACGAGAAACCGAGCCGCTTCGGTGGCGGTCCGTCCCCCGAGGGTCTCGCCCAGGAGACCTCCGGTGGCCCGGCGGCCCACGGCACACCACGCCCACCGGGCACCGGACAGCCGGAGGGAGCTGCCTCCACGGCCCCGGTCTGTCCCGGCGAGAGCACGGGCGAGGCGCGACTCGGCGACCCACCGGGGAGCAGTCCACCACCGCAGGTACGGACAGGGACACCGGCACCACTCCGGCAACGGGCACGGACACGGCCCCGGCGCAGCCGACGGCTCCCGACGAGGAGACACCCCGGCTGCCGACTGCGGACGAGGAACAGGGCTTCCGGGACCGCTGGCGCGCCGTGCAGAGCCACTTCGTCGACGACCCGCGAGGGACGACCGGTCCCTCGACCCCTGACGACAGCACCTTCGGCAACCGGCCGCCTCCGTGACAGCGGGGGCGGCCGGCACGCGGTCGGCCCCGAGCGTGCGGACGCATCGCCCGCCGCTGCCGGGGTACCGGCGTGTCGTACGGGCGGCCGCGGGGACCGGGAGACGATGGGCGTGGCGCCTGCACAGCCGTGAGGCCGGGCCAGGAACGGAGGGGCCGCGTGGACCAGCGGGTCGCGGAGGAGAGCGAGACGGATCGGCACGGCGCGGGACCGGCCGGAGGCGACGGCCCCGGCCACCGTTCCGGGCCCACGCGGGCGGGCACCGACACCGACCCGCGACGGCGGATTCCGCGCACCGATGCCGTCCTGCGCGACCCGCGCCTGTTGGAGGCGGCGGCGCGGCTGGGGCCGGGACCCGTGAAAGCCGCCGTCCGGCAGGCACAGCGGCAGGCTCGCCACGGCGGGCTCCCGCCCGAGGAGGTGGCGGACAGGGCGGTGACGCTGCTGCCGCGCGCGGCCTGCGGGCTGCGACCGGTGATCAACGCCACCGGCGTGCTGCTGCACACCAACCTCGGCCGGGCGTCGCTGTCGGCGGCGGCCCGGCAGGCGGTGCTGGACGCCGCCGGACCCACCGACGTCGAGCTGGACCTGCGGACCGGTGTCCGGGCCCGCCGGGGCCGCTCCGCCCTGGACGCGCTGCGCGGCCGGGTGCCGTCCGCCGCCGCGGCACACGTCGTCAACAACGGCGCCGCCGCCCTCGTCCTCGCCGCCACCGCGCTCGCCACCGGCCGGGAGATCGTCATCAGCCGCGGGGAGATGGTGGAGATCGGGGACGGCTTCCGGCTGCCGGACCTGCTGGTCTCCACCGGTGCCCGGCTCCGCGAGGTCGGGACCACCAACCGCACGGGCGTCGAGGACTACGCCGACGCCATCGGCCCTCAGACCGCCTTCGTCCTGAAGGTCCACCCCTCCAACTTCCGCATCACCGGCTTCACCCGCGCCGCCGGGACCCGCGAACTGGCGGCACTCGGCGTGCCGGTGGTCGTCGACATCGGCTCCGGGCTGCTCGCCCCGCACCCGCTGCTGCCCGACGAGCCCGATGCCGAGACGCAGCTGAGGGCCGGCGCGTCGCTGGTCACCGCCAGCGGGGACAAGCTGCTCGGCGGACCCCAGTGCGGACTGCTCCTCGGCGACGAGGACATCGTCCGCGCCGTGTCCCGGCACCCCCTGGCCCGTGCGCTGCGCGTGGACAAGCTCACCCTGGCCGCGCTGGAGGCGACCCTCACGGGCCCCGGCACCCCGACCGCCGCGTCCCTGACCGCCGACCCGCGGGAACTCATGCGCCGCGCCGAACGGCTCGCCGCCGCGCTGAGCGCCGCCGGTGCCGACGTACGGGCCGTCGCCAGCACCGCCACGGTCGGCGGCGGGGGCGCACCGGGCGTGACCCTGCCCAGCGCCGCCCTGTCGCTGCCGGAGCCGTACGCGGCCGTGCTGCGCACCGGCACCGTCCCCGTGGTGGGCCGCCTGGAGGCCGGGCGATGCCTGCTGGACCTGCGGGCGGTGGCACAGGAGGACGACGACCGGCTGGCCGAGGCCGTACGGTCGGCCACCCCGAGGGCGGAAAGGTAGGTGGGCGCCATGCGGGTTCTGGCCACCGCGGGCCACGTCGACCACGGCAAGTCCGCCCTGGTGCGGGCGCTGACCGGGATGGAGCCCGACCGCTACGCGGAGGAACAGCGCCGCGGACTCACCCTCGACCTCGGCTTCGTATGGACGGGGCCGGACGCGGACGGCGAGCACCTGGCCTTCGTGGACGTGCCGGGGCATGAGAGGTTCGTGGCCACCATGCTGGCCGGGGTCGGTCCCGTGCCCGCCGTGCTGTTCGTGGTCGCCGCCGACCAGGGGTGGCAGCCCCAGTCGCAGGAGCACCTGGCGATCCTGGACGCCCTCGGCGTACGGCACGCCGTGCTCGCCGTGACCCGCAGCGATCTCGCCGACCCCGAACCGGTGCGCGCCGACGCGCTGCGGCGGCTGGCCGAGACCTCGCTGGGTCCCGTCCCCTCCGTCGCGGTGAGCGCGGTGACCGGCGCCGGACTGGACGGCCTGCGCACCGAGCTGTCCCGGCTCGCCCGCACGCTGCCCGTACCGTCCGCCGACGCCGACGTACGGCTGTGGCTGGACCGGGCCTTCACGGTGCGCGGACACGGCACCGTCGTGACGGGCACGCTGGGCGCCGGCACCCTGCGCATCGGGGACCGGCTGGCGACCGGCGACGGCTCGGCGGTGCTGCGGGTGCGCGGACTGCAGTGCCTCCAGCAGGAGCGGACCGTCGTCAGCGGGGTGGCGCGGGTGGCGGTCAACGTGCACGGGGACCGGGACGGTGAGCTGCGGCGCGGTCAGGTGCTGCTGGCCCCGGACCGGTGGCTGCTCACCGGCCTGGTCGACGTCCGCGTCACCGGCGAGACCGTGGACCGGCTGCCCCGGACGGTGGGCCTGCACATCGGCACCGCCGCGGTGCCCGTGACCGTCCGACCCCTGGGCGACGACACCGCCAGGCTGACGCTGAGCCGGCCGCTGCCGCTGCGCGTCGGGGACCGGGCGGTGCTGCGCGAACCGGGCGGCGGACGCCCGCCCTTCGCCGTGGTCGTGCTGGACGTGCGCCCACCGCGCCTGGCCCGGCGGGGCGCGGGCCGGGCCAGGGCGGCGCAGCTGGCGGAGATGACGGGGCGTCCCGACGGCGCGGCGGAACTGCGGCGCCGCCGGCTCGTCCGCCGTACGGACCTGCTGGCGATGGGTGTGCCCGCGCCCGGCGAGCCGGTCACCGGCGACTGGCTCGCCGACCCGGCGCACTGGGCCCGGCTGCGCGAGCGCCTGGCCGCCGAGGTCGAGCGGCACGCACGGCAGCACCCCATGGAACCGGGCCTGCCGACCGAGGCGGCCCGGCGGCTGCTGGGGCTTCCCGACCGGGCCCTGGTGGACGCCCTGGCCGACACCCCGGGCGACAGCCGACTGCTGTGCCGTCAGGGCCGGTTGTACCGCCCCGACAGCAGCAGCCCCTGCCTGCCCCCGCCCGTCCAGGCCGCCGTCGACGCGGTACGGCAGGAGCTGGAGAAGGCGCCGTTCCGCGCGCCGGAGGCCGACCGGCTCACGGAACTCGGGCTCACCCGCCGGACCGTGGCCGCCGCCGTCCGCGCGGGCGCGCTGCTGCGGATCACCGACGCCGTCGTCCTGCTCCCGGGGTCGGACGCCCGGGCCGCCGAGGTGCTCCGCGGACTGCCGCAGCCCTTCACCCTCAGCGAGGCCCGCAAGGCGCTCGACACCACCCGCAGGGTCGCCGTCCCGCTGCTGGAGTTCCTCGACGCCCGGGGACTGACGGAACGCGTCGACGCCCAGCGCAGACGCTGCCGTACGGGGGAGAGGGACGAAGGCGGACGGGAATCGGCCCCGACTCTCTGACGTGGCCTGCGACAAGGCAGTGAACTGGGACAAATGGCGTCGTCTCGATGACGCTCGATGGCTCTGAATGCCGGTGAATGCGGCTCGGTCCGGTCCGGGCCGAGCGGGCGGCGGGCGAGTCTCCTGGCCCAACAGCGGTGAGTGCAGATCGCCCTGAACGACCGAGCCTTCCGGCAAGTTGCTGCCGGAGGGCCGTGACCGTACCGCCCAGGCCTGCGGAGCGGAGGGCGGCCGGTCGGCCTGTACGGAGGGCTCGATCACTCTGCGTACAGCTATTGTCTGGAGGCCTTCTTCGCTGAACCGCGGAAGCAGGGTCGTGCGGCTGCGGCGGGAGCAGCGGATCGGCCCGCGGCGGTGTTCAGCGCCGCACAGCTCGACGGCCAAGAGGGTCGAAACGGCATCAATCCTGCGCGTCCGCCGCCTCGACAGCCGTCAGTGTCACGGTGCCGTCGTCCGCGACCGACCAGCCAGGGTTGTGGCACACCTCCCAGCGGTGGCCATCGGGGTCCGCGAAGTAGCCGTGGTAGCCGCCGAACGCCGCGCGTTGCGGTTCTTTGAGGACAGTCGCCCCTGCCGCACGGGCCCGCTGCACGGCCTCGTCGACTTCGGCGGGTGAGTCGAGGTTCTGGGCGAGGGTGAAGGGCGTGCCCGCTGTCGCCGGATGTCCGGTGTCGGCACCGAGGTCAGCCAGAGGGAAGAGCGCCAGGACCAGGCCCTTGCCGATCTGGTAGAAGACGATCTCATCCAGATCGAGCAGCGGTGTCCAGCCCAGGCCATGGCTGTAGAACTGGCGGCTGACCTTCAAGTTCTCGACACCCAATGTGACCAGGTTCAACTGCTGGTTCATGAATCGCCCCCATGCCTCGGTACGAGATCCCATCCGGCCGACAACGCTACCGCCACGACGGGGCCAGCGTTGCCTGACGCAGCGACCGTCCTCGTGCGGCACGCGCGCGTGTCCACCTCCGGACAGGGTCACCCACATGCGCTCGCGCGTTGCTCTTCACCACTGCCACGCTCGGGTATGCACCGGTGACCACTGGAACTGACCCGATGTGGAGTGCCCTCTGCCATGAAGGCCGTCAGCCGCAAGACCTCTCGGCTCGCCACCGTCGGCGTCCTCGCGGGCGCGGCCGTCCTCGCCGTGTCCGTCCCCGCGTTCGCGCACGTCTCCGTGCAGCCGGAGGGTACCGCGGCCAAGGGCGGCTACACCGTCGTCGACTTCAAGGTCCCCAACGAGCGCGACAACGCCTCCACCACCAAGCTGGAGGTCAACTTCCCCACCGACCACCCGCTGTCCTCGGTCGCCCCGCAGCCGATGGACGGCTGGAAGATCCAGATCACCAAGTCCAAGCTGGCCAAGCCGCTGCAGGTGCACGGCAAGGAGATCTCCGAGGCCGTCACCAAGGTCACCTGGACCGCCGACGGCAAGGGCGTCGAGCCGGGCTACTTCCAGAAGTTCCCGGTCTCCGTCGGCCAGCTGCCCGAGGACGCCGACCAGCTCGTCTTCAAGGCACTGCAGACGTACTCCGACAAGGAGGTCGTCCGCTGGATCGAGGTGCCGCAGAACGGACAGGCCGAGCCCGACAACCCGGCGCCCGTACTCCAGTTGGCTGCCGCCGCCGACAGCGACGCCCCCGCAGCTGCGGCCCAGCAAGCCACCGACGACTCCAAGCCCGTCGTCCAGGAGACCACGGCCACCGCCATGAGCCACATGAGCAGCAGTGACACCGCGGCTCGCGTCCTCGGTGTCGTCGGTGTCGTCGTCGGCGCTGCGGGCCTGGCGTACGGCGCGTTCGCCGGCCGCCGGCGGACCACCGCCTGACCCTGCTCGACCGAGTCAGGCAGCGGGGCCGTGTGACGCCTGTATACGATCCTGGTGCCCGGCGGGCGTGATTGCCCGCGATGGGGGCTGCTTGACTCCCGCCGTCGGGCCGGCCTGGGTTTTTCCTGCGAGGACGGCCGGGCTGGGCTGACGCCGCCACAGCCGCCGAGCCTGCGCTGCTGCTCCATTCGACGGAACTGCGGTTACCGTCCGGACGGTGGGTCGTTGGCTGTGTATGAGCCGAAGTCCCAGGTTTCGGGATCTGTCAGGGTCGCCGGCGTTCGACCAGCTGAGGGCGGAGCTGGCGCGTGCTGCTGTCTCGGTGGCTGGGGGGAAGCCCCGGCGTCGGAGAGTGACCAAAGAATCGATTCGCCCGGTGGGTGAGGGGCCGGATGGCGATTGCGGCGAGGCGACGCCGCCCGGCTCGGAATGACAGCCGGCCGAGTCGGTCGCCGGTGATCGTGTCAACGGTGAGCCGGCCGGTCACGTCTTCCTTCGTGCTGCGCGCGCGCCGGATCGGGCACGTCGCGCCAACCGAATGGGCTCTCGTCGGCGTTCAGGTCGACGATGACCTCGCCGTTGGAGACGATCTCTCGCTCCCGGGTCCGGCCGCGGGTGCCGACGCGTTCGCCGCGTGGGGTGCTGGACGGTCCGGTCATGCTTCGGCCCGGTGGCCGGTGGTGATGCCGTCCTGGGAGACGATCACGCAGACGCTGAGGGGATGCCGGTCGTCCAGCCGGTACCGGGCATGGCGCAGTTGGGCGCGACTCGGTGGCGGTCGACGTGGTCGTCACACGCTGGACAGGCCGATCGTGTGGCCGTCGTAGGAGACGAAGTCTTTTGCTCCGCGGCCTGCCGGTGCGGCGATGCGGCGTGCTTCGGCGCGGAAGAGGCGGACGGGTTCGAGCGCGGCGGCCGGCGTGAACAGGCCGGCGTTGGCGCTGCGCTTGCCGACCTCTCGCTCTCCCGGTCGCCGTCGCGGCGGTCTTGGAGTCAGCAGGTCAGGGGAGGCGCGGCAGGTGGGTCAGGCCCACGTTTGGCCGGGATTCACATCGGTACAGGTAGACGACGGAGGCGGACGGGAATCGAACCCGCCTGCCCGAGATCCTCGGGCACCTCGGTTTTGAAGACCGGGAGGGCCACCAGGCACCCACACGCCTCCACCGCCCGCAAGGCTACCGGAAGGACCCGGCATGACCGCCACCCCCGAAACACCCGTACGGCTGACGCAGTTCGCCCACGGCGGCGGCTGCGCCTGCAAGATCCCGCCCGGCGAACTGGAGGACATGCTGGGCGGCCTGGCGACCGCGCTCCCGTCTCCGGGCAACGCCCCCCTGCTGGTGGGACTGGCCACCGGTGACGACGCGGCCGTCGTCACCCTGCCCGCACCCGAGGGTGCCGCCGCCCAGGCCATGGTGTCGACCGCGGACTTCTTCACGCCGGTCGTCGACGACCCGTACGACTGGGGGCGCATCGCGGCGGCCAACGCCCTGTCCGACGTGTACGCCATGGGCGGCCGTCCGCTCCTCGCCGTGAACCTCCTGGCATGGCCACGTGACCTGCTGCCGTTCGACCTGGCCCGAGAGGTGCTGCGCGGCGGCCTGGAGATCGCCGCCGAGGCCGGCTGCCACGTCGGCGGCGGACACAGCGTGGACGACCCCGAGCCCAAGTACGGCATGGCTGTCACCGGCCTCGCCGACCCGGCACGGCTGCTGCGCAACGACGCCGGCCGGCCCGGCCTGCCCCTGTCGCTGACCAAACCGCTCGGCCTGGGCGTGCTGAACAACCGTCACAAGGCCACCGGCGAACGGTTCGAGCAGGCCGTGGCCACGATGGTGGCCCTCAACCGGGACGCGTCCGAGGCGGCGCTCGCCAGTGGCGCCTCCTGCGCGACGGACGTGACGGGTTTCGGCCTCCTCGGCCATCTGCACAAACTGGCCCGGGCCTCGGGCGTGACCGCGGTCGTCGACACCGCCGCCGTGCCCTGGCTGGACGGGGCCCGTCAGGCCGTGCGGGACGGCTACGTCAGCGGCGGCACCCGGCGGAACCTCGAGTGGGTGGCGCCGTTCACCGACTTCGGCGACACGGACCCGGACACCCGGCTCCTGCTGGCCGACGCCCAGACCTCCGGGGGTCTGCTCGTCGCCGGCGAGATCCCCGGCGCCCCGGTGATCGGCGAACTCCTCCCGCGCGGGCCCCACTCGGTGGTCCTCAGGTGAGACCCGCGCGGGCCGCCTCCGCCCGCCCTGCCGCGCGCCCGCGGCCTCCGCTCGGTCAGGGCTCGGTGCCCGTACGGTCGTCGATGCCTGCCCGTGCCTGGTAGGCGCGCACCAGTTCCACGGCGGCCGGACCCCGGGGGCGGCGCCCCGGACGGATGTCGACGGCGAACGCCTTGGTCTCCTGGATGTGGGTGTTGGGGTCGAGCGACAGGTGCACCAGCTCGTTGGCGGCGTCGCCCGTGCTGTAGCCGTTCGGCCCCCAGTGGTAGGGCAGCCCCACCTGGTGCAGGGTGCGGTCGTGCACGGTCAGCGGCGGCACCCGGTCGGTGACCAGCACCCGCGCCTCGACCACGCCCCGGGCGCTGACGATCGTCGCCCAGCCGGTGTGCTCCAGACCGCGCTCGGCGGCGAGTTCCGGTGACACCTCGCAGAAGAACTCCGGCTGGAGCTCCGCCAGATACGGCAGCCAGCGCGACATGCCACCCGCGGTGTGATGCTCGGTGAGCCGGTAGGTGGTCGCCACGTACGGGAACACCTCCGAGCCCGGCTCGTCGCCGCTGGGCTGGTAGCGGTTGTCGGGGTGCGAAGGCATCAACTGCCGTACGGGATTGCGCTGCTGCTCGTGGAGCAGGTTGGGGAAGGGCGAGTCCTGCGGCTCGTAGTGAGTGGGCAGCGGGCCGTCGGTGAGCCCGGACGGCACGTACAGCCAGGCCTTGCCGTCGGCCTGCATGATGAACGCGTCGGTGCCCGACAGCGCCTCGGCGCCGGTCGCGTCCGGGGGCGGCCGGTGGTAGGGGGACTTGTCCTTGGCGAAGTCGGCGATGTCGTGGCCGGTCCACTCCGCCTTCGCCTCGTCCCACCACACCAGTGCCTTGCGCTCGCTCCACGGCCTGCCGTCCGGGTCCGCCGAGGCCCGGTTGTACAGGATGCGGCGGTTGGCGGGCCAGGCCCAGCCCCACTCGTTGGCCACCCAGTTCTGCTCCTTGCCCGGCTTGCGCCGGGCGGCCTGGTTGGCGCCGTCGCTGTAGACACCGCAGTAGATCCAGCAGCCGCACGCGGTCGAGCCGTCGGCGTTGAGCTGCTCGTAGGAGGACAGCGGGTTGCCCTCGGCGTCGTAGCCGTTGATCTCGGCGAGCACCGCCTCCGCCTCGGGCTCGGCGGTGGCGCCCTTCGTCGGATAGTCCCACGTCAGGTCGAGCACCGGCCGGTCCATCGGATCGGTCGACCCGGCGAGCTTCTGCCGGATCAGCCGGCCGAGGTGGAAGGTGAACCACAGGTCGCTGCGGGCCTCGCCGGGCGGTTCGACGGCCTGGTGGTGCCACTGCAGCAGCCGCTGGGTGTTGGTGAAGCTGCCGTCCTTCTCGGTGTGCGCGGCGGCCGGCAGGAAGAACACCTCGGTGCGGATGTCCTCCGTGCGCAGCTCCCCGGTCTCGATCTCCGGGCCGTCCTTCCACCAGGTGGCCGACTCGATGAGCGAGAAGTCGCGCACGACCAGCCAGTCCAGGTTGGCCATGCCCAGCCGCTGCATCTTGGCGTTGGCCGAGCCCACCGCGGGGTTCTCGCCCATCAGGAAGTAGCCCTTGCAGGTCCCCTCCAGCTGGGCCATGACCGTCTCGTAGGTGGAGTGCGAGCCGGTCAGGCGCGGCAGATGGTCGAAGCAGAAGTCGTTGTCGGGCGTGGCCGCGTCGCCCCAGTACGCCTTGAGCAGGCTCACCATGTAGGCACGCATGTTGCCCCAGTAGCCCTTGCTCGCCGCTTCGGCCTTGACGAAGGCGTCGAGATCCTCCCGCTTGTGCGCGTGCGGCATCGGGATGTACCCGGGCAGCAGGTTGAACAGGGTGGGGATGTCCGTGGAGCCCTGGATGGAGGCGTGCCCGCGCAGCGCGAGGATGCCGCCGCCCGGTCGGCCGATGTTGCCCAGCAGGCTCTGCAGCACGGCGGCCGCCCGGATGTACTGCACCCCCACGGTGTGCTGGGTCCAGCCGACCGCGTAGGCGAACGCGGTGGTCCGCTCGCGCCCGGAGTTCTCCGTGACGAGCTCGCACACCTGCCGGAACAGGTCCTGCGGCACCCCGCAGATCCGCTCCACCATCTCGGGGGTGTACCGGGCGTAGTGCCGCTTGAGCACCTGGAAGACGCACCGCGGGTGGGTCAGCGTCTCGTCCCGCTGCGGCTCGCCCTCGCCGATGTCGGCGCCGCCCGACCCGTGGGCCTCTCCGCGGCCCGCCGCGCTCACCGAGGCGCCGGCACCGGTGCGCTTGTCGTACTCCGCGTCGCGCTGCCCGGAGGCCGCCTGGATCTCCATGCCCTCGTACTGCCAGCTGCTGTTGTCGTAGCTGCGGCTGTCCCGGTCGAGCCCGGAGAACACGCCGTCGAGGTCCTCGGTGTCGCAGAAGTCCTCGCTCAGCACCACGGGTCCGTTGGTGTAGGCGACGACGTAGTCACGGAAGTACCTGTCGTTGCTGAGGACGTAGTTGACGATCCCGCCGAGGAAGGCGATGTCGGAGCCCGCGCGCAGCGGCACGTGCAGGTCGGCCAGCGCGCTGGTCCGGGTGAACCGCGGGTCGACGTGGATCACCTTCGCGCCCCGGGCCTTGGCCTCCATCACCCACTGGAACCCGACCGGATGGCACTCGGCCATGTTCGAGCCCTGGATGACGATGCAGTCGGAGTTCTGCAGGTCCTGCTGGAAGGTGGTCGCGCCGCCGCGGCCGAACGAGGTTCCCAGACTGGGAACGGTGGAGGAGTGTCAAACACGCGCCTGGTTCTCGATCTGAATCGCTCCCAGGGCGGTGAAGAGCTTCTTGATCAGGTAGTTCTCCTCGTTGTCCAGGGTGGCTCCACCGAGGCTGGCGATGCCCAGCGTGCGCCGGGTGCGGACGTCGTCGACCTCCCACTGCCAGCCCGCGCGGCGGGCCTCGATCACCCGGTCGGCGATCATGTCCATCGCCGTGTCCAGGTCGAGGCGCTCCCACTCGGTGCCGTACGGGCGCCGGTGGAGGACGTAGTGCTCCCGGGCCTCCCCGGTGGTCAGCTGGAGACTGGCTGCGCCTTTGGGGCACAGCCGGCCACGGGAAATGGGGGAGTCCGGGTCGCCCTCGATCTGCGTGACCCGTTCGTCCTCCACGTAGACGTTCTGGCCGCAGCCCACGGCGCAGTACGGACAGACCGATTTCACCACCCGGTCCGCGGAGGCGACCCGGGGCGTGAGCCGTGCGCTGGGTCCGCTCTTGGCGGCGGCCCCGCGGCCCAGGGGGTCGGTGCCCTTGAGCTGGCGGTAGACCGGCCAGGAGTCGATCCAGGTGCGTACGCCCATGACGTGAGCCCTTTCGCGTGAGCCCGTGCGGTGCTGCCCGGGTCCTGCTCTTCGTGCCTCTTCGTGCCTCGGGGGCGGTCCGGCCGCCGTCTTCCACTGGCGTCCGCCGGATGAGTCCTGAGTGTCGTCAGGACCCTTCTGGACGAGGTCTCGGTTCGCTCTCCTCGTGCTGCTCCGGGTTCTCGTGGTCCGCGCGCTCGGTTCCCTTGCGGTCCGCGTGGCGCTCGCCCACCGTGTCGCTGATCCGGTCCATCAGCCCGGCCGCCGCGCCGGCGTCGGCCACCGCGGCCGGCGGACGTGCCGGGGCGTGCGGCTGGGGCCGGGTCGGTCCGGTTCGCCAGGTCTGGACGATCCTTGAGCCCAGCAGCTCACGGTCGTCCTGCGCGAGATTCTCGCGCAGCCGGGCGAACACGGCATCCTCGAAGGCGACGTGCCGGCGCAGCTGGGTCCCGAGCTGCCCGGCCAGCTCGTCGAACTCCTCGCCGTGCGGCGAGGCGCGCCGCAGGTCCGACAGGGTGCGGGTGCTCTGGCTCTCCTGCTCCAGCGCCTGGTCGGCCAGCCGGTCCCCGTCGTCCAGTACCTGACGCACGGTCGGCCACAGATGGCGCTGTTCGGCCGGCTCGTGACTCGCCAGCGCCTCGGCGATCAGGTCCACGACGGACTGCCGGCGCAGCCGCTGGGCCTCCGTGCCGCCCTGCTTCCTGCCCGGGAGGGCCTGCAGCTGCTTCAGCAGCGCGGTGACCCGGTCGTGGTCGCGGGTCAGCACGTCGGTGAGCTCGTGCACGTCACCGGGCGCGCGCTCGCCTTCCGGGCAGGCGTCGCGCTGCTCGGCGGCCTGCCGCATCTGCCGGTCGGCGGCGGCCCGGTGCTTCAGCCACTGCCTGGTCTCGTCCTTGCCGGTGGGGTTCTCCGTGGGCGGGTTCGCCAAGTGCTGGGTGGACTCCTGTGGCATGCCGGGACGGTGCTGCTCCGCCGTGGGCAGCGTGCCGCCGCCGTCGGCCGGCAGACCGGTGGCGATCAGGAAGGCCTGACCCGGGGGCACACCGAGCCGCCGTCCGGCCTCCTCGTAGTCGAGGCCGTCCGCGAGCAGACGCCGCACCTGGCTGCGGCTGGGCAATGGATCGCCTCCTTCCGTCCGGCCGACTTCCCTCCGGTGCTGCGAAGTACCCGTGGTTGATCGGGTGAAACGGGCGAAGCACGGCACGGAAGGTGTGAGCCGCGGTCGCCGGGGGGACTGCCGGCAGCGGCGTGGCGGTGTGTCTTCTCGCAGAGCATCCGGCATGCCCGTAATGTCCGGGTGGCCGCGGTCCGGCGGGATGCGAGGGGAGTGATCGTATGGTCGAGCGGGTCCACCGGGGAGCCGTGGCGGGTGCCCCGTCCCCTCGCCCGGACGGCACATCGGGCGCGGACCGGTCGGCCGAAAGGGTGGCACGGTGATCCAGCGCCGTGTCTTCGGCACCGTCTTCACCCTGGAGTCGGCCGTCGCCGCATTCGTGTTCCTGGTCGTCCTCGCCCTGGTGTGCCACGCGGTCGTCAGGCGGCGTGCCGGCCGGCAGCCGACCCCTTCGGACAGGCCCCAACGTCCCGTGCTGGAGAAGTACTACGTCGGTGTCCTCGCCGCCTTCGCGGCGTTCCTCGTCGCCTGGACCGCCTGGCAGAACCACGAGGAGCACCGCCCACCGAACCGCACACCCGTCCGCGTCGACGTGATGGGCTTCCAATGGTGCTGGAAGTTCGGCTACCCGCAGTCCCCCGCCAAGGTCAGCGTCACCGGCACCTGCCGCGGCAAGGACCTGCCCACGCTGGTCGTGCCCACCGGTCGCCCCGTGGAGCTGCGACTGACCTCCAACGACGTCATCCACTCGCTGTGGGTCCCGGACTTGCGCTACAAGATGGACGCCTTCCCCGACCACGTGAACACCTTCACCCTCACCCTCGACCATGAGGGCCGCTGGCGGGGCCGGTGCGCGGAGTTCTGCGGTGAGAGGCACTACGCCATGGACTTCTGGATCAAGGCCGTCTCGCCCGAGGAGTACGACCGGTACCTGCACGGGCAGCCGATCGGCACCGGGACAGGGACCGCGACGTGACAGTCGCGTCCCCCGCCGCCGGCACCGAGGACACCGGGGGCCGGCCGGTCGTCCCGGGCGGCTGGCTGGGCTGGGTGACCTCGACGGACCACAAGCGCATCGGGCTGCTGACCATCGGCACCTCGCTGGTCATCTTCCTGCTCATGGGCGTTCTCGCCCTGCTGATGCGCAGCCAGCTCGCCCAGCCCGACCTGCACGTGGTCGACCCGGCCACCTTCAGCCAGCTCTTCACCATCCACGGTTCCGGCATGATCTACATGGTGCTCACCCCGTTCGCCGTCGGGATGGGGACCTACCTGGTGCCGCTGCAGATCGGGGCACCAGGCATCGCCGCACCGCGCCTGACACTGCTGGGCTACTGGCTCTACGTGCTCGGCGCCGTGCTGATGCTCTCCGGCTTCGCCACGCCCCAGGGAGCCCACGCGGGCGGCTGGTTCTCCTACCCGCCGCTCGCGGACAAGGTGCACTCGCCCGGCCTCGGGTCGGACCTGTGGATCGCAGGGGTCCTCCTGGCCACCACCGGCGTCATCATCATGGGCTGGACCGTGCTGTGGACGGTGCTGCGACGCCGCGCGCGGGGCATGACGATGCTGCGCCTGCCCGTGTTCTGCTGGTCGATGATCGCCAGCTGTCTGATGGTGATCGGTGCCTTCCCCGCCCTGCTCGCGGCGCTCGCCCTGCTGGCCGTGGGCCGCGCCGACGCCTCCGTCTTCACCTCGAACACCTGGAACATCGGCTACCAGCACCTGTTCTGGTTCTACGGTCACCCGGTCGTGTACGTGATGTTCTTCCCCTACCTCGCCGCCGTCGCGGAGGTGCTGGCCGTCTTCTCCGGCCGCCGGTTCTTCGGCTACAAGGGCACAGCCCTGTCGCTGCTGGTCTTCGCCGCCCTGTCCATGAGCGTGTGGGGCCACCACATGTTCGCCACCGGACAGGCCACCAACGACTACTACTCCCTGACGTCCATCGCCCTCCTCGTCCCCGCGGGCGTGGAGTACTTCGGCATGATCGGCACGATCCTCGGCGGCCGGATCCGCCTGCGTACGCCGATGCTGTTCGCCCTCGCCTTCATCCCGCAGTTCCTGATCGGGGGGCTCACCGGCATCATGGTCGGCACCCCGGTGATCGACTACCACGTCACCGACAGCTACTTCGTCGTGGCCCACCTGCACTACGTGCTCTTCGCCGGCAGTGCCTTCGGTCTGTTCGCGGCCGTCTACTACTGGACCCCGAAGGTCACCGGGGCGATGCTGAGCGAGCGGCTCGGCCGGCTGCACTTCTGGCTGCTGGTGGTCGGCACGAACCTGACGTTCCTGCCCATGTTCGCCCTCGGCTACCAGGGCATGCCGCGCCGGGTGGCGACCTACGCCTCCTTCGACGGCTTCGCCTGGCTGAACCTGCTCGCCAGCATCGGGGCGGGCTTCCTCGCCGTGGGCATCGGCGTCTTCGTCGTGAACGTGCTGTGGACGCTGCGCAAGGTGGCCCTGGGCCGGTCGGGGAACGCCGGCGACGACCCGTGGCAGGCGCACACCCTGGAATGGGCCACGTCCTCGCCGCCGCCCCGGTTCAACTTCGCCGCGGACCGGTCGCTGCCGCCCATCACCAGCTTCGCCCCGCTCCTCGACCTGCGGGAGCGACGGGCGAGCGGGGCGGCGGTGGGAGCGGAGCAGGAGGGGGCGAGCGGATCGTGAAACGCCATCTGCCGTACGTGGTCGTCGCCGGCTGGGGCGCGCTCAACGGACTCCTGCTGGCCGTGCTCGGCATCTACGGCGAGAGTTCCCTGGTCTTCTGGCTGTACGGAGGTGTCGTCGCGCTGCTGGAAGTGGCCGCGCTGGCCGTGCTTGCCTCCTCGCGTACCGGCCCCGACCAGCACGTCCGTTACCGGGTGCCGGATCGCGGGGCAGGGGCGGTACCGGTCGTGGCCCTCGGCTGCGCGCTCGTCGCGCTGGCCTTCGTCTACGGCCTGTGGCTGCTGGCGCTCGCCGTCCCGCTGTTCGGCGTGGCGATCGCGCTGGCCCTGCACGGCACCACGGCCTCGGAGGGGTGATCCGCATGCACCACTCGACGGACCCGGCCTCCCTGTCGTCCGTCGTCGCGATGGGGCTCTCCGGCTTCGTGCCGGCCGCCGTGGTCCCGGCTGTGCTGATGCTCGCCCGGCGCTCGCCGCTGTGGCAGCGGGTGAGCGTGCCCGCGGGCGTCGCCCTGCCGCTGCTGGTACTGCTGCACGCCGGGGTGGTGCTCGGCGGCCTGCCGCACGACGGTCTCCCGGGCGGCGCGTGGGTGAGCGAGCCGGTGCTGCTGGCCGCAGCGGTGCTCTTCTGGATTCCCGTGCTCGCCCGCACCCGGCACCGCCTCGGTGACGCCGGCCGGTGCCTGTACCTGTTCCTCGCCGCGCCGCTGCTGGACCTGCCCGCCGTCGGCGTCGTCGCGGCCGGTCAGCCGGCGCAGGGGATCGCGATGATCGCGGGCATGCTGCCGATCGGTGTCGCCGCGGCGGCGATCACCTGGTCCTGGGCGAACCGGGAGGAGCGGCTGGCCGCCCGCACCCTCGTCCCCTCCCCGGAAGGTGGCCCCCATGCCCCTTGACACCCGCCCGGACGTCCTCGTCTTCGACGTCAACGAAACCCTCACCGACATGAGCCCGCTCGGCGCCTGCCTGGGCGCGGCGGGGCTCTCGGCCGACGTACTGCCACTGTGGTTCGCCGGTGTGCTGCGCGACGGTATCGCCCTGACTCTCGCCGGTGGCCACGCCCCCTTCTCGGACGTCGCCGCGGACGGACTGCGGACCCTGCTGGCACGGGATCGGCCCGGCGAGGACCCCGAGCCCCTGACCGGGCGCGTCCTGGCCGCGCTGCCGGAACTGCCGGTCCACCCGGACGTCCCCGACGGCGTACGCGCCCTGCACAGGGCCGGGCACCGGCTGATCACGCTGACGAACGGATCGGCGGACACCACCCGCGCGGTCCTGGCCAAGGCCGGCCTGGCGGACTGCTTCGAAGCCCATCTGGACATCCAGGGCGCCGGTGGCCGCTGGAAGCCGCACCCGGCCGCCTACGCCCACGCCGTTCGGGCGGCCGGCGTGCCGGCCGGTTCGGCGATGCTCGTGGCGGTGCACCCCTGGGACGTCGACGGGGCCGCCCGCGCGGGCCTGCGCACCGCATGGCTGAGCCGCACGCCCCAGCCCTACCCGTCCGCCTTCCGTCCCGCCGACGTCGCCGCGACCGGCCTGCGAGACCTCGCCCGGCGTCTGGGAGGGGCCTGACGAGGCCTGGAGATCTCCGACGGGCCCGCGACGCCCGGCTCCACGCCGCGCCGTCGGGCGCCCTCGTACGGCCGGTACGGCAACCAGCAGTGGGCGCCCCCCGTGTCGCGACGCACGCAGGCAGACGCCGCACACCGATCCGACGGGACCGGCCGGAGAGGCCCTCGGCTCCGCCCGCCAGGGCGCCGGCCGGTCCTCGTCAGCCGGCGCGGGCCCGCATCCGCTCCCGCTGAGGTACGACCGTGTACTTCGGGTCCTCCGCCGAGTGCACCCCGGCGTGGAACACCCCGAACCGCAGTGCGGCGGAACCGGTCAGCAGGGCCAGCCCGGCCGCGACCGCCGGCGCCCTGCCCCGCCACCCGGCACGCGGACCCGCGCCCGCACCCGCGTACGCCGCCAGCGCGGCGCCACCCGCCGTGAGCATTTCCGCGGCCCGCAGCAGCTTGTGCGGCCTGCCCTGCTCGAACGGCTCGGCCGCCAGACCGATGTGCCGCTTCATCAGCTGGAACGCGCCCAGCTCCAGCGCGGCACCGAGCACCGCCATGCGGCGAGCCGGACCGGCCTGGGCAGCCGGCACGAAGGCCAGCGCCAGGCCTGCCGCCGCACTGGCTCCGGAACCGGCGAAGACGAAGGGCAACTCCCGGTAGCCCTCGTGCCAGGACGGCACCGCCGTGTCGGAGAGCAGCACCGCGGTGTAGGTGGCGACCGCCGGACCCAGCGCGGCGGCGGCCGCCGTGGCGCCCGCGCCGACGAGGCGGTAGCGGCCGGCCACATCGGCGGCAGCGGCGGCCATCGTCAGCGGCGCGTACCCGGCCAGCAGCCACGAGCCCATGTTCATCGGCGAAGTGGGCTTGACGACGCGGAGCATGTTGATGAAACGAGCGGGCCGGCCCAGGTCGTGCACGAGCGCGCCCAGCGACACGGTGATGGCGCCTGCCGCACCCAGCTTCGTCACGCGCGCCAGGTCCGGGCGCCCGGTGGCGTGGGCGCCCGCCGCCAGCAGCGACGCCCCGCCGGCCAGACCGCCGAGGTAGAGGTAACCGGCGATGTCGAGGGGTTTCCAGGTGGGCTTGTTCAGGACCGGTTTGCCGTAGTACGACGAGAACCGGGCGTCGGGGACCACCGGCTGCTCTCCGCGGCCACGCCGCCGCCTGCGCCGCCCGGCACGAGCGCCCGTCAGGGCCTCGCGCCCCGGCCGCGCCCCCTCGACACCCTTGCGGGTGACATCCGATTCACTCATCGGGGCCTCCTGACGAAACTGGCGAAGCCCAGCGCGGCGAGCGAGGCCGCGGCCATCGCCGCGTGCTTCCACATCGCCGGCAGGTCCCGGGTGGTGACCACCGGGTCCGGCGGCAGGCCGTAGACCTCGGGTTCGTCGAGCAGCAGGAAGAACGCTCCGTCACCACCCACCCCGTCGTCCGGGCTCTCGCCGTACAGCCGGGCATCGGTGACACCGGCCGCGTGCAGCTGCGCCACCCGGGCAGCGGCCCGCTCGCGCAGCTCCTCCAGCGGGCCGAACTGGATGGAATCGGTGGGGCAGGACTTGGCGCAGGCCGGTTCCATGCCGACACCGAGCCGGTCGTAGCACAGCGTGCACTTCCAGACCCGGCCGTCCTCCTTGCGCTGGTCGATGACCCCGTACGGGCAGGCGGGCACGCAGTACCCGCAGCCGTTGCACACGTCCTCCTGCACCACCACCGTGCCGAACTCGGTGCGGAACAGCGCCCCCGTGGGGCAGACGTCGAGGCAGGCCGCGTGCGTGCAGTGCTTGCACACGTCGGAGGACATCAACCAGCGCAGCTCGGTCCGCCCGTCGGGCGACACCGGGGAGATCGACCCGGCCGGCGCCCCCGCGGGCGCCGACTCGGGTGAGGGAGCGGTGGCCCCGGGGCCGGGGGAGGCAGGGGAACTGCCGAGGTTGCGGGCTGCCTCGAACACGTCGAAACCGCTGTGGTCGACGCCGGGTTCCTGGCCGCCCAGCGGCTTGCGCTGCTCGATGAAGGCCACATGCCGCCAGGTGTCCGCGCCCAGCCCCTGGGTGTTGTCGTAGGACATGCCGGTCAGCTCCAGGCCGTCCTCCGGCACGGAGTTCCACTCCTTGCACGCCACTTCGCAGGCCTTGCAGCCGATGCAGACGGAGGTGTCGGTGAAGAAGCCCATGCGCGGCGGCGCGTCGGGGTAACCGGCGGCCTGCGCCACGTTCGGCTGCGGCCCGGAGAACAGCTTCCTGGACGGGGGCGGATCGCCGCCCGCCGCGTTCACGGCCGTGGTCTTGCCCTCGGTCATGCTCCGACCTCCTTAGCTCAGCTCTCGCCGCTGTTCTGGGCCTCTTCCGGGGCGGCCCGCGCCACCTCGATGCGCTTGCGCTGCCACTCGGTGGTGGGCAGTTCCACCCGCTGGGCGAAGTACCACCGGCTCAGGGCGTTGCGGATCCGGTGCTTGCGGAACCAGCGCCACACCTCCGTCCCGTGCGCGCGGGGCCGCGGTTCGTCGCGCACGAGGATGCGGTACGCCTCCGCTCCGGACAGGGGCGTGCGCACCACCTGGTAACCGCCGCCCGGGGTGCGCCGCACCTCGGCCGTGGCCCGACCCTCCGTCAGGCGGCGCCGGTCGGCCGCCTGCAGGCCGAGGCACGCCCGCTTGGTGAGGTGGTAGGCCACCACGGGCAGCACGAACAGCAGCGCCCGGAAGGAGTACGTCAGCACTTCGAAGGGTGCGTGGAACACGTACGACAGGACGTCCTGACCGCCCGCCATGAGCAGCACCGCGTACACCGAGACGGCCGCGACCCCCAGGGCCGTGCGCGTGGGCTGGTTGCGCGGCCGGTCGCACAGGTGCCGCTCCGGCGTGGGGCCCGTGACCCACCGCTCGAAGAAGGGATAGGCGTACAGGACGACGAAGACCGTCGTGGGCAGGACGACGCCCGGCAGGAACACGTCCCACACGACGGTGTGCCCGGCGACGTTCGTCTCCGCGGCCGGCATCAGGCGCAGCGCGCCTTCCAGGAAGCCCACATACCAGTCCGGCTGGGCGTCCAGGGAGACGTGGTCGGCGCGGTAGGGGCCGAAGGACCACACCGGGTTGATCTGCATCAGCGCACTCATCAGGGCCAGTACGCCCGTCAGGGTGAAGAACAGGCCGATGGACTTCGCCGAGTACTGGGGGACCATGGGCTTGCCGACCACGTTGCGATTGGTGTGGCCGGGCTTCGCCCAGTGGGTGTGCTTGTGGTGCACGACGAACCCCAGGTGGACGCCGACGAGCGCGAGGAGCAGGCCCGGCAGCAGCAGGATGTGGAACACGTACATGCGCGGGATGATCTCGTGCCCGGGGAACTGGCCGCCGAAGACGAAGAACTGGAGGTACGTTCCGACGACCGGGATCGACAGCATGATGCCCTGGGCCGTGCGCAGACCCGTACCGGACAGCAGGTCGTCGGGGAGCGAGTAGCCGCAGAAGCCCTCCAGCAGGGCCAGCCCGAACAGTGTCACGCCGATCGTCCAGTTGACTTCCCTGGGCCGGCGGAAGGCACCGGTGAGGAAGATCCGCAGCAGATGCACCCCGATCGCCGCGACGAACACCAGCGCCGCCCAGTGGTGGATCTGCCGCAGCAGCAGGCCGCCGCGGACGTCGAAGCTGATGTGCAGCACCGATGCGTACGCCTGCGACGTCATCCTGCCGTGCAAGGGCGCGTAGGAACCGGTGTACGGCTGCTCCGTCATGTCCGGATGGAAGAAGAAGCTCAGAAAGACGCCGGTGACCACCAGGACGAGCAGGCAGTACAGCGCGATCTCGCCGAGCAGGAACGACCAGTGGTCCGGGAACGCCTTGCGCAGGAACTGCTTGCCCGTAGCGCTCAGCGGCATCCGCTTGTCCAGCGCGGCCGCCACCCGCTCGCCGCGGGAGGGCGGCGACCAGAGGCGTTCGTAGGACTCCGCCACGCCCTGCCCGCCTTTCTGCCGCCGCGCGCGCCACCGTCCCGTGCTCCTCAACGAGCCTGGCACGGGTGCCCGCACGGCGCGCGTCCGAAACGGCGCTCGAGGCGGCCCGCCGCGTGAAGCGCGGGTGCGCGGCGCGTCAGTGCGGTGTCTCCTCCCCACGGTGCTCGTTGTGCCAGGCGATGCCGCGCCGGATCTCCGGGGCCTGCAGTCCGGTGCGGCAGCCGAGCTGCTCCATGGTGAGCACCGGCGTGTCACCGCTCAGGGCGCGCTCGATCTTGGCCGCCCAGAACTCCTCCTGGACGAAGGGGCGCAGCCGGTACCGGTCCCGGATCACCTCCAAGTGGGCGTCACTGCACGTGATGACGGGACGCAGCCCGTCGAACCAGTCGTGCGTGGGATGGACATAGGAGGAGTCGGGCACGTATCCGCGCACCGCCTCGTCCACCGGGAAGGTCACGGCGCACAGGTCGCACAACTCCAACGGCAGCGACTCAACGGGTCGTCGGCGCCTCCTTGCGCGCTTCTCCCGCTGTTCGCGCTCCTCGCGCTTCTTCGGCTTCCACATCGTCACTCCTCGGACACCGCGTGGTCGAGGACAGAGGATCAGCCGGGCCCGTCGGCGCCGAAGCACTCACCGGCAGCGTGTCGCCGCGGGTCTCGGTGATCAGCAGACGGACCGCGGCGCGCAGGCCCCCGCTCTCGGCGGCCCGCCGCAGCCGGCGCGCGGCGCTGCCGTCGGCCAGGGCCCGGTCCAGCAGTTCGTGCACGGTCTCCCAGTCGCCGGACGCCTCCAGCGCCGGGCGCAGCCGGGCCAGCATGCCCGCCAGGGCCACGCGGGCGGGGACCGCGCGCCGGGTGACCGGGTCGACCAGCGGGCCTTCGAGGCCGGAGCGGGCGGCTCGCCAGGCGGCGGCCCGCAGCCATTCGTGGTGGCCGCCGCACGAGGGGCCGACCCGGCGGGCCGGCCGCACGCACGCGTCGTGGACCAGGGCCCGGAAGAGCCCGGCGACCAGGACGACCGTCTCCACCCGAGGGCAGGCGTCGCAGATCCGCAGCTCCAGCGTGCTCTGGTGCGCCGAGGGCCGTACGTCGTAGTAGACCATTCCCGGGTCGGTGATGACGCCCGAGCCGATCAGCTCCTCCAGTGCCGCGTCGTAGTCGGCGGCACCGGAGTAGCACCCGGCCGGTCCGGCGGTGGGCCAGCGCTGCCACACCATCGTCCGCCAGCTGGCGTAACCGGTGTCCCCGCCGAGCCAGAAGGGCGAACTCGCCGACAGCGCGAGCAGGGGCGCCAGCCAGGGCGAGACCCGGCACATGGCGCGTACCGCCGTGTCCCGGTCGGGTACGTCGACGTGCACCTGCGCGCTGCAGATCAGCTGCTCGTCGGCGACCCGGCGGTACTCGTCGGCCATGTGCCGGTAGCGGGGAGCGTCGGTGACCTCGTCGCGCGAGCCGAGCCGGGCCAACGGCACGGTACCGGCGGCCACCGGCGCGAGGCCCAGCTGGGCGGCCGCGGCGTGCAGGCGGCGCCGGGAGGAGGCCAGGTCGGCGCGGAGACCGTCGAGCGTTTCGTGCACCCCGCTGTTGCTCTCCACGACGCACTGACGGAATTCGGGCCCGAATCCGTGCCCGGGCAGCCGGTCGAGCACCGCGCGGGCGCGCGACACCAGCAGGCCGCTGCGAGCGTCCAGCAGGTGGAACTCCTCCTCCGCCCCGATGCGCAGCGTCACGGCTCGTTCCTGTCCTTGTGGTTCTTCCGGAGTGGCCGGCCGGTCCGTCCGTTCAGCCCAGCGCCCGGTAGGCCGCGGCTGCCGTCAGGCCGTACGCCAGGTGCGGTACGACGTCGGACACCCATGACGTCAGGTCCCAGGAGGTGGGGTCGGTCAGCCGCAGGACGGTGGCCGGGCCGTTGGCGCCCACCATGACGGCGGCGCCGAGCAGCGGCCCGGCCACCCAGTTCGGCAGGGGAGCCCTGCGGTGACGGAGCAACCCGTACGCCGCACCGGCCCCGATGCCGGTGAGGTACCCAAAGAGCGCACCGGCCGCCTCGGCGCGGTTGTCCTTCTCCTCGCCGTCCCCGAGTGGTACACCGGCGCGATCGGCGACACGGCCCACGACCTGGGCCGGGACCTCGCTGGCGGCCCGGCCGCGCAGCAGCATGTCGCCGTAACTCGCCGTGTCGAGTGCGAGAGTGCCCGCGGCGCCTGCCAGCAGGCCTTTGGTGATCGAGTGCATCCCGGGCGCTCCCTGGGTCGTGGTGGTGCGGTGGGGCGGTCCTGACTCGGGTACCGACGGGTTCTCAGGGTTCCATCCGTTGACTCCTCCGGGTTCCATCCGTGGAGACGGCGAAACAGCAGGAGAAAACACGCCGGCAGCCCGACGGGTCCGGCTGTCGGGACGACGCGATGTGCGCAGCGCCCCCAGGCTGCCGGAACGCCGTGCCGGGCCACCGATCTAGACTGCTCGTCCCATGTCCTGGACGCATCGTCCAGGTTCTCGGCACCCGACCAGACGGCGGCCGGTAGCGTGCGCAGCGGCACCGGCCAGGATGGAGCACCGGCATGACCGACACCCCGCCCGCGACCGCGTCCGTGACCCTGGACGACGTCCGCGACGCCGCCGAGCGGATCAAGGGCGTGGCGCACCGCACCCCCGTCCTGCGCTCGCGCACCCTGGACGCCCTCGTCGGCGCGGAGGTGTACGTCAAGTGCGAGAACTTCCAGCGCGTCGGCGCCTTCAAGTTCCGCGGGGCGTACAACGCCGCCTCCCGGCTGTCCGCCGGTCAGCTGGCCAGAGGGATCGCGGCGTACTCCTCCGGCAACCACGCCCAGGCCGTGGCCCTGGCCGCCCGGGAGCTGGGCACCGGCGCGGTGATCGTCATGCCGGAGGACACACCGCGCTCCAAGCGGGAGGCGACGGCGGGCTACGGGGCGGAGATCGTCACCTACGACCGTTACACCGGCGACCGCGTGGCCATCGGAGAGGCACTCGCCGCCGACCGCGGGCTCGCGCTCATACCGCCGTACGAGCATCCGCATGTCATCGCCGGCCAGGGCACGGCGGCCCTCGAACTGATCGAGGAGACCGGTGAACTGGACGCCCTGGTCGTCCCGGTCGGCGGCGGAGGGCTGATCGCCGGCAGCGCCACGGCCGGCAAGGGCCTGCTGCCGGCGCTGCGGGTCGTCGGCGTCGAGCCGGAGGCCGGCGATGACACCAAGCGGTCGCTCGAGGCCGGCCGCCGCGTCGGCGTGCCGGTGCCCCGGACCATCGCGGACGGTCAGGCCGCCGACATCCCCGGGGAACTCACCTTCTCGCTCAACCGGCGTCTCGTGGACGCGATCAGCCTGGTGAGCGACGACGAGATCCGCGAGGCCATGCGGTTCGCCTTCGAGCGACTGAAGATCGTCGTCGAGCCCAGCGGCGCGAGCGCCCTCGCCGCGCTGCTCGCGCACCGGATCGACCGGCTTCCCCGCCGGGTCGGTGTCATCGTCTCCGGAGGCAACATCGACACCCGGCGCTTCACCGAGATCATCGGTGGCTGACGACACGGGGTGCCCGCTTTCGCGGGCACCCGCCCCACATCACCTCGGTCCGACGAGGGAGGTCGGTCCCACAAGTGGGAGTCACCGCGATGTCAGTTCCACAGAGGGTAGGTCACCACCCGCGGGGCCCCGTCCGGCCGCGCGCCCGTGAACACCAGGCTCATCCGGGTGAAGTGCTTCATCTGCGGGTTCTTCTTCCAAGGCTCCGGGCGATCGAGCCGCACGATGACCGGATACGAGTGGAAGGTGCCGGCCGCGCAGTACGGCTTGCAGTCGTTGACGAAGTTGACGCCCCGGGCCACCGCGGACCTGGCGTTCCACGCCGACCAGTGCAGCGAGGCGAGACGGCTGTTGGCGTCACCGCAGGCGAGGATGAACGCGTCGGGGCGCGCCTGCGGTTTCCAGAAGCAGTCGACGAGTACGGGCCGCGGTGGCTTCGCGTGCTCCGGCGTCGCTGACGACTGTGCCGCCGGTGCGGCGGAGGCCGTGGCCAGACCCGCACTGAGCAGTGCGGCGGCACCCAGTGTGACTGCTGCCCTCACTGTGTGTGTGCCCATGATCACTCCCAGCCGACGACATCTGATCTCTGTACTGACGCTACGACCGTGCCGAAGGTCGCACCACTCGGACGCGCCGGTGTCGGGCTCAGCCGGGGAACCGCCGGTGCGTGGGCGGGCCGAACGGCGGGTCGCCGTATCCGGGTTCTGGCTGGCAGGTGTCGCACAACTCGTGCTGGCCGTCGCGGGTGATGACGGTTCCCCACCCCAGGCAGTGCTCGCAGTCACGGGCAAGGCTCAGATCGGGGTGGGGAGGCGGGGTGGGGCTGTGGTGGGCTCCGTACGCCATGCGGAGGCGGCTCCTTGAAGTCGCGTGGTGGACGTCACACCATTTTGTCTGATTTTTCTAAGTTGTCCAGAAGAATCTTCGGTGTAATCGACCCCGTACGCTGCGCGACCGGCCGCCGAAGCCCGATCGACCGCCGAAGCCAGACGGCGGATGCCCGTGCGAGACGTCAGGGACGCACCCCGTCGATGTCGAGGTTCAGATGCCGCGGGCCGCGCAGCACCGCGTTCTCCCGGTACGGCGGCGGGTCCTCGACCAGGCGCGGGTTGTCGAGGCGACGAGCCAGTTCGACGAGCGCGATCTGCGTCTCCACCCGGGCCAGCGGCGCGCCGAAGCAGCTGTGGATGCCGCTGCCGAAACCGAGGTGCTGAAGGTCCTCGCGGTCCGGGTCGAACCGGTCCGGATCCTTGAACCGCTCCGGGTCCCGGTTGCCCGCGGCCAGGACGAGCCAGATCCGCGAGCCCTTGGGGATCGTGACGCCGCGCAGCTCGATGTCCGTGATGCAGGTGCGCTGCGGCACCAGCTGCACCGGCGGCTCGTAACGCAGCAGTTCCTCGACGATGTTGGCGGCCACCCCCGGGTCCTCACGCAGCCGTTCCAGGTGCACGGGGTGACGCAGCAGGGTGAGCATGCCGTTGGTGATGAGGTTGACCGTCGTCTCGTGCCCGGCGATCAGCAGCAGGACGGCCGTGCTGAGCACCTCCATCATCGACATCGAGCCGTCGGGGCCATGGCTGACGACCAGGTCGGACAGCATGTCCTCGCGTGGCTCCCTGGTGCGCTGCTCGACCAGCCCGGCCAGGTACATGCCGAGCTGGACCCGTGCCTCCTGCGCGGCCCGCTGGACCGGTGCCTCGGGGTTGTCCCGGCTCTCCGGATCCAGCGCGGCGACGATCGGGTCGACCCAGGCGCGAAAGCGCGGCTCGTCCTCCCTCGGCACTCCGAGCAGCCGGCAGATCACGGTCACCGGGAAGGGGTACGCGAACTGGTCGACGAGGTCGATCCGCCGGGCGTCCCCGATGCCGTCGATGAGCTCGGTGACGATCCGGCGGAGCTCGCCGCGCATGGAGTCGATCCGGCGCGGCCGGTGCGGCGGGCCGAAGGAGCCGTTGGCGATCCGCCGCAGCCGGTCGTGCTCGGGCGGATCGAGCCGGATGAAGCTCGGCGGCAGGCCGGTGGCCTCCGGATCCGACAGCTCGTCCGCGCCCGGCGCGATGAGATTGGTGGCGTCGGAGCTGATCCGGGGGTCGTGGAGCAGGCCCAGGATGTCGTAGTACGAGCTGATGACGTATGGACCTCCCTCCTCCTCGTGCAGCACCGGCGTCCGGCGGAGCTCCTCGTACAGCGGATACGGGTCGGCGCGGCTGGAGAAGTCGGTGATCCGGCGCAGGAGCGAGGCGTGCGTCATGGGAGGTCCTCGGGTCGGGAGGTCAGTGGCGGGCCGGGGTGAAGACCAGGCGCCGGTCGGAGGGGGAGTAACCGCTGAGCGTCACGGTCGGACCGTGGGTCGGCAGCGACGGGTCGGGGAAGTCGGCCGGAACCGGCTTGCGGCCCTCGGGCCGGCGGTCCACCGTCGGGTACTCCACCGGGAACGGCGCGCCCATCTCGATCTGCCGCTCGTAGAACTCCAGCCACCGCGTGTTGTCGAAGCTCACCGCGGCGATGATCCGCCCCTGGTAGCCGTAGACCCCGACGAACCGGCGCTCGGCGAGCGAACCCTGCGTGATCATGATCTCGTCGCCCATGGACGGAACACCGATCGACTTGATGTTCACACCGAACTGCGAGGACCAGAACGCGGGCACCCACATGTGCGGGCGCCGGTCGGAACTGGGGCTGATCATGTTGTGCGCGGCCACCTCGGCCTGGGCCACGGCGTTGCCCCAGTGCTCCAGGGAGAGGAACTGGTAGCCGAACAGCGGGTGCGGGGAACGGGCGACGTCGCCGGCCACGAACACGTCGTCGGTGACGATGCCACGGAAGTCGAAGGCCCGGCAGCCCGCGTCGCAGGCGATGCCGCGCGGTCCGGCGCCCAGCCCGGAACCGGTCAGCCAGTCGGTGTTGCGGGTCGCCCCCAGCGAGACGACCACGACGTCCGTCTCGACCACGCTGCCGTCGGACAGATGGGCGGCGCGCACCCGTCCGACCGAGTCGCCCTCCAGGCCGGTGACCATGACCCCGGTGCGCAGGTCCACCCCGTTGTCACGGTGCAGTTCCGCGGCCACCGCGCCGATCACCCCGCCGAGGGCGCCCACCAGCGGACCGTCGGCGCGCTCCGCCACGCTGACGGCGATGCCCTGGTCCCGGCAGGCGGAGGCGATCTCGGACCCGGTGAATCCGGCACCGATGACGAACACGCGACGCGGTGCGGCCTTCAGCCGCCGGTGCAGCCGGACGGCGTCGTCCCGGGTACGAAGCACGAAGACCCCGTCGAGCTGGGCCTCCTCCTCCTTCGGCCACGGTCGTGCGCGCACTCCGGTCGCGATGAGCAGGCGGTCGTAGGGCACCTCGTCGCCGTCGGCGAGCCGCACCCGCTTGGCCGCCAGGTCGAGGCCGGTCGCGGCCACGCCCAGCCGCCAGGTGGCGTCGATGTCACGGCGCCGGGGCAGCTCCGTGTGGTCCGGCGACGCCTTGCCGAGCAGCACCGCCTTGGACAGCGGCGGACGGTCGTACGGCTGGTACGGCTCGTCGCCGATCATGGTCAGCGAGCCGGCGAAACCCTCGGCGCGCAATGTCTCGGCTGCCCGCAGGCCGGCCAGCGAGGCACCCACGACGACGATGCGCCCCTCGCGCCTGAGCCATTCGTGGAACTCCTCAGCGGGCATCGGACGCCCCCTGCGCGGCACCGGTGGACCGGTCGCCCGCCCCGTCGAGTCCGTCCGCCGTGATCGCCTGCACCGGGCAGGCCGCCACGGCCCGTGCCACCTTCTCCCGCTGCTCCTCGTCGGCCCAGGGGCTGTAGACGAGCGTCTCCTCGCCGTGCATGGTGAACACGTCCGGCGCGAGGAACGCGCACTGTGCGTATCCCTGGCACTTGTTGAGATCGACGACAAGCCTCATTGGCATCCCGCCCTTCCGGCGGCCAGGTCCTCGGCGACCACCTGCTCGGCCGGCAGCCTCGGACGGTGGTCATCTTCCCCCCGCCAGGATCGAAGGCGCGCCCGGCCGCCCGCGCGCGGGGACCCGCCGAAGGAGTGCGGGGAGCCGCCGAAGGAGTGACGACCCGGACGCGGACGGCCACCGCTCGCAGGTCGCCGGGCTCGGGCGGCAGACAGGTTCGCCGGGCAGAACACAGCAGAACGACAGTCGCCGGGGCTCGGGTAGGACACAGGTTCGCCCGGGCGTCGGCGGCGGCGCAGCCGGCCAGGTTGCCGGCCGGCGTCGGCGCGGCGCCGTCGGGCGTCAGGCCGCCGGAGCGGCACCCGGGCCGGGGCGGCGGCCGGTCACCACGAGGATGTGCGAGCTCAGAATCAGCGCCCAGGCCGGGAAGACCAGTTCGGCCCAGGGCACGTTCGACGAGAGGAACAGCAGTGTCAGGGCGACGAGCAGGCCCAGCACGGTCAGCCACCGCGGCAGGATCCTCAGCCGGTGCCCCATGACCGACAGCGAGCAAGTGAAGACGGACGCCATCCGCATCGCGTATTCGGTCATCAGCGTGAACGCGAAGTGGCGGCCGAAGTCCCAGGCGGCCGGGCTCGGCGACGCACCGGACGGGTGCCCGACGGCCAGTACGGCGGTGCCGGCCGCGGCGGCCCCGAACATCGTGGCCACGAAGACGAGGCCACTGCCCAGGAAGACGGTGGCCACGAACTTGTCCTCGGCCGCCCCGACGTGGTTGCGCAGCACCCCGACGAACCAGAGGAAGAAGATCCCGGCCAGCGGCACGAGAGCGAGCGCCGTCCGTACCGCGTCGCGCTGGGCCGAGTCGGTGAACCCCCGGGCGGTGACCGCTCCCGAGCCCTCCGGAATGCCCAGCCGGATCAGCACCATCGCCGCCGCCAGCAGCAGCGCGAACAGGACCCCCGCGAGCCCGGCCGCCCACGGAGTCCGAAGCGCCTGCTGCGCCGGCCCGGTCTCCGCGGACGTGCTCGTCATCTGCGGTAGCCGAGGATGGTCATCATGCCGGACTCGGAGTGGTACTGGTTGTGGCAGTGCACCATCCACAGACCGGGGTTGTCGGCGTAGAAGTCGACCACGAGCTTGCGGTGCGGCAGCACGATCGCCGTGTCCTTGCGTGCGCCGACGGCATCGAGGCCGGTCATGGCGAACGTGTGACCGTGCAGATGCAGCGGGTGCCACATGTCGGTGGCGTTGATGAGCGTGAGCCGGACCCGTTCGTCCTGGTGGACGGGATGGCGTTGCTCGACGGAGTACGGCTTGTGGTCGAAGCTCCAGTTGAACTGCCTCATGTTGCCGGTCAGCCTGATCCGGATCTGCCGGTCCGGCTTGCGGTCGCTGTAGGCCACGGACTCGTCCGGCACCAGGCGCCGGGCCAGCACGATCTGGCCGTCCAGTTCGTCGGGGTACACGGAGGGCGTGGGCAGTGTTCTGCCCTGGTCGGTACGCAGCACCGCCAGCGCCCTGGCCTTCTTGCCCTCGGCCATCGCGACCAGGGGGAACACTCCGTCCTGGGCGGTGATCAGGACGTCGTAGCGCTCGGCCATGCCCAGAAGCAGGGCGTCCGTGTTCTTGTGCTGGACCGGGTAGCCGTCGGTGTGCGTGATCGTCATCTGGTGCCCGCCCAGGGCCACCCTGAAGGCGGTGTCGGCGGCGGCGTTGATGATCCGCACCCGGATGCGTTCCCCGGGGCGGGCCCTGAAGACCGAGGGAGCCTGCGGCAGGCGGCCGTTGACCAGGTAATAGGGGAAGTTCACATTGCCGCCCATGCTGTGCAGCAGATCGCTGTGGGAGCCCCGCAGCACACGCGACGGGCCGCCGGCCGTGTCGGACGGCGCCTGCCGGCCCGCGGATCCGTGGTGCTGGCCCGAGCCGCCCATGTCCATGCCCATCGGCGGGCGCTTTCCCTTGTGCAGCTGGGTCAGCACGCCGTCCGGGGTGGAGCCGTCCACACCGTCCACCCAGTCGTCCAGGACGACGATCCACTCCTTGTCGTACGTGAGCGGCTCCTTGGGGTCGTCCACGATCAGCGGCGCGTACAGGCCGCGGTCGAGCTGCATGCCGGAGTGCGAGTGCAGCCAGTACGTGCCCGGGTGGGACACGGCGAAGCGGTAGGTGAACTCCGCGCCGGGCTCGATGCCCGCCTGGGTGAGATCCGGCACGCCGTCCATGTCGCAGCGCAGACGCACGCCGTGCGAGTGCAGCGTCGTCGACACGGGCAGGCGGTTGGCGAGCGTGAGATTCACGATGTCACCTTTGGTGATCCGGACCACCCTGCCGGGCATCGAGTCCCCGTACGTCCACGTCCTGACGGTGTGTCCGCCGAGGTCGTGCGACGTCTCGGCGGCGGTGAGCTTGAACGTGCGCACCGGTCCGGCCCCGCGCTTCCGCTCGGCGGCGAGGACCTCGGGGTCGGACGGGTTCACGTACCCCTTCGGTCCCTTGGGCACGAAAGGCCCGGCCCTGCCGGAGCCCGACTCCGCACCCCGCGAGGTCCCCGGGTGCGGGCCCGACCTGGAGTCGGACCCGGAACAGGCGCCGAGGAGTCCCGAGCCGGCAGCCAGGATCGAGGCACTGAGCAAGGTGCGCCGCGTAGGTGAGTGCATGAATGAATAACACACGTTCTGTGCCGGTATGTGGGAGAACCGGGGCGGCGCGTCCGGGCATGTCGACCCCCAATTGCGCAGCGGCGCGGCCCGACTGCCAGGGCGTCGTCACCCGGTCGGCGGCCCACCGGAGCGCCCATGAGGCTGCTGTGAATGAAGCAGACGTTTGAACACCCGGCCACGACGTCCAGGAGCACGTCCGTGGGACGCACCTCGCGGCTGCGCGGGTGACCGGACCCGACCAGCGGCAGGCCGGGGGAAGTCGGCCGAGACCGGTACGCGGCTGAGGCCGGCGGTCGAGGGCGCGGTGCTCGTGATGGCGGGCTTCCTGCTGCTGCGGCGCATCGGGCGCCGCAGGTGACCACACCGCGGGCCGCAACGCGGCGGCGGCAGGACCGGCACCTCCGGTCCTGCCGCCGCTCCCGCCGGGTCAGTCCGCGCGGGCGGCGCTTCGCCGGGCGTTGTTGTACAGGCGCAGCAGGTGCTTGGCCACCGCGCACGGCACGGTGTCGGCACGACATTGGCGGCAGGTCTGCATGTGCTGCTGGTAGTCAGAATGCGCTTGCTGCAGAGCATCGCCCTGGGACGGCATGGGGTTTCCTCGCACGGGGGTGTAGTACGGCACAAGGAGCCCTCAACTCGGTTGTGGAGAGCGCCTGGAGGCAAAGTTGATCACGTTACTGCCGGTAGTGGAAAGCGGCATCCGGCCACGCTGTGCCACGAAACCGGCGGTGACCGACCGTTACGAGCCCTGCCGCCCGGAGTACGCCCACCAGCGGCCCTCGTGCCGGTTCACCGCGATGGGGCGGCCGAAGCAGGCCGTCAGCCACGTGCCGGTCAGCGCCTCGTCCACCGGCCCCTGGGTCAGGACCCGCCCCTCGCGCAGCAGCAGCGCATGGCTGACCGCGGGCGACAGCTCCTCGAGATGGTGGGTGACCGTCACGGTGGCGAGCCGCGGACGGCCCTCGGCCAGCCGGTGCATGGCCTCGACGAGATCCTCGCGGGAGGGCAGGTCCAGGGCGTTGAACGGCTCGTCCAGGAGCAGCAGGGCCGGCTCGGCCATCAGGGCCCTGGCGATGAGGATCCGCGCCCGCTGTCCGCCCGAGCAGACCCCGTACGGCCGGTCCGCCAGTTCCTTGATGTCCAGTTCGCCCAGGAGCTCGTGGGCCCGCTGCCGTACCTGCTCGTCGTACATCCGCCACAGCGGCTGGACGGTGCCGGTGTGGCCGGTCAGCACGACCGTGTGGGCGTCGAGGTCCTGGGGCACGCGCTGGGCCGAGGTCACATGCCCGATGCGGGCGCGCAGTTCCCGCACGTCGACCCGCCCGAGCCGGCTGCCCAGAACCTCGACGGCGCCGGTGGTGGGGTGCATGAGGGCGCCGAGCAGGCGCAGCAGTGTGGTCTTGCCGGCGCCGTTGGCGCCCAGGAGCGCCCAGTGCTCTCCGGGCCGGACCGTCCAGTCGATGTCGTCGAGGATGACCTGGTCGGTGGTGTAGCGGCGTACGCTCACCTGCCGGAGCGTGACGACGGCCCCGGGGGCCGCCGGTCCCGGCTGTGGCGTCTCCTCCGTCATCTCCGGTCTCCCCTCGACACGTTCGACTCGGCTCGCTCGACCTTCGCCGCACGGCGGTACAGACGGTAGACGCGGTCGGCGCGTCGCCGCCGGACCGTCCGGTTGATGGACGGCCGGACTGTCGGACGGCCGGCCGTCACCGCCGGTGCTGGTGTGACACAGCAGACAGGAACTGCCTGGGCGTGTCTGGCTGGAAAAGGGGTATACGCAGCCCGGTGAACAGCGTGGTGAAGGCGGTGGACATGGAATCCGTACTCCTCGGAGGTGAGGGCAAGGCCTCTGACGCCGGCGTGATACGTGCGGCGGCGGCCCTCCACGGGGACGGCACCTGCATCGCCGAGGCCCGCCGTCTCGCGGTCGGTTTTCTGACCCGGGTACGGGCCGAGCACGCCCTGCCGGTCTCCGACCGGGCCATGGACCTGACCCAGCTGGTGGTCAGCGAACTGGTCACCAACGCTCGCAAGTACGCTTCCGGGCCCATCCTCATGGACCTGCTGGTCGCCGGTGACGGTGACGCGGTGGAGGTCGCGGTCTGGGACAGCGATCCGGTGCTGCCGGTGGCCCGGGCCGCCGACCCGGGCCGGGTCGGGCAGCACGGCCTGGAGATCGTGATGGCCGTGGTGCAGGGGTTCGAGGTGCGGCGGGAGCCCGTGGGCAAACGCGTCATCGCCCGCGTCGCCCTGGTCGGCGACCCGGTCGGCGACGCGTCCGCCGTCAGGCCTTGAGGTCCTGTGTGTCGCCCATCACCACGACCGGGTGCTGTCGCGGGTCGAGGGTGCGCAGCAGGTACTGCATCGCCGACTTGGGCAGGCTCACGCATGCCGAGGTGCCGCTGCCGTGGTCCATGTGCAGCCAGATGCTGCCGCCTTTGCTCTGTCCCTCGGGCCGTGTGGGGTCGTTGGGCGAGGTGCCCTTGACCCGGTTGTAGTCGATGGCGATGACGTAGTCGAAGTCGTGCCAGTACGCCTTGTTCCAGTAGTGGGGTGCCTGGAACGAGGCGGACTTGGTGTACGGCAGCTTGGCTCCCGGGTCGTCCAGGACGCCGCCGGCGTCGCTCAGTGTGAACACCCCGATGGGGCTGCGCTTGTCGCCCTCGTGGTGGTCCGCGGTCCAGCCCTTCCTGCCGTTGTGCGCCGCCCAGGACCGGTCGCGCTTCCAGGTGGAACCCTGCTTGACGAAGAGCTCGACGGTCGAGTTCGGCGAGTCGGGTCCGGCGCCGTAGACGGCGACGACCTGGCGGGAGTCGCCGGGTATGCGCTGCCACATCCGGTCGCCGATGTCGGGCACGCGCTTCCAGGCGGTCGGCTGCGGCGGTGCGTCGTCCGTGCGCCGGTCGCTGCCCGCCGCGCCCTTGTGACCGGAACCGCCGCAGGACGTCAGGGACATCGTCACCGCACCGCACAGGGCCACCACGGCCGCCGTGCGTATCGCACCACTGCTTCGCATGGCGTCCATGATTCCATCGCGGTTCGAACGCCTGGTCCCCGGCCCCCCGATGGGGCGTGTCACTCGAATGGCCGTCCGTGGCAGCGTGGGTGGGGCTGATCGGGTGTCTCCTGGAGTGAGAGAGGCGTCCATCAAGGGAGCCGATCATGTATGAGATGTGTGCAGGAGTCGACAAGCCCGGCGGCGCATTGGTGTGGCATGTCATGGCCAAGAACGCGGCCAAGACGTTGTGCGGTCGTCGGCTGGGTCAACGCGTCGATGGGGCGAGCGCACAGCGGGCTGGTCACTGTTCCACCTGCATGGCCCTGTTCGGGAAGCTGATGACCGCACCACCAGCCGTCAGCTCTCCCGCCGGCACGGATCACTGACGGTCCGCGCGCGAAGGCCTGCCCGCCGGGGCGATGTCCTCGGCGGGCAGGCCTTCGTCCCGTGCGCGCCGCCGCAAGGGCTGCGAGGGGAGCGAGTCGGGTGTGACCGGCGGGGCGCTCCGGGGCGAGCGCCGGTCAACGGTTTGACCATCTTTTGGCAACGTGGCCCCATTTGGCATTCCGGCGGCGGCCGATGGGTAACACTGTGCGGCGGAGGGGGGAGGTGCGCGGCGGCGCCGTGCCGGCGTGCCGTCCCGAAGTGTCGCGCCGGCCTTGGGGAAGGCGGCGAGGGGACCAGCCGGGGGGATGAATGACGCAGTCGCTGCCGGGGCAACGCCCTGCCCGCGAAGAGGTGTTCACCGGGGATCCGGAGCTTCCGGTCGCCGTGATCGGTGCCGGCCCGTACGGACTGTCCGTCGCGGCACACCTGCGGGCTCGCGGTCTGCCGGTGCGGGTCTTCGGTGAGGTCATGGGCAGCTGGCGGCACGCCATGGCGACCGGGATGTTCCTGAAGTCGACCCCGGACGCCGTCGATCTGTCCGCGCCGGAGCCCGGCGGGCGGCTGGCGGACTTCCTGCGGGTGCACGGGGAGCAGGAGCTGACGGAGCTGACACCGATCCCGTGCGACGTGTTCGTCCGCTACGGCCAGTGGTTCCAGAAGCGGTACGTGGGTGAGGTGGAACCGGCGCGGGTGGTGGCCGTCGACCGGGCGGCGGACGGCTCCGGGTTCGCCGTGCGCCTGGACGACGGGCAGGAGCTCGCCGCCCGGACCGTCGTCGTGGCCACGGGCCTGAACGGGCTCGCCCACATACCGCAGGAGCTGCGGCGTCTCGCGCCCGAGGGTCCGGGCGCCGAAGCCCTGGTGTCGCACACCAGTCACCACACCGACCTGTCCCGCTACGCGGGCCGGCGGGTCGCCGTGATCGGCGGTGGCCAGTCCGCTCTGGAGAGCGCGGCGCTGCTGCACGAGGCCGGGGCCCGGGCGCAGGTGCTGGTACGGGAGCGGAGCCTGCTGTGGGGGACGACCCCGACCCTGACCCGGCCGTGGCCGCTGCGGATCGCCCGGCCCGGCTCCCCGCTGGGTACCGGCTGGGTCCTGGCCGCGGTCTGCCGGGCCCCGGGCGGGGTGCGGCACCTGCCCGCCGCGGCCCGGCTGCTGCTGTTCCGCCGCGCGCTGCGGCCCTCGGGCGGATGGTGGCTGCGGGACCGGGTCGAGGGTGTCGTGACGGTGCGTACGTCGTGCCGGGTCACCGGGGCCGAGGCGGCCGGGTCCACCGTCCGGCTGGAGGTCGCGGGGCCGGGCCGCGCGGTGGAGACCCTCGCCGTCGACCACGTGCTGGCCGCCACCGGCTACCGCCTCGACCTGGAGGCGGTCTCCTTCCTCTCACCGGCGGTGCGCCGTGCGCTGGAGTGCGTGCCCGGCTCGAGCGCTCCCCGCCTGTCGGCCGGGTTCGAGTCGTCCGTGCCCGGCCTGCACTTCACCGGATCGCTGGCCGCCCCGATGTTCGGCCCGATGATGCGCTTCGTCGCCGGCGTGGAGTACGCGGCCACGCGGGTCGCCCGTGCCCTGGCCGACCGGAGGGCGGCCCGCTGACGACCCCGGACGAGCGCCCGGCCCTGACCGGGCACACCTTCTTCCCGCGCCTGGTGTCCGGTCCCTTCCGCTCGGCCGCCTCCGGGGCCCGGCCGTCGGCGCGGCTTGCCTAACATTTTTAGGAAAGGGCACAATCCCTTCAGGTAAACGAAGGGATCGCCGTGCCGCGCGCTGGACTCACCACCGACCGCCTGGTCCGGGCGGGAGCCGAACTGGCCGACGAGGTCGGCTTCGACCAGGTCACCGTCTCGGCGCTGGCCAGACGGTTCGACGTCAAGGTCGCCAGCCTGTACTCGCACCTGGAGAACTCCCAGGACCTCAAGACCCGAATCGCCCTGCTGGCGCTGGAGGAGCTCGCCGACCGGGCCGCCGACGCCCTGGCCGGGCGGGCCGGCAGGGACGCCCTGGCCGCGTTCGCCGACGTCTACCGCGACTACGCACGGGAACACCCCGGCCGCTACGCCGCCGCCCGGCTCCGCCTCGACCCGGAGACCGCGGCCGCGAGCGCCGGTGTGCGGCACGCGCAGATGATGCGGGCCGTCCTGCGCGGCTACGACCTGACGGAACCGGAACAGACCCATGCCGTCCGGCTGCTGGGCTCCGTGTTCCACGGCTACGTCAGCCTGGAGCTGGCCGGAGGCTTCAGTCACAGCGCCCCCGACTCGCAGGAGACCTGGGAGTGGATCCTGGACCGCCTGGACGCCCTGCTGCGCGGCCGGCCCGCGACCTGAACCACCGCACCCGCACCGCCGCCGAGCCCCGCTATATCGCCACGACCATCACCGCGGACCTCCTGTGCGCCGCCTTCGATCCGGAGCGCACCGCGCACGGCGTCCTGCCGCACCGGCTGCCGGTCCGGGCCCGCGCCCGGTGCTCCGAACGACCGCCGGGACGGCCGGGCACCGGCCCGGACCGGCCGGCACTCTCCGCTGCCTCCACGGCGCGTCCGGCGCCGCGGAACCGCCGCTGCCCGACTGGCACCCCCGACGCCGCCACCCACGGCCGTATCGGCGAACGCCGCGCCGCTCCGGCCTTCAGCGGCGGCGGTCCGTTCGCGGACCGCTCCGTCCGGCCGCCCTTCCTCCAGCCGGTTTCGTGACATCCGTCACGACGGGATTATCGGCCCAAGTCGTGACGACTTGGGCGACTGGGTGCTAGAAAGGCCAGATGGCAGACCGTTTTGCCCGTCTTCGACGGATATCACGGCGGTCGCTGGTGGGAAAGAGTCCGCGAAGCGTCGCCGGACAGATGTTCGTGCTCCAGGTGGCTCTCGTGGTGCTGCTTGTGGCCTTCGCCGTCTTCGCCCTCGTCCTGCAGTCCCAGCGGGACACCAGCGCCGAGGCCAAACGCCGCTCCATAGCCGTCGCCCAGACCTTCGCGCATTCTCCGGGAGTCGTGGCCGCACTGCAGGCCCCCCACCCGTCGGCGATTCTCCAGCCGCTGACCGAGGCGGGGCGCAAGTCCGCCGGCGTCGACTTCATCGTGGTCATGGACACGCACGGCATCCGGTACACCCACCCCCTGCCCGACCGCATCGGGCAGCGCTTCGTGGGCACGATCGGGCCGTCCCTGGCGGGCAAGGTCTACACCGAGAGCGTCCACGGACCGCTCGGCGAGGAGATGCAGGCCACCGTCCCGGTCGAGAACCCCGCCGGCCGGGTGGTGGGGCTGGTGTCCGCAGGGCTGAAGGTCAAGAACGTCACCAGCCAGGTGGACCGGCAGATCCCGATCATCCTGACCGCCGGGGCGGTCGCGCTCGGCGCGGCCACCGGCGTGACGGCGCTCGTGGGCAGGCGGCTGCGCCGCCAGACCCACAGCCTCGCCCCGGACGAGATGAACCGCATGTACGACCACCACGACGCGGTGCTGCACTCCGTGCGCGAAGGTGTGCTCATCGTCGGTGACGACGGACGGCTGCTGCTGGCGAACGACGAGGCGAGACGGCTGCTGAACCTGCCCCCGGACGTGGAGGGCCGGCACGTGACGAAGCTGTCGGGCCTGGACCCCGACACCGTCGGCCTGCTCGCCTCCGGCCGGGAGGCCACCGACGAGGTCCACCTCGCCGGTGGCCTGCTGCTGGCCGTCAACCAGCGGCCCACGGACCGTGACGGAGGCCCCAAGGGCACGGTCGTGACCCTGCGCGACTCCACCGAACTGCAGGCCCTCTCCGGCCGGGCGGAGGTCGCCCGGGAGCGGCTGAAACTCCTGTACGACGCCGGACTGGGCATCGGCACCTCCCTCGACATGACCCGCACCGCCGACGAACTCGCGCAGATCGCCGTCCCCCGCTTCGCCGACTTCGTCACCGTCGACCTCGCCGACGGCGTACTCGAGGGCGAGGAACCGGGCACCACGGCGCCGGGCGTCCGGCGGATCACCGTGCACGGCGTCCGGGACGACCATCCGCTCTACGAGAAGGGCCGGCTGATCGACTTCGCGCCCTCCAGCCCCCAGGCCCGCGGCTACGACACCGGCCACTCCGAGCTGGTGACCGACCTGTCGACCGCCGACGGCTGGTACATGCAGGACCCGGAGCGCGCCGCACGGATGGTGGACTACGGCATCCACTCGCTCATCACGGCCCCGATCCTGGCCCGCGGTGCCGTGCTCGGCGTGGTCAACTTCTGGCGCTCCAAGGAGCACGGCCCGTTCGACGAGGAGGAGCTGAACCTGGCGGAGGAGCTGGTGGCCCGCGCCGCCGTCAGCATCGACAACGCCCGCCGCTACGCCCGCGAGCACGCCATGGCGGTCACCCTCCAGCGCAGCCTGCTGCCGCGGGCCCTGCCCGAGCAGAGCGCCATCGAGGCCGGTTACCGCTACCTGCCCGCCCAGTCGGGCGTCAGCGGCGACTGGTTCGACGTCATCCCCCTGCCCGGCGGCCGGGTCGCACTGGTCGTCGGAGACGTCGTCGGCCACGGCCTGCACGCCGCGGCCACGATGGGCCGTCTGCGCACCGCGGTGCACAACTTCTCCACGCTCGACCTGCCACCCGACGAGCTGCTCAGCCACCTGGACGACCTGGTCGGCCGGATCGACCAGGACGAGGCCTCTGAGGAGGTGGCCGCGGGCGTCGTCGGCGCCACCTGCCTGTACGCGATCTACGATCCCGTGACCCGCCGTTGCGCCATGGCACGCGCGGGACACCTCGCGCCCGTGCTGGTCAGTCCGGACGGCAGCGCCACCTTCCCCGACCTGCCCTTCGGGCCGCCGCTGGGCCTGGGCGGCATGCCGTTCCGCACGGCCGAGCTGGAACTGGAGGAGGGCACCCAGCTCGTGCTGTACACCGACGGCCTGGTCGAGGACCGCCGCCGCGACCTCGACGAGGGGATGGAACTGCTGCGCGAAGCCCTCGCCGGTCACCCCGACCGGCCGCCGGAGCAGAGCTGCCAGGCCGTGCTGGAGGCTCTGCTGCCGCCGCGGCCCAAGGACGACGTCGCCCTGCTCATCGCCCGTACCCGGGCGCTGCCGTCCGGCCGCATCGCCGACTGGGACGTGCCGCCCGACCCGGCCGCCGTCGCGCGGATCCGCGACGCGGCCAGCGCGAAACTCGACGAGTGGGGCCTCGGTGAACTGGCCTTCAGCATGGAGCTCGTCCTGAGCGAACTCGTCACCAACGCCCTGCGCTACGGCTCCGAGCCCATCCATGTGCGGCTGATCCACGACCGCACCCTCATCTGCGAGGTGTCCGACGGCAGCAGCACCTCCCCGCACCTGCGCTACGCCGCGACCACCGAGGAGGGCGGCCGGGGCCTGTTCCTGGTGTCCCAGATGACCGAGCGCTGGGGCACGCGCTACACCCCTCAGGGCAAGGTGATCTGGGCGGAACTGGCCCTGCCGGAGGACTCGCAGGAGCCCTGAGAGCGGGCCACCGACACGACGACCTCCCGCAGCTGCTCCACGTACAACCGCAGGTTCTTGTGCGCGATCTCGGTGTCCGGGTAGCGGCTCGCGAACTGCAGCCCCTCGTGGAGCCGGGTGACCCACGCGCACACCTGGTCGCCGTACGACACCCTGATCAGGCCGTAGGCCTTGAGCTCCGCCCAGCGCTCCGAGCCCGGGATGCCGCGGGCGTCGACGAACGAGACGATCGAGTACAGGTCGGGCGAGGTCGGACGGAAGTCCGAGCCCAGCAGGCGCAGCACGCGGGCGAGCGGCATCCGGGCCAGCGACCTGTTGGCGCGCAGCTGGGTGCTCACCGTCCGCAGCAGGCTCGAAAAGTCGGGCGCCCGGGCGGTGTGGATCTCCAGCGGGGCGCCGCCGACGTACCAGCCGACCGATTCCATCCACCGGGAGTTCCTCCTGGTGTGGAACGGCACGACCGTGCGGTACACCGGCTGACCGCCGATCTCGTGGACGATGAGGCTCGTGGCCGCCAGGATGCCGACCAGGCTCCCGCCGAAGGAACGGCAGTACGCCTCGAACGCCGCCGCGTCCTCGGCGCCGACGAGCATCTCCCGCACGAGCTTCTGCCGCGGCAGCCGCCCGCCGGGCTCCAGACCGAGGTCGAGGGGGAAGTTCGGCAGTCTGCCGTCGCACCGGCCGATGAACTCCCGCCAGCGCTCGACGATCGCGTCCGTGCCGTCGATCTCGTCCGCGTTCGTCCGCTCGGTCCGGCAGAAGTCGACGTAGCTGCCGGCCGGTTCGCGTTCCGGGCGGAGGCCCTCGACGCCCGCGGCGTAGAGCTCGTGGATCTCGGCCGGAATGCGCTGGACGGAGTAGGCGTCGACGTTGCTGTGGTCGAAGGCCATGTACACGCTCGTTCCGTCGGCCCTGACCACGGCCGAGAAGAGGAAGTTCGGCCAGCGCAGCGCGTCCGCCGCCACGTCGAAGCGATCCTGCAGGTATCGCACCAGCACGTCCGCGTCGCGGAACTCGCCGATCGTCTCGCGGTGCAGGGAGACGTCCTCGGCGTCCAGCGTGAACCGGCGCATGTCGTCGCCGACCCAGCGGAAGCCGCTGCGCAGCGTCTCGTGCCGCAGCATCCAGTCCCGCAGGGCGCCCTGAAGGACGTCAAGATCCACTCTGCCCGGGATGTCGAACGCCGTGCCCAGCCAGGTCGGCACGAACAGGCCGTCCTCCCGCACGGACCTGGCCGTCCTGATGTGCGACTCCTGGATGTACGCCGGTGGCCGGGTGTCGTCCGGCAGACCGGTCGCGGCCTGCACGGCCGCCGGATCGAGACTCCATTCGACGAGCAGCCCGGGCCGGACCTCGCAGCGCTGGATGTCTGTCATACGCAAGGGAAGCCTCCGTTGCAGGGGGTACAGGGAAGCAACTGCGTATGGGCACGGCGGGTTGCGGGTGGCCGGTGCCGGGTCTCGGCGAGCGGTCTCGGGGAGCGCGACGCCCTGCGGGGCCGTCCCGGCGCCCGGCAGCGCCGCGACGGCCCCGCGAGGCGTCACTCGGCGGGCGCCGCCTGGGGGGTCCCGGGGCCACGGGGCAGGGTCAGTACGGCGAAGAAGCCGAGGACCGCGACCGCGGCGAAGAAGTAGAAGCCCCACGGGTGTCCGATTCCCGCGGTGACCAGGGCGCCGGTGATCGACGGGCCGACGATCGAGCCGATCCGGCCGATCCCGGAGGCCGAGCCGAGGGCGGTGCCGCGGACGGCGGCCGGGTAGAACGCGGTCACGTAGGCGTAGACGAGCACCTGCGCGGAGAAGACGAACACGCCCGTGCAGAAGACCACGACATTGAGCAGCAGGTCGCTGTCCATCTTGATGCTCAGACAGGCCAGCATCAGCACCGAGACCGCGAACCAGCCGAGCGTGGTGCCCTTGATGCCCCGCCGGTCGGCGACGAAGCCGCCGAGGACCAGCCCGACGACACCGCCGACGTTGAGCACGAGCAGCTGGGTGACGGCCGTCGGGACGGGGTAGCCGGCGTCGTTCATCAGCTTCGGCAGCCAGGTGTTGAGGCCGTAGACGAGCAGCAGCCCCATGAAGGAGGCGACCCAGACCCCGATGCCCGCGCGCAGGTATGCCGGCTTGAGCAGCTCGGTGAACGGCACCCGCTCCGCGCCGGGGCCGCGCTTGGCGCGGGCGAAGGCCTCCGACTCCGGCAGCCGGAACCACTGGATGGCGGCGATGACGATCCCGGCGACGCCGAGGACGTAGAACAGGATCTTCCAGTTGTCGGTCACCTGCAGCGCCAGCAGCGAGGTGATCACGGCGCCGGTGTGGTAGCCGGTCATCGTCAGCGTGCTGGCCCGCGCCCGCCGGTTCGCCGGCATGTGCTCGGCCATCATCGTCAGCGACACCGGCATGCAGGCGCCGAGGCCGAGCCCGGCGACCAGGCGCAGCAGGGCGAACACCGTCACCGAGCCGGCCAGCGGCACCAGCAGGGTGAAGACCGAGAACAGCAGCACCGAGCCGATGAGCAGCAGCCGACGCCCCAGCCGGTCGGCGAGCGGGCCGACGCACACGGCGCCTATGGCCACGCCGACGAGCGAGAGCGTCGCGATCGTGGTCGCGTCACCGGCGGTCATGCCCAGGTGATGGGTCTTGAGCAGCGTCGGGATGATGGCGCCGAGGACGACGAGGTCGTAGCCCTCGAGCATGACGGTGATCCAGCACAGGACCACCGTCCACATGCTGCGCCCGGTGGTGCCGGTCTGCGCCGGGGCAAGGGACGAGGCGGTGGATGTCATCGGGAGGTACCCCTCAGGGGACGGATGCGGGCGGTGAGGTGGAGCGGGTGCCGGCTCGGCGCCGGGAGCGGAGGGCGCCGGAACAGGCGTCAGAAGGGGTAGTCGGCGATCTCCGGCCGGACCGTGACCCACTGGGTCTCGGTGAAGGCCTCGACGTTGGCCGCCGCGCCGCCGAACCGGGACCCGGTCCCGGAGGCCTTGACGCCGCCGAAGGGCGCGTTGGGCTCGTCGCTGACGGTCTGCTCGTTGATGTGGACCTTGCCGGAGTCGATCCGGTCGGCGAGCTTCATCGCCGTACCGACGTCCCCGAGGATCCCGACCGACAGCCCGTACTCGCAGTCGTTGACGATCCGCGCGGCCTCCTCGAGCGTCGAGAAGCCGATGACCGGAGCGACGGGGCCGAAGATCTCCTCGCGCCAGGCCGGCATGTCGGTCGTCAGGCCGGTCAGCACGGTCGCGCGGTAGCAGGCACCGGCGATCTCGCCCCCCGCGGCCAGGGTCGCGCCCGCCGCCACGGACTCGGTGACGATGCCGTGCACCCGCTCCAGCTGACGGCTGTCGATGATCGGGCCGAGCGCCACGTCCTCACGGGCCGGGTCGCCCACCGGCAGCGCCTCGGCCTTCGCGGCCAGCGCGGCGGTGTACTCCGCCAGCAGCGACTCGTGGACGATGTGACGGCCGGTCGTCATGCAGATCTGCCCCTGGTGCAGATACGAGCCGAACGCGCCGGCCGAGGCGGCCTTGTGCACGTCCGCGCCCGGGAGCACCACCAGTGCGTTGTTGCCGCCCAGCTCCAGATGGGCCCGCTTGAGCAGCCGGCCCGCCCGCTCGCCGATCGCCCGTCCGACCGGCGTGGACCCAGTGAAGGAGACCACCCGCACTTCGGGGGCCTCGACGACCGCCTGGCCGACCGCGCCGTCACCCGGCAGCAGGTGCAGCACACCGGCCGGAAGCCCGGCCTCCTCGAAGATCCGCGCGATGACGACGCCACCGCTCACCGCGGTGCGCGGATCCGGCTTGAGCAGGACCGCGTTGCCCAGGGCGAGCGCGGGCGCCACCGAGCGCAGACCGAGGATCAGCGGGAAGTTGAAGGGCGCGATGACGCTCACCACACCGGCCGGACGGCGCCTGGCGAGCGACCAGCGGGCCTCCTCGGAGGTCAGGACCTCGCCCTGCGGATGCGTCGGCAGCCCCGCGCACTCGAAGCACTCGCCCACGGCGAGCCCCACCTCGAAGCCCGCCTTGGTCCGCACCGAACCCGCCTCGCGCACCAGCCACTGCTCCACCTCGGCGGCGTGCTCGGTGAACAGCTCGCCCGCCCGGCGCAGCACGGCCGCCCGCTGCTGCGGGGAGGTCGCCGCCCACGCGCGCTGGGCCTCGGCCGCCCGTGCGGCGGCGCGGCCGACGTCCTCGGCCGTGGCCAGACCCACCGTGCCGAGCTGGTCGCCGGTGGCCGGCTCGACGACCGGCTGTTCGGCGGCGGCATTCCGCCAGCCGTCGCTGAAGAACTTCTTCGCCCAGACGTCGCTGTCCAGGAGTGCCATCGGTTTCCCTTTCGTCGATGCGGTTCGTCGGGTTGCCCGGGTGCGGTCGGGGTCGGGCGGGTTGTGCTCAGGAGGGAGTGGTGAGGGCCGTGTCCACCTGGACGAGCCGCGGCTTGTCGGGGCGCTCGGCGAGGACGGCCCGCAGCTCCTCGGCGTCGCCGACCTGTCGCGCGCTGACCCCGTAGCCCTCCGCGATGCGGGTGAAGTCCAGGCCCGGGATGTCCATGCCCGGGGCGTCCGGCACACCGAGCAGGTCGCCGAACCAGCGCAGCGCCCCGTACGTCCCGTTGCGCAGCAGCACGATCGTCAGCGGGACGCGGTGCTGGGCGGCCGTCCACAGGGCGGTGATGCCGTAGTTGGCCGAGCCGTCCCCGATCACGCCCACGACCGGCCGGTCCGGCTGCGCCAGGGCGACCCCCACCGCGCCGGGCAGCCCGAACCCGAGCCCGCCGGCGGCAGGGAAGTAGTAGGAGCCGGGCCGGCGCAGGTCCATCTGGCGCCACCAGGAGGAGTTCGTCGAGGTCGACTCGACCACGTACGCGGTGTCCTCGGGCATCTCATCGCGCAGTGCCGCGAACACCTCCTCCGGGTGCAGGAGCGGCCCCTCGGCGGTGGGCGGCTCGGGCACCGGCCGGTACGGGCCGGTGGGCGCGGTAAGGGTGCCGAGCTGCTCGAGCAGCAGTTCGATCACCGCCCGCGGGTCGGCGACCAGCGCCTCGCCCATCGGCGCCCGCGCGGCCGCGGAGGCGTCCTCTGTCACCTGGATCAGCCGGGTGCCCTCCGGCAGGTACCGGCCCGGCAGGTACTCGTGGTAGCGGAACACCGGCGCGCCCAGCACCAGCACGAGGTCGTGCCCCTCCAGCGCGGCGCAGATCGGCGCGATCCCGGCGGGCAGCACCCCGCGGAACAGCGGATGCCGGTTGGGGAAGGGCAGCCGGAACAGCGAGGGCGCCGCCCAGACCGGGCCGCCCAGGCGCTCGGCCAGCCGCACGGCGCAGTCGAAGAGCCCGGCCGAGTCGATGTCGCCGCCCAGCACCAGCGCGGGCCGCTCGGCGGCGGCGACCCGCTCGGCGAGCCGGCGGCCCTGCTCCCCGTCCGGCACGGAGGCCCGCTCGACCCGCCGGTCCAGCACCGCCAGGCAGTTGTCGTCGACCTCGACGGCCCAGTCGTCGTACGGGACGGACAGATACGTCGGCCGCCGCTGCAATCCGGCCTCGAAGACGGCCTGCGCGAGCGCGCGCGGCACGTCCTCGGCGCACGCCGGCTCCGCGGCCCAGCCGACCAGCGGCTTCATCAGCGCCGGAGCGTCGACGTTGGCCAGGTTGGCCTCCGGGCCGACGGCGGGGCGGACCTGCTGGCCGGCCACGACGACCAGCGGGGTCCGCGATGCCACGGCATTGGTCAGCGCGCCCATCGCGTTCCCGGAGCCCGAGGCCGCGTGCAGGTTGACCAGCACGGGCCGCCCGGTCGCCTGGGCGTAGCCGTCGGCCATGCCGACGACCGCCCCCTCGTGCAGGCCGAGGACGTAGCGGAAACCCTCCGGCAGGTCGGCCAGGAAAGGCAGCTCGTTGGAGCCGGGATTGCCGAAGACGGTGGTGAGTCCCTGGCGCTTGAGGAACTCGTGGGAAACGCGGCGTACGGATGACACAGAGGTTCCTTTCAAGTGACGCAACGCACGCTAGGCAACGCCCGGACATGGGCACCAATAAATGTTTGGCCGCCGCGATATAGACTTGCTCGATATGAGGACCTTCGACCTCAATCTCGCCCGCGTCTTCGTGCTGCTGTACGAGACCGGCAGTGTCACGGCCACCGCCGAGACCCTCCACGTCACCCAGCCCACGGTCAGCTACAGCCTGGGCAAGCTGCGCCGGCACTTCGACGACGAGCTGTTCCGGCGCACGGGACGCGGACTGACGCCCACCGCCGGCGCCCGCCGGCTGTACGAGCCGCTGCGGCGGGCCCTCACCGAGATCGACGGCACCATCCGCCAGGCCGAGGACTTCGACCCCGCCACCATGCCGGGGCGTTTCACACTGGCCCTCTCCGACCTCGGCGAGGCCACCCTGCTGCCCCGCCTCCTCGCGGCGGCCCGTGAGCGCGCGCCCCGGGCGTCCTTCATCGTCCGGCCGCTCGACGTGGACGACGCCGAGCAGCAGCTGCGCCGCGGCGACCTCGACGCCTTCGTGGCCACCCCGGTGCTGACCTCCCACCGGACGGTGCGGATCCCGCTCTTCCTCGAGCGCTACGTCGGCATGGTGGCCGCGGACCACCCCCGGATCCGGGGCGAGGCGGTCACCATGGCGGAGCTCGCGGCCGAGCACCACGCCACCGTCTTCGGCCCCAGCGGGCACGTCGCTCCGCGGACGCTCCTCGCCGCGCACGAACTCCTGGACCGGGTGGTAGTGGACGCCACCCGCTTCTCGATGCTCCCCTACCTGCTGGAGCAGACCGACCTGATCGCGATCGTCCCCGAGTACGTCGGCGAGGTCTTCACCACGTCCCGCCGGGTGCGGCTGGTCCGGCTGCCCTTCGAGACCGAGCCGATCGAGGTCGCCCTCTACGCCCGGCACGAGTCCTCCCGCAGCCCCTCCCAGCGGTGGCTGGTGCAGTTCATGGCCGAGGTGCTGGGGGAACGGGTGAGCCCGGCGCAACTGCCGCCGTACGCGGTCGGCCCCGATCAGCCGGCTCGACCCGTCTGACCCACGCGCCCTGTAGGCCGTCCGGGTGCAATCGGCCCGCTGTTGGGCCATCTCGGCGACGGCAGGCGGCCCTTGGGATGCCCGAGCCACGAGGATGGTGCCGAGCCCTGCGGACGCTTCCGCGGAACTCACGCATCCATGTCTTCAGAGAAAGCGTGTCACGGGCCGCATGACAGACGTTCAGCACATCACACCGGAAACCGCCGGTCCCCGTCGTCGGATGCGGGCCGGTTCCGTGGTGGTGAAATGGGTGACGACGACCGATCACAAGACGATCGGTTCCCTGTATCTGACCACCTCGTTCGCGTTCTTCCTGTTCGGCGGCATCCTGGCGCTGCTGATGCGGGCCGAACTGGCCCGTCCGGGCCTGCAGATCATGTCGACCGAGCAGTTCAACCAGTTCTTCACGATGCACGGCACCGTCATGCTGCTGATGTTCGCGACACCGCTGTTCGCGGGCTTCACGAACTGGATCATGCCGCTCCAGATCGGCGCGCCGGACGTGGCCTTCCCCCGGCTGAACATGCTGGCCTACTGGCTGTACCTGCTCGGCTCGCTGATCGCGGTGGGCGGCTTCCTCACCCCCAACGGCGCGGCCGACTTCGGATGGTTCGCCTACTCCCCGCTGACCGACGCCGTGCACTCACCGGGCATCGGCGGCGACCTGTGGATCATGGGCCTGGCCCTGTCCGGCTTCGGCACCATCATGGGCTCGGTCAACTTCGTCACCACGATCGTCTGCATGCGCGCGCCAGGCATGACCATGTTCCGCATGCCGATCTTCGTGTGGAACGTGCTGCTCACCAGCATCCTGGTGCTGCTCGCCTTCCCCGTCCTGGCGGGAGCCCTGCTCGCGCTGGAGGCCGACCGCAAGTTCGGCGCCCATGTCTTCGACCCGGCCAACGGCGGCTCGCTGCTGTGGCAGCACCTCTTCTGGTTCTTCGGCCATCCCGAGGTGTACATCATCGCGCTGCCGTTCTTCGGCATCGTCACGGAGATCATTCCGGTCTTCGCCCGCAAGCCGATCTTCGGCTACATGGGCCTGGTGGGCGCGACCATCTCGATCGCGGGCCTGTCGGCGACCGTGTGGGCCCACCACATGTACGTCACCGGTGGTGTGCTGCTGCCGTTCTTCTCCTTCATGACCTTCCTGATCGCGGTACCGACCGGGGTGAAGTTCTTCAACTGGGTCGGCACCATGTGGAAGGGCAGCCTGTCCTTCGAGACACCGATGCTGTGGGCGACCGGCTTCCTCGTGACCTTCCTGTTCGGCGGTCTGACCGGCGTCATCCTGGCCTCCCCGCCGCTGGACTTCCACGTCTCCGACAGCTACTTCGTGGTGGCGCACTTCCACTACGTGGTCTTCGGCACCGTCGTCTTCGCCATGTTCGCCGGCTTCCACTTCTGGTGGCCGAAGTTCACCGGCAAGATGCTCGACGAGCGGCTGGGCAAGATGAGCTTCTGGATGCTGTTCGCCGGCTTCCACACCACCTTCCTCATCCAGCACTGGCTGGGCGCCGAGGGCATGCCGCGCCGGTACGCCGACTACCTGGCCGCCGACGGCTTCACCGCACTGAACATGATCTCCACCATCGGCTCGTTCCTGCTGGGCCTGTCCATGGTGCCGTTCCTCTACAACGTGTGGAAGACGGCCAAGTACGGCCGGAAGATCGAGATCGACGACCCCTGGGGTTTCGGACGCTCACTGGAGTGGGCGACCTCCTGCCCGCCGCCGCGGCACAACTTCGTCACCCTGCCCATGATCCGCAGCGAGTCCCCGGCGTTCGACCTGAGCCATCCCGAGGTGTCGCTCACGGACAAGCGGGAGAACCTGGGCCTGCCGACATGACGGACGCGAGGGGACGCGCGGGCGACGAGCCGATCTCGTCCGCCCATGTCGTCAACCAGGTGGAGGGCTATCTGCTGTGGCAGGCCCGGGTCGCCGAGGCCGAGGAGCGGGCCCGCGCCTTCACCGAGCCGCTGGAGTGGCTGACCACCGCGCAGCGCGAGGAGATCGAACAGCACTACGTCCGCGACTGCCTGGTCCGGGCGCGTGCGGACCTGCAACGCGTCGCGGACCGCTGCCGCGCCCTGCGCGAGGAGTACGAGGAACGGTACTCCCAGCTGCGGGCGCGTTGCGTGGCCTCCGTGATCGCCGCCGTGGCCGTCCTCGCCGCGGCCGTACTCCTCGCCCTCGCCGTCACGCAGTCCTGACGCGCCGGGCGCGATGCGGCGGTGTGCGCGAGACGTCACAGCTGCTTGCGGACGCCCGGCTCCCGCGCCCGGCCCGTGTGCCGACCCTTCGGGTCCTCCTCGATGGCCCGCCTGGCGTCCCCACGGCGCAGGATCGGCAGGACCGTACGCCGGCGCAGGTCCTCTGCCAAGAACGCGGTGCCGGCGTACAGCGCCAGCGCCACCAGCAGCAACGCGGCCGCCCCGTCGGCGAGTTCGAGTTGGTGCGGCGCGCCGAGCTGATAGGCCGCGGCCAGAGCGGCGCGCATCGTGGAGACGCTCAGGACGGCACCGAGCAGCGCCTTGCCCATGAAAGCGGTCACGGCCAGGGGCAGCAGCATGAGGGCGAAGGCGCTCAGATACATACCGAGGGCGATGCTGGTCTGCTGCGCCGGCGCGACGATGTGCAGCACCCCCAGCGCCGCCCACGACGTGGCGAACAGTCCGAGCGCCGCGGCCGCGGCGGTGTCCCGGGTCAGGAAGGCCATGACGGCGGCGAGGAACTCCAGCGGGAAGACGAAGACCGCGAGCAGGATGCCCACAGGGCGCACCTGATCGCCGGTGAGCAGGCCGAGGCTGACACCCGCCAGCAGCACCATCCCGATGCCGAACGAGAAGAACCCCAGCGGCAGCGGATTGCCGTACGGCCGGACGGTGACGGTGGCGGCCTCCGGGCCGTCCTCCGGAGTGGGGATCATGCCCGCCGCGTACCCATCGGCACCGGGAGAAAACGACGGCGGTGCGTGCGCGGGCTCGGCGCACTCTCGGAGGTCCTGGCCGCGGGGCCGCCCGCCCGCGGGATCGCCGTGATCAGCCGGCTGCCGAGGGAACCGGTGGGGGACTGCCTGCCGGGCGGAACTTCCGGGCCATCATATGGAGTAGGTCACATTACGCGCCGCTGCCGCCCGGGCGCGGGCCGCCTCCAGTGCGCAGAGCAGAACCTGCTTGCTGGAGGTGCGGTCGCGGACGTCGCACAGCACCACCGGGGTGGCAGGGTCGAGGTCCAGCGCCGCCCGTACCTGCTCGGTCGTGCAGTCGCGCTGCCCGTGGAAGCAGTTGACGCCCACGGCGAAGGGGATGCCGCGCTCCTCGAAGAAGTCGATCGAGGCGAACGAGGCCTCCAGCCGACGAGTGTCCGCGAGGACCACCGCGCCGAGCGCGCCCGTGGCCAGGTCGTCCCACATGAACCAGAACCGGTCCTGGCCGGGCGTGCCGAACAGGTACAGCACCAGCTCCGGAGCGATGGTGATGCGGCCGAAGTCCATCGCCACCGTCGTCGAGGACTTGCCCTCCACGCCGGACAGGTCGTCGACGCCGAGGCTCGCCTCGGTCATCCGTTCCTCCGTCTCCAGCGGGGGAACCTCGCTCACCGCGGCCACCATGGTGGTCTTGCCCACCCCGAAGCCGCCCGCGATGAGGATCTTCAACGCGGTCGGCATGACCGGTTCAGAGCTGACGGATACCATCCATCACCCTTTCGATGAGTTCCACACTCGGCCGGCTCTCCTGCCCGGGCGGCGACTGCACCAGGATCAGCGAGGCGTCGAGCAGATCCCCGCACAGCACCTTCACCACGCTCACCGGCAGGTCCAGCAGTGCGGCGATCTCCGCGATCGCCAGCGCACGGTCCCGGCAGAGGTCGAGAATATGGGCCGCCTCCGGTTCCAGGTGACCCGGCCCCGCACCGTGTGCCGACCGTGCGACGACCAGAGTGATCAGCGTGAACGCGTACTGGCTGTGCTGGGTGCGTCCGCCCGTGATGGCGTACGGCCGTAAGTAGCGTCCGGTCTCCTCGACGTCGTGCCGGCGCGGTTCAGGCATCCTGAACGGTGCCGCCGGACGAGGACTGCACGCGCGGTGCGGCCGTCAGGTACTGGCCCACCTGCTTGACCAGCGTGCCCATCTCGTACGCCATCATCCCCACATCCACTTCCTCCGAGGCGAGCGATGCCAGCCTGGCCCCCTTGCCGGCGGCCGTGACGAAGAGGAACGCCTTGTCCATCTGAATGACCGTCTGCTGCACCCGCCCGCTGTGGAAGTGAAGCGCGGCGCCGCGGGCGAGGCTGTGCACACCCGAGGCCACCGCGGACAGGTGTTCGGCGTCGTCGCGGAGCATGTCCTTGGACTTGCCGATCAGAAGACCGTCACCGGAGAGCACGATGGCGCACCGGATCTCCGGTATCCGGTCCACCAGGCCGTCCAGGAGCCAGTCCAGCCGGCGTCCGGTGTGTACCTGCTCATTCATTGCGTAACGTCCTCACAGATCATGGGCAGTGGGGCCTGCCGCGTCGCTTGGCCGCCCGTGCGCACCGTGCGGCGTGTCGTCGTCCTCGGACATCCAGGCCCGCTTGAGCCCCTGGTGGATGGCGCTCATCGCACGGGCCGACGCGTCCGGGGAGATGACCTCGTCGTCGCTTCCGTCCTCGGGCTGGTCCTCGGCCTGC
>NZ_MUBM01000169.1 GCF_002154505.1 Streptomyces carpinensis | reverse complement strand
CGTCAACGCCGCCGCCAGCCGCGTCATGACCTGCAGCGAGTCGTCGCCCACCACCTCGGCCGCGGCCAGCACCGTGTCGCGCTCCGGCCCCTGCGGCACCCCGGCCGCCGCACGGGTCAGGAGGTCGGCGCCCTCCTCCAGCACGAGCCCGGCGTCGATCCCGGCCGGAACCTTGATGCAGGCGGTGTGCCGCCAGGTGGCCACCGGGTCGCTCCAGGCCTCGATCGTGTACGTCCAGCGTCCCGGCGCGTCCGGTGTGACCTCGGCGCCCCAGCGGTCGGTGCCCGGCGCCAGCTCCCGCATCGGCGTCCACGGGCCAGGACGGCCCTGCGGATCCGTGAGCACCACATTGGCGGCGACGGCGTCATGGCCCTCGCGGAACACGCCGGCGGTGACCTGGAACGTCTCGCCCGTCACCGCCTTCGCCGGGCGCCGGCCGCACTCCACGGCCGGGCGGACGTCGCGCACCGGAATGCGCCCGATGACCGGGGTCTGACTCGGGGTCGAACTCATGGTGTCACCTCCACCGTGCTTGAGGCCGGGCTCGCGCCCGGCCGGGAACCGCGTTCTTCTCGGGCCTGTTGGGGGATGTCGTGCCGTGAGCGGGCGTCAGGGGCGCGGTGCTACGTCCCGGCGGGCGATCGCGTGTCCTGCACCCTGCGCCGGCCGCGCCGCGTGACGACGCCGACGTGCGGCCGGCCGCTGTGCTCACGCAGGTACGTCACGATGTTGGTGCGCAGATAGCGCTCCGCGGCGTCCGCGGCCTCCCGTGCGCAGCGCTTCCCCATCAGCACGCACAGGGTGTAGCCGGAATCCTCGAAGGTGGCCCGCACCCTGCGGTCGTCGGGAGACGCGAGCATCGCGCGTTCCCACGCCCGGTAGTGCCGCAGATGCCGTGCGACTTCGGCTTTGGCAGGTAGCAGCATGGCGCCGTTCACCTTTCGGGAGCGCTCGATGGGCACGTCTCCCCGACGGTCGGGGCGGTTTCCGTGCACGCGGAAGCACGGTTGCCGTTCACGGCGCTCGAGACTTTCACTCATGGTGCACGTTCAACGACTAACCGTCCTGTTGGATCTTCAACCAGCTCGTTTCGCCTGTTCGCCGCATGCCTGGCCCGGCCGCTCACGTCTCCTCGCGGGCCTCTCGAGTTGCACGAATGGCGTAGCGCACTCAGTGTGGGATCTGACTCAGAGGCAACAAGTGCTCACGCTTCGTACTCGGGGGCTGAGCCCGACACAAGGGCCGGAGAGAGTGCGAGCCTCGCCGGTGAGGAGCCAACGACGATGAAGACCGCAGTGCCCTGCTACTACCACCTCGACGTGGAAGTCAGCCCGGAACGGGTCGGACAGGTCAGGCGCATCCTGGCCGCGCACCTTCGGTTCTGGGATCTCGAGGACCTCGTCGAACCCGTGTGCGGCGGTGCCGAGATGCTGCTGAAAGCCATCGACGAGCACGCCCGGGACAAGCACACCTCCATCGAGATGTGGTGGACCGGCCAGCACCTGATCACCGCCGTCGGGGAGAACAACCACGACCTGCGCCCCGACCAGGACCTGCGGACCTGCCTGGCCCGCATCGCCGCGACCAGCGACGGCTGGGGCTGCTGCGCCTCCGAGACCGGCAGCAAGATCATCTGGTTCTCGCAGCGGGCCCGCGCCGGGGTGCGTGTCCCGCTGGTCCCGAAGGCGCCGGCCCCGACCCTGCGCGAGGGCCTGAGGACGCCTCGTGCCGTGCCGGTCGCCGCGCTGGCCTCTCCGCTCAGCGGCCCGGAGGCCGTCCTGGAGGGCGCCCGGTGACCGCGCGCAGACGCCGCACAGGGGTACCCGTTCCCGTCTGGGGCGGGTACCCCTATCCACTGGGCGCCGCGTACGACGGCGAAGGCACCAACTTCGCGCTGTTCAGCGAGGTCGCCGAACACGTCGAACTCGTCCTCGTGGACGACGCCGGCGCCCATCGCCAGGTCCCGCTGACCGAGGTCGACGGCTTCGTGTGGCACGGCTACCTGCCGGGCATCGGGCCGGGGCAGCGCTACGGCTACCGGGTGCACGGCCCCTGGCACCCGGCGGCCGGCCACCGCTGCAACCCGAGGAAACTCCTCCTGGACCCCTATGCCAGGGCGGTGGACGGGCAGATCGACAACCACCCCTCGCTCTACGAGCGCGCCCCGCACGGGCCGGACCCGGCCGACAGTGCCGGGCACACCATGCTCGGCGTGGTCACCGACCCGGCCTTCGACTGGGGCGACGACCGCCCGCCGCGGCGGGCGTACTCCGACACCGTGATCTACGAGGCGCACGTGCGCGGCCTGACCCGCACCCACCCCGACGTCCCGCCCGAACTGCGCGGGACCTACGCGGGGTTGGCGCACCCGGCGGTGATCGAGCACCTGACCTCGCTGGGCGTGACCGCCGTCGAGCTGATGCCGGTGCACCAGTTCGTCCACGACGGCGTGCTCCAGGGCCGGGGCCTTTCCAACTACTGGGGCTACAACACCATCGGCTTCTTCGCGCCGCACAACGACTACGCCGCCCACGGCATGCGCGGTCAGCAGGTCGCCGAGTTCAAGTCGATGGTCAAGGCGCTGCACGCGGCAGGGCTCGAGGTGATCCTCGACGTCGTCTACAACCACACCGCCGAGGGCAACGAGAAGGGCCCCACCCTTTCCTTCCGGGGCATCGACAACGCCTCGTACTACCGCCTCGTCGACGGCGACTGGGCGCACTACTACGACACCACCGGCACCGGCAACAGCCTGCTGATGCGCCACCCCTACGTGCTGCAGCTGATCATGGACTCACTGCGGTACTGGGTCACCGAGATGCACGTCGACGGCTTCCGCTTCGACCTCGCGGCGACGCTGGCGCGGCAGTTCCACGAGGTGGACCGGCTCTCGGCGTTCTTCGACCTGATCCAGCAGGACCCGGTGATCAGCCGTGTGAAGCTGATCGCCGAGCCCTGGGACGTCGGCGAGGGCGGCTACCAGGTGGGCAACTTCCCGCCGCTGTGGTCGGAATGGAACGGCCTGTACCGGGACGCGGTACGGGACTTCTGGCGCGGCGAGGAGCACACGCTCGGCGACTTCGCGTCCCGTCTGACGGGCTCCGCGGACCTGTACGCCCACAACCGGCGCCGCCCGCGCGCCAGCGTCAACTTCGTGACCGCGCACGACGGTTTCACACTGCGCGACCTGGTGTCGTACAACGACAAGCACAACGAGGCCAACGGTGAGGGCAACCGGGACGGCGAGAGCGCCAACCGGTCCTGGAACTGCGGCGCCGAGGGAGACACCAAGGACCCGGCCGTCCTCGCGCTGCGCTCCCGTCAGCAGCGCAACTTCCTGGCCACGCTGCTGCTCTCGCAGGGCATCCCGATGCTGTGCCACGGCGACGAGCTGGGCCGCACCCAGCGCGGCAACAACAACGCCTACTGCCAGGACAACGAGGTCTCCTGGATCGACTGGCGGCTGACCGGGCGGCAGCGGGAGCTCGTGGACTTCACGCGGTACGTCATCGCACTGCGCGCCGCCCACCCCGTGCTGCGCCGCCGCCGTTTCTTCCAGGGCGAGACGGCGACCCGCGACGACCAGCCGCTGCCGGACCTGGTGTGGATGCTGCCGGACGGCCGCGAGATGGCCGAGGAGGACTGGCAGCGCTCCGACGCGCACTCCGTCATGGTCTTCCTCAACGGCGACGCCATCGCCGAGCCCGACCGCAAGGGGCGGAGCGTGGTGGACGACTCGTTCCTGCTGCTGCTCAACGGCTACTGGGAACCGGTCGACTTCCGCCTGCCCGGCCCCGCCTACGGCGACCGCTGGACCACGGTCGTCGACACGGCAGAATCCGGCGGTCCGCCGCGCGAGGCGGAACACAAGCCCTCCGGCGAGCTCCTCGTGGAGCCTCGCAGCCTGATCCTGCTGTCCCGCCCGCCGAGGACGGCTCGCTGAGGTCGGCTCGCTGGGGTCGGCCCGCTCAGGTCCGCCTGCCGAGGACGGCCCGTTTAGGTGGTCGGCTCGCTGAGGTCTGCCCGCTGAGGCCGGCCCGCCGACAGACGCTCCGCGGCCCCGGTCGTGCTCCCGCTGCCCCGGTCGTGCTTCCGCTGGATCGCCTGTCACATGGCCGTACGGGAGAGGAACCCGGCCGCGACGAGCACCCGAACCGGGTCTGCTCACGCCCGGCCGCCGGGCCGGCGGCAGACCCGCGCTCCCCGTCCTGAGCGGTTCCGGGAAGTCTCGCGAAGGTCCGGTTCAGCCCCCGCGGCGGGAGGTCACCGTGAACTGGGCGCCGTCCGCGTCGCGCAGTACGGCCTCCTCGAAGTCCTCGCGCAGCACGCTGCCGCCGTGGCACTCGGCGGCGCGGGCGCAGGCGGCCACGTCGGCCACCCGGAAGTGGATCTGCCAGTGCGGCCGGATCGTGGGGTCGGGCGCCGCCTCCAGGGCGCCCGACTCGATGCGCGCCACGACCTCGCCGTGGCTGCGCAACACGACCTCGTTGGCCTCGTAGCGGACCTCGACGCAACCGGGGCGTTCCGAGGCCCAGTCCAGGACCTCGCCGTAGAAGATGGCGGCGTCGAACGCGTCGCGCGTGTGCAGCCGGATGAAGGCGGGCGCGGCCTTGCGCCAGGTCTCCCAGTCGGTGAACAGCTCACCCTCCCAGATCCCGAAGGTCGCGCCGTCCCGGTCGGCCAGCAGGGCGGCCCGCCCGGGCGGCAGCGAGATCGGGCCGACCGCCGCCGTGCCGCCGCGTTCCTGCACCCGCGACACGGCGTCGTCGGCGCTGGGCACGGCGAAGTAAGGAGTCCAGGCCACCGCCATCTGCCACATCGAGGCCACCGCGGCGATCCCCGCGACCGGCGCCCCGTCGGCGAGCGCGATGCGGAAGCGGTCACCCAGCTTGCTCGAGTGCCGCCAGTCCCAGCCCAGCACGGCCTGGTAGAAGTCCTCGGTGGCCTCCAGGTCGCGGCTGGTCAGGCTGACCCAGCAGGGCGCGCCGCACACGTTGTGCGTGGTGACGACATCGGTCTCGGGATGGTCGGAGGGTGTCGCGTCGTGGTTCATGGCACGTCCTGATACTCGTCAGCCGGTGGCCACCGGTCTCACACCAGTGTCCGACCGGAACCCCCGAGGGCGCCTGCCGAGTACCCGCCGGGTACCGCCGAAACGGCGGCCCGGCTCCCGCCCCCTCGCTCGACCGGGTGGCCGGCCGGTGCCGTCGGGACGCCGGTGTTTCAGCCGGTCTCGGCGAGCAACTCCTCGCGCAACTGGGCGAAACAGCCGCTGAGCAGCCGTGAGACGTGCATCTGCGAGATGCCCAGCTGCTGCGCGATCCGGCTCTGCGTCATGCCCCGGAAGAAGCGCAGGTACAGGATCATGCGCTCGCGCTCGGGCAGCGCCTCCAGACACGGTTTGACGGCCACCCGGTCGACCACGAGGTCGTAGCGCGGGTCGGCCTCGCCCAGGCCGTCGCCGAGCGCGTAGCCCTCGGTGCCCGGCACCTCCGCCTCCAGGGAGAGCGCGGCGAAGCAGTCCAGGGCCTCCATCCCGGTGTGCACGTCGCTCATGCTCAGATGGGTGTACTCGGCGATCTCGGCGACGGTCGGTGCCCGGCCCGGTGTCGTCTGCGCCAGCTCCTTCGCGGCGCGCCGCACCCGGTTGCGCAGGTCCTGGACCCGGCGCGGCACGTGCAGCGTCCACATGTGGTCGCGGAAGTGCCGCTTGATCTCCCCGGTGACGGTCGGCACGGCATAGGCCTCGAACGCGTAGCCGCGTGCCGGGTCGTAGTGGTCGACGGCCTTGACCAGGCCGAGTGCCGCCACCTGGTACAGATCCTCCAGAGCCTCGCCGCGTCCGCGGAACCGGACGGCAATCCGTTCGGCCATGGGCAGCCACACCTGGACCAGTTCGTCCCGGAGGGCCTTGCGCTCCGGGCCGTCGGGCAGTCGGGCGAGCCGCTCGAACGCCGCCGCGGTGTCGGGGGCGTCGTCGTGCGGATGGGTCTTGGTTCTGCCGGTGGTACGCATACGCTGCGCCTCCCTCAGCAGGTGCTCGATGGACGGACACCGCGGGAGGCGCGGGGCTCGGACCTAGGGGAGAGACATCGGGGCGCGCCGGCTCCCACGGACGTGCCTCCTGTCCGAAGCACTGAAAAGCGGATTCCCGAAGTCCGCGATTTCGAAACAATTCCGGGAATGCGGTGACGTTATGCGACCGGGCGATTCTGAATTGTCGACCGAGGGCGGCAGAATTTGCGCCGTGGTGAATGATGTGCATTTCGATGACCTGGCGAATGTCCGCGATCGCGGCCGCCCGGTTCCGTCCGCCTCCGGGGCCGGCCCTCTCGTGGAGCGGGCCCCTCCCGCGAGACGTGACCACCCCGCGAGCGGTGTCCCTCCCGTGAGGCGGGCCGTCTCGCGGAACGTGACCGCCTCACGGGGCTTGACCCTCTCTTGGTGAGATTACCTCTGACACAGAGGTAATCTCATGGTGTGAAACCGGAGACCTACGCCGAAGAGCTGGCCGACGCGCTCGTCGGAGTCCAGCGACTGATCCGGCGCCGGCTGCGCGCCGGGATGACCGAGGCGCGGCTGCGCGGCGCCGAGGTGGAACTGCTGCGCCTGGTCGAGGCCTGTCCCGGCATCGGGGTCTCGGAGGCCGCCAAGGAGCTCCACCTGGCGGGCAACTCCGTGTCGACGCTTGTCAACCAGCTGGTCCGGGACGGTCAGCTGGTCCGGGAGACGGACCCCGCCGACCGGCGGGCCGCCCGCCTGCTGCTCACCGAGGCCGCCGGGGCCCGGCTGCGCGACTGGCGCGAGCGCCGGGCGGCCCTGGTCCGCCGCCAGGTGGACCGGCTCGACCAGACCGACCGGGACGCCCTGCGCGCGGCGATCCCCGCCCTGCGCAGGCTGGCCGACAACCTTCGTGAGGAGGCAGACCGACCATGACCAGCGACACTGCCGAGGTCGCCGCCGAACAGACAGCGGCCCGCGACGCGGTCACCTGTACCCGACTCGCCCACGCCTTCGGCGGGACCAAGGCCGTCGACGGCCTGGACCTGGCCGTACGCCCGGGAGAGGTGTTCGGCCTGCTCGGCCCCAACGGGGCCGGGAAGACCACGGCGATCCGCTGCATCACCACGCTGCTGCCGGTCCCCGCGGGCATGGTCCGCGTCTTCGGGCACGACCCCGCCCGCGACCGGATGGCCGTACGCCGCCTGCTGGGCTACGTCCCTCAGCAGCTGTCGGCCGACGCCGCCCTCACCGGCCGGGAGAACGTCACCCTGTTCGCCCGCGTCTTCGACGTCCCGCGCCGCGAACGCGCCGCCCGGGTCGCCCAGGCACTGGCCGCCGTCGACCTCACCGACGCCGCCGACCGGCTGGCGAAGACGTACTCGGGCGGCATGGTCCGCCGCCTGGAACTGGCCCAGGCCCTGGTCAGCGCGCCCCGCCTGCTGATCCTGGACGAGCCCACGATCGGCCTCGACCCGATCGCCCGCACCGGAGTGTGGGAGCACATCAACGCCGTCCGCGCCGCCACCGGCATGACGGTCCTGGTCACCACCCACTACATGGACGAGGCCGACCAGTACTGCGACCGGGTCGGCCTCATGCACCGCGGCCGGATCCGGGCCCTGGGCACCCCCGCCGAACTGCGGCAGGGGCTCGGCGAACGGCGCCGCGCCCAGGGCGCCCCGGCCACGGCCACGCCGCCCACGCTGGAGGACGTCTTCCGCGACGTGGCCGGCAGCGGCCTCGACGACACCTCAGGAGATTTCCGCGATGTCCGAAGCACCCGTCGCACCGCACACCGTGTCGGCTGAGCCGGCCGGCGAGAGCGGCATCGGCCTCCTCGTGCAGGCCCCGCCGCCCCGCGCGGGCTGGCGGCTGCTGCCCGCCCGGGTTGTCGCCATGTGCGCGGTGGAGCTGCAGAAGCTGCGCCACGACCGCACCGAGCTCTACACCCGTGCGATTCAGCCCGCCCTCTGGCTGCTGATCTTCGGTCAGACCTTCACCCGCATCCGGGCGATCCCCACCGGAGGGATTCCCTACATCGACTTCATGGCGCCCGGCATCATCGCCCAGTCCGCCATGTTCATCGCCATCTTCTACGGCATCCAGATCATCTGGGAGCGGGACGCGGGCGTCCTCAACAAGCTCCTGGTGACCCCGACCCCGCGCTCGGCCCTGGTCACCGGCAAGGCGTTCGCGGCCGGAGTGAAGTCGCTGATCCAGGCCATCGTCGTCATCGTCATCGCCGCCCTGCTCGGCGTGGCGCTGACCTGGAACCCGCTGCGGCTGCTCGGTGTCGCCGCCGCCGTGATCCTCGGTTCGGCGTTCTTCTCCTGCCTGTCGATGACCATCGCCGGCATCGTGCTCAGCCGCGACCGGCTGATGGGCATCGGGCAGGCGATCACGATGCCGCTGTTCTTCGGCTCCAACGCCCTGTACCCCGTGGGCGTCATGCCCGGCTGGCTCCAGGCCGTCAGCAGGGCCAACCCGCTCAGCTACCAGGTCGACGCCCTGCGCGGTCTGCTGCTCGGCACCTCCGCGCACCTGGCCGCGGACTTCGCCGTCCTCGTGGTGGCCGCCGCACTCGGCATCACCGCGGCCTCCGGCCTGCTCGGCCGGCTGGCCCGGTGAACCGGTCCGGCGGCCCGCCCTCCGCGGTCCGGCCCGCCGCCGGGCCACCCGTCCGGCGGCGGGCCGTACGGAGTGATATGTGGCACGCCCGTGCGGCGGCCGGAACGGCGGATCCGGAGGTTTCTCCAGCGCACGGCTTGATCAGCGATCAACGCCCGTGAATTCCCAGGCCACACCGCATTCCGTACATTTGACAGTGCGCTCGGCCCACAGATAGGAAGCAGCTCTTGGAAGTCGAGAGGTGCATTGTGTACGAGCCGAACGTGGTCGGGGACTGGCAGGAGTACGACGGGCATGCCGGTCTGCGCGTCCGCGTCCACAGTCTGGAGCCGGCCGAGCCGCCGCGTGGACGCGATGACGCGGCGGAGGGGCTGACGTACTTCCGCATCCGTGTCACCGTCGAGAACCGCGGAACACGGAACTTCGGCATCCACCTCGAGGACGGCCAGATCGACGTGCGGGTCGGCCCCGACGGCGAGGGTGCGTTCCTCGACTGGCGCAACTCCCAGTTCATCGAGGGCTACGACGTCTACCCGCTGCGCCGGGTCACCGCGGTGCTGTACGCGGCGGGCCCGGAGGCGTCCCTGTCCCAGGTCGACATCCAGGTCCAGCTGCGCGTCGACGAGGAGTGGACCGACCGCCGGCTGTGGGCCGGCGGCATCGGTGTGCACGAGGAGTCCGTCGCGGCGGGCGCGCACTGCGCAGGCGGCCAGGGCGGCCTGGCGCACCAGATCAGCAACTTCCTGCGCGACCAGGCCGAACCGGGCACCGCCGGCTGACGCCGCCGGCCCGTGCCGGCGCCTCAGCGCGGGATGCCGTCGATGATCTCGCGGGCGCCCTGGCGCAGCAGGGCCACGGCGACCGAGGTGCCGAGCGTGGCGGCGTCCAGGCGGCCCGCCCATTCATGGGCGTTGAGCCGGGTCTTGCCGTCGGGAGTGAAGACGCACGCCCGCAGCGACAGCTCACCGCTGCCGTCGACCTGCGCGTACCCGGCGATCGGGCTGTTGCAGTGCCCCTGGAGCACGTGCAGGAACATGCGCTCCGCGGTGGCCGCCCGGTAGGTGCCGGTGTCGCCGAGGGCGCTGACGGTCTCGATCAGCTCGGTGTCCCCCTCGCGGCACTGCAGGGCGAGGATGCCCGCGCCGATCGGCGGCATCATCGTCTCCACGGACAGCACCTCGCTGATCACGTCCGGCCGTCCGATGCGCTCCAGACCGGACACGGCGAGCAGCAGCGCGTCCGCCTCCCCGGCCGCGAGCTTCTCCAGCCGCCGGTTCGCGTTGCCGCGGAACGGGACGCACGTGAGGTGCGGATGCGTGGCCGCCAGTTGCGCGATCCGGCGCACCGCGGACGTACCGATCCGGGTGCCGGGGGGAAGCTCGTCGAGGGTCAGTCCGCCGGGGTGCACCAGGGCGTCGCGGACGTCGTCCCGCTTGAGGAACGCGGCGAACGTGGTGCCCGCGGGCAGGGGCCGGTCGGCGGGCACGTCCTTCAGACAGTGCACCGCGAGGTCCGCCTCCCCGGCCAGCAGCGCGGCGTCGACCTCCTTGGTGAAGGCCCCCTTGCCCTCGACCTTGGCAAGCTCGCCCAGCCACTTGTCGCCGGTGGTCTTCACCGGCACCACCTCGGTGCGCACACCCGGGTACAGGGCGGCCAACTCGGCACGGACACGCTCCACCTGAGCCAACGCCATGGGCGAGTCACGGGAGACGATACGGATCAGTTCAGGCACGGCCATGCGGCACACGATAGACCTTCGCCGGACCCCCGGACGCCGGGTGCCTCGTGAGGCCCGTCCCGGCGCTCGGCGTGTCCCTACCTCAGCGGGTCGTCCGGCAGGTCCGCCGCCGACTCCTCGGGGGTGAGGTCCGGGCGCAGTCGCAGCCAGGACGGCTGGCGCAGCATGCCCGCGCGGGTGCGGACGCTGTAGCGGACCTCGCCGACCAGGCGGGGCAGCACCCAGTGAGCCCCGCGCGCGGCCGGTACGGGGTCGAAGGGGCACACGTCGGTCGCCAGGTCCGCGAGCAGCCGGGCGAGCTCGGAGCGCTCGGCCTCGCTCCAGCCCGTGCCCACGCTGCCGACGTACCGCAGCCTCCCGCCCCCGCGCTGACCCACCAGCACCGCGCCCGGCAGCCCGGCCAGCCGTCCCTTGCCGGGCAGCCAGCCGCCCACCACGACGTCCTCGCTACGCATGTTGCGGATCTTGATCCAGGCCCGCGAACGCACCCCCGGCTCGTACACAGAGTCCAGCCGCTTGCAGACCAGGCCCTCCAGGCCGTGCTCGCGGGTGGCGGCCAGGGCCTGGGCGCCGTAGCCGATGACGGCGCCGGGCGTGGACCAGTACGGCCCGTCGAGCCCCAAGGCCTCCAGGCGCTCGCGGCGCCCGACGTAGGGCAGCCCGATCAGCGGCTCCGTGCCCAGGTACAGCACGTCGAAGAGCACCGCGTGCACCGGGACCCGCGCCGCCCGGCGCGCGGCCAGGCCGGGGGCGTGGGCCAGGCCCATCCGGCTCTGCAACAGCTGGAAGCTCGCACGGCCCTCCTCGTCCAGCGCCAGGATCTCACCGTCCACGATCGCGGGAGTGCCTCCCAGGGCGCGGCCGAGCGGGCGCAGCTCGGGATAGGCGGCCGTGATGTCCTCGCCGGAGCGGGCCCGCAGCAGCACGGAACCGTCACCGGGCAGATACGCCACCACGCGCTGGCCGTCCTGTTTCGTCTCGTACGCCCAGCGCGGGTCCTGTGCGGGGGAGGGCAGCGAGCCGGGCGTGGCGAGCATGGGCGGGATCAGCGGCAGGGTCACGGCTGAGGTGTCGACGAACCGGCCCGCCATCAAGCCCCCTGCGGACCACTTTCCCCTGAACGGGGGCTGTTGCCCCTGATCGGGGGCTGCCGTCCGGCTCGGGCCGCAGCGCTCCCGGTGCCGGGCGTCGCGGCCGGCGGACGTGGCGGCCCGCCGTGACGCACATCGCCCGCCGCCGAGGGGGACGCAGACCCCGGCCACCGGCGAAGTCTCCCGCCCCGGCCACCGGGGAGAGGGAGTTCGCCCCCTTACATACCTACCGTCCAGTAGGATCGCGCGGCAGACCCTCAGAGGAGGAACCGTGCCCCGGTCCGAACGCTCACCGCTGCTGCTCGCCGGCCTGCTGGCCACGGCGGGTGTCGCCCACTTCGCCTCCCCCCGGCAGTTCGACGCGACCATCCCGCGCGCTCTGCCCGGCAGCCCCCGCACCTGGACCTACGCCAGCGGCGCGGCCGAGCTCGCGCTGGCCGCGGGCCTGGCGCTGCCCCGGACCCGGAAGGCCGCCACGCTCGCCACGGCAGCCTTCTTCGTCGGTGTCTTCCCCGCCAATGTGCAGATGGCGGCCGACTGGCGGCACCCGCCCGCCCGGCAGCAGGCGGCGGCCATCGGACGGCTGCCCCTGCAACTGCCCCTCGTGCTGTGGGCCCGCGGGGTCGCCAAGGGCGCGAAGGCCGGGTCGTGACGGCGGTGGTCAAGGCGGGCGACAGGGTCGAGGACTTCACCCTGCCCGACGAGACGGGCACCGCCCGGACCCTGTCCGGACTGCTCGCCGACGGACCGGTGGTGCTGTTCTTCTACCCCGCCGCCCTCACCCCCGGCTGCACCGCCGAGGCCTGCCACTTCCGCGACCTCGCCGCCGAGTTCGCCGCCGTCGGCGCGACCCCCGTCGGCATCAGCGGCGACGGTGTCGACCGCCAGCAGGAGTTCGCCGGACGGCACGGACTGGGCATGCCCCTGCTGTCCGACGCCGACGGCACCGTCCGTGAGCGGTTCAGCGTCCGGCGGGGCCTCCAGCTCGCACCCACCAAGCGGGTAACCTTCGTCATCGCACAGGACCGCACCGTGCTGGAGGTCGTCCGCAGCGAACTGCGCATGAACACCCATGCCGACCGGGCGCTGGCGGCCCTGCGCGCACACCGGCGCTGACGCCCGGCCGCCGGCACGGGAGGCGGAGCCGGAACCCGGCCGCCCGGTCCGGAGACGAGGCGGGGATCCGACCGCCGGGGTCTCGGCGGCGCGGTCGGCACCGGACCGCCGCTGCCAGGCCCGGCAGCGGTGCCGTCCACCGCCCGCCGCGCTTGATGTGCTGTGGCAACCGCCTCATTCTGAGGATATGGAGCAGGTCTCCGCCACGGCGGTGGTCGATGCCCACGGCATCGTGACCGGCTGGAGCGAGGGTGCCCGGCGGTTGACCGGATACCCGGCCGAAGAGGTGGTCGGGCGCCCGGTGCGCGCGCTGCTCGCCGTGGAGCCGCCGGCCGGGGCCGCGACCGCGCTCTCGGGGTCCGCCGTCCTGAGGCACCGGGACGGCTCCACGGTCGTGACCGGGGTGCGGGCCTGCCCGGTACTCGACGCGGCCGGCCGGCCGGACGGCTTCGTGGTGACCGCCGGATGGGAGGGCGCGACCGAACAGCAGGTCCTGACGGGGCGGGTGTTCCAGCAGGCGTCCATGTCGATGTCGGTCTTCGACACCCGGCAGCGCTACCTGCGGCTCAACGAGGTGGCCTGCCAGGTGATGGGCGTGTCCGAGGAGACTCTGCTCGGACTGCCCTTCCTGGGCAGTGTGGAGGACACCGAGCCCAACCGGGGCTTCCTGGAGCATCTGCGCCAGGTCGTCGAGACGGGCCGCCCGACCCGCTACGAGAGTTTCGCCAGCGCCCCCACCCAGGAACGGGAGCAGGCCTGGACGATCGAGATGTGGCCCGTGCGCGAGGCCTCCGGGGCACTGACCGGGGTCGCCCTGGCGGCGCTCGACAGCAGCCACCAGTACTGGGCCCGGCGCCGCCTCGCCCTGCTGAACGAGGCCGCGGCCGGCATCGGCACCACCCTCGACGTGGTGCGCACGGCCGAGGAACTGGTGGAACTCCTCGTGCCGCAGTTCGCCGACTTCGCCTCGGTGGATCTGCTCGACTGGGTCCTCGGGGCCGAGGAACCGCCGGCCGGGCCGGTCGACGAGGTCGTGCTGCGCCGGGTCGCCCACGGCTCCGTCACCCCGGGCACACCGGAGGCGGCCGTGCGCCTGGGCGAGATCGACGTCCGCCCCGACTCCTCGGCCGCCGCACGGGCGATGCGGGCCGGACGGGCGATGGTCAGCCAGACGGGCGACCCGGAGTTCGCCGGATGGGTCGCCGATCGCAACGCGCGGGACCCCGAGGGACGCCCCTACCGCACGGGTGCCCACTCGATGATCACCGTGCCGCTCCGGGCCCGCGGCACCACCCTGGGTGTCGCCATGGGCATGCGGACCGTGCAGCACGCCCCGTACGCCGCCGACGACGCCGTGCTCGTCGAGGAACTCGCGAGCCGGGCCGCCGTCTGCGTCGACAACGCCCGCCGTTTCGCCCGCGAGCGTTCCACAGCCCTCGCCCTGCAGCACAGCCTGCTGCCACGCGGGCTGAGCGGCCAGGCGGCTGTGGAGGTGGCCCACCGCTACCTGCCCAGCGGCTCGCAGGCGGGCATCGGCGGCGACTGGTTCGACGTGATCCCCCTCTCCGGCAGCCGGGTCGCCCTGGTCGTCGGCGATGTGGTGGGCCACGGCATCCAGTCGTCGGCCACCATGGGACGCCTGCGCACCGCCGTACGGACCCTCGCCGACGTGGACCTGCCCCCGGACGAACTCCTCACCCACCTCGACGACCTGGTGGCCCACCTGGCCGACGCGCAGGACGGCGGAGAGGTCCCCGAGCTGGGCGCCACCTGCCTGTACGCCGTCTACGACCCCGTCTCGCGCCTCCTCTCCCTGGCCACCGCCGGCCACCCGGCACCGGTCGTCGTGCCGCCCGGCGGCACGGGCGAGCAGGTCACCGTGGCCCCGGGGCCACCGCTCGGCGTCGGCGGCCTGCCCTTCGAGGCGACCGAGCTGCGGCTGCCCGAGGGGTCGGTCGTCGCGCTGTTCACCGACGGCCTCGTCGAGAACCGCGACCGCGACGTCGACCGTGTCACCGCCGAGCTGTGCCGAGCCCTGGGCGCCCCCGTCGCATCGCTGGAGGACCTCGGCGACAGCGTGCTGAAGGCCGTCCTGCCGGAGGAACCCGGCGACGACGTGGCCCTGCTCCTGGCCCGCACCCGCGCGCTGGGCGCGGACCAGATCGCCACCTGGGACGTGCCGCCGGACCCGGCACACGTGGCCGCCACCCGCCAGGCCGTCGCGGAACAACTGGCCACCTGGGGACTGGAGGAGACCGCCTTCGTCACCGAACTGGTCGTCAGCGAACTGGTCACCAACGCCATCCGCTACGGCGAACCCCCCGTCCAGCTGAGGCTGATCCGCGACCAGGCGCTCATCTGCGAGGTCTTCGACGGCAGTTCCACCTCACCGCACCTGCGCCGGGCCCACGCCTTCGACGAGGGAGGCCGCGGCCTTCTCCTCGTCGCCCAGCTCACCCAGCGCTGGGGGAGCCGGCAGACCGGGCGGGGCAAGACCATCTGGTGCGAACAGCCACTCCCCTCCGCCTGAGCACGCCGCCACGACATCACCGCCGCACCGATCCGCCCCATCGGCAATCCCGCGGCCACCGAAACCAAGTCCGGCCCCTCTGCGCCACCGAGCGCCCCGGCAGGGGGCGCACCACCGGGTGCGCTGCCCAGTCCCGGGCAGCGAGCACGTGCCGCCTGGCTGTGCCACCTGGCGCGCCCGGCGCGAGCTGTGGTGCCGCCGGGCGTGCCGCCGCGAGCCGTGGCACCAGGCGCACCCGGGCGCGGGCTCTGCCGGCGAGCATGCCTCACGGGCTCACGCAGCGAGCACGACCGTCCGGGCTGTGACACCCGCTGCCCCGTCAGGCCGTGACACCGGCGCGCCGCGCTTCAGCAGTCGGCGAGCGCCCGGCGCGGATTCACCCCTCGCCGTCCTCCGCCGCGACCTGGGCGAGGGTCCGGCCGGTGCGTACCGAGCGCGCCCGGCGTGGGTCGGGCGTGCCGTGCCCGCCCGTACGGCCGCCGCCCTTCTTCACCAGCAGCCATGCCTCCTCCTCGGCGTCGTCCCGGCCGCCGCGGAAGCGGGTCAGCGCGTACTCGCCGTGCAGTTTCGACCCGCGCAGCCGGAAGGTGGCGTGCCCGCGCTCCAGCGACTCGGCGAAGTCGACGGGCCGGCCCCTGCGGTCGTGGCTCAGCGGCTCGTACGTGCCCCGGTCCCAGACGATCACCGTGCCACCGCCGTACTCGCCCTTGGGGATCACGCCCTCGAAGTCCTCGTACTCCAGCGGGTGGTCCTCCGTCGGCACCGCGAGCCGCTTGTCGTGCGGATCGTCCGAGGGCCCCCTCGGGACCGACCAGGACTTGAGCACGTCGTCGACCTGCAGCCGGAAGTCGAAGTGCATCCGGCGCGCGTCGTGGATCTGCACCACGAAGCGTGGCTCGGCACCGCCGGACGCCCCCTGCCCCGAGGGTTCCCCGGTCCGCCCGAAGTCGCGCTTTCCGCGGTACTCCCGCAGCCGTTCGTCCGCAGCCACCTGAACCTCCTCCGCACGCTCCGCGCACGTCACCGTCCACCC
>NZ_MUBM01000168.1 GCF_002154505.1 Streptomyces carpinensis | reverse complement strand
GCCCGGGTGCGACACGCGTCACAGATCAACTAGTGGAGCACGGCAACTGCGCGGCGGTCTTGGGCACTCAGCGGGATTCGGCCCGCACCCGCGTGGCCACCCACGCCCCCGCCAACGCCACCCCCGCCATCGGCAGGAACACCGCCGCGAAGGCGGCCGGATGGGCGGCGGAGCCGGTCGCCGTCGTGTGGGCCACCGTGCCGCCGCCCAGCGCGGCGAACGCGGCGCCCCCCGCCGCCAGCAGGAGGACGTTGGCCAGGGCGTCGGAGATCTGCAGGGCCGCGGAGTTGGCGCCGGCCTCCTCCGGGGCGGACAGGCGCAGCAGCAGCACACTGGTGGAGGCGATGACCAGGCCCATGCCGAAGCAGCCGAAGCCCCAGGCGACGGCGACCGTCCAGACCGGCACGGCGTGGATCAGCACGCTGGGCGCAGTGACGATGGCCGCCGCCACCAGCAGCATCCCGAAGGTCATCAGCCGCTCGCGGTACGGCGCCGCGCGGGGCCGCGACTGCACCCAGGAGCCGAGCGCCCAGGTCCCGCCGCCCGCCGCCAGCGAGAAGCCGGCCAGCGTCGGCGAGAGCCCGCGCTGGGTGACGAGCATCAGCGGAACGAAGGACTCGGCGGCGATGAAGGAGCCCGCGGCGACCCCGCGCAGCAGCACCACGGACGGCAGTCCGCGCGCCGCCCGGTAGGTGCCGCGCGGCAGCAGCCCCCGCACGGCCGGCACCAGCAGCGCGACCCCCGCCGCTCCGGGGATCAGCGATGTCCACCGCAGGTCCTGTGCCGCATATTGCAGCAGCCCCGCGCCGAACGAGATGCCGAGGGCGAGCCGGGTGCGCCGCAGGTCGAAGGACTGCTCAACACCCTCGTCGGTGCCCTCCCCCACCGGGCCCGACGCCTGCTGCCGTATCTGGGGCAGCGCCATCGCCAGCGGGAACACCACCAGCACCGGGATGCCGATGAACACCCAGCGCCAGCCCAGGTGCTCGGTCACCGCTCCCGAGGCGAGCGGGCCGACGATCGACGGGACCACCCAGGCCGCCGCGAACGCCGCCATGATCGCCGGACGCAGCCGCTCCGGGTAGGCCCGTCCCACGACGACGTACAGGGCGACGATCACCAGCCCGCCGCCGAGCCCCTGCACGGCCCTGCCGGCGATGAACACCCACATCGTCGCGGCCGTCCCGGCCAGCAGCAGCCCCGCCGCGAACGCGCCGATCCCGGCGGTCAGCGCGCCCAGCGGACCGCGCCGGTCGGACCACTGCCCGGCGAGCACCATCCCGAACAGGCTCGTCGTGAAGTACCCCGAGAACGCGAACGCGTACAGCGACACCCCGTGCAACTCACGGGCCGCGACCGGCATCGCCGTAGCCACGGCGGTCGCCTCGAACGCGATCAGCAGCACGACGGAGACGATCCCGACGCTGAGCGAACGGTAGGCCCGGCTGAGCACGCTGTCGGTCGCCGCGTCGGTCGCCACACGTGCCGGTGCGTCCCGAGGACCGGTTCCGGGACCGGGTCTGTCGATGCCGTCAGGGGTCTCGGCGACGCCGGTGTCGCGCGGTTCGAGGGCGGTCATGGTCGCCAGGGTAAGGTCCGCAGGCGGTTCTTGCCCCTGTCGGGAGTCGGCCCCGGAATGGGACCTTGGTCGTACGACCTCCACCCCTCCTCCTCTCCCCGTCCTCCTTTTCGCCGTCGTCCTTTCATGAACGGCGTATGGCAGTCGCGTTGCAGCGCGCGCCGTTTCCTTGAGTCACCGCTTCCGCACGGCCTACGGTCGACGCACCGAGTTCGGAACGGACCGCCCAGCGGTTCACCGACACGGCCGTGTGCCCGAGTGGCCCAGGGACTCGCCTGCAAAGCGAGGTACGCGGGTTCAATTCCCGCCACGGCCTCTACCTGCCTTGACCAGGCAAAAGGAAGGGGCGGCACTCCCCCGTGGGGTGCCGCCCTTCCTGTCCTCCGTCTCAGTGACCGTCTCAGTTGGCTGGTACGAGGGCGCCGGCCGCACCGTCGTCGTCACCGTCCGGCCGATCCGTCTCGGGTTTCCAGATCAGACCGTCCACCTGCCTCGCGAACCCGTCCGCACGGCGTCCACCATGTGTTGGTAGCAAGCGGCCACGGCGGTGGTCGTCCCCTGAGCCTCGCCTCCGCGGGTAGGGACTTCCACTCGGCCCAGTCCCTGCGGTGGGACGGGCTGCGGCCGTGTTGGTCGAGGAACACCTTACGTTGCCCCACCCCCTTCTCTGACTTGCGGACGAGGCATCTAGTCGCAAGCTAGGAATGGGGTTCCATCAGGAGGAGGGGTGGAATGAGTCGGGCGACAGTCAAGATATTTCGCGAATCAGGGTCGGGTGCGATATTTCGTGCAGTGAAGGTGGAACTAGATGGAACTGTGCGGGGGCGAGTAAGGCAAGGGCGGGAACTCACGTTGGATGTTCCGCCAGGGCATCATTCGGTGCGGTGCAGCATGGATTGGACTGGCAGTCAGATCATCGATCTCGATGTGCCTACAGGCGGTTCCGTCTCCCTGACCTGTCGGGTACGCGACCCCGACGGCTTCACCGATATGTTCAAATTGTTGACTGTCCGCAAACACGACGCCATCGAGTTGCGGCGCAACTGAGCGCGTTACACATGTCACAGCTCCCGGAACGGCGGCACCAGTTCCGGGTACTGCCCTTCCGGCTGCCCCTCAGTTGGCCGGTACGAGGACGCCGGCCGCGCCGTCGCCGTCATCGCCCGTTCGGTCAGCCTCGGTCTTCCAGATCAGACCGTCGACTTGTCGCGCGATGTCGGCCCGTACGGCGTCGACCATATGCTGATAGCGCGTGGCCCATGGCCGTAGTCGACCACCCTATGAGCCCCATGACAGCCCTTTCGGGAACACCGAGGAGCAGCAGCACCGTGGCGGCAGTGTGGCGGGCATCGTGCAGACGCCCGTAACCCAGGCCGAGGCTCGGAAGCTGGGCATTCCCGTGGGCAGCGCTGTGTTCCTGCTCGACAAGACCAGCGTTTCGACCGATGGCGACGTCGTCGAGTACTCACACGTGGTACTTGCCGGTGAGCGGACAGAGGTGCGCTACTCCGTGCCGCTGGAGAGATGGGCGTGGTGAGCCGGATCGTCTCGGTCGTCAAGCCGGTTCACGAGGCGGCGTTGACCTTCCTGCCTGAGGCTTTCGCCTCTCTCCGTGCCCAGGAACTGCCGGACGGGTGGGAGTGGGAATGGCTGGTCCAGGTCGACGGCGGTAATGCGGCGGACGTGCCTGCCGGCGTAAGTGAGGACTCCCGCGTCAAAGTGAGCGACAACCGGCGCGGCGGCCCCGGAGTGGCACGGACTCTGGCTTGGGACCGCAGTCGAGGCGAGCTGGTGAAGGTCCTCGACTCCGACGACATCCTCCCCGCGGGTGCTCTCGCCCGAGACATTGCGATCATGGAGGCACATCCGACCGTTGGTTGGACTGTCTGCCGGGCAGACGACCTCATGCCGGACGGCTCACTCCAGCACAACACGCTCGGCGATCCCGAGCCGGGTCTGCTTGCACTAGGCGAGCTGTATGCCTACTGGGCAACCACTCACCGACCCGGGGTTCACCCCGCAACGCTCTGCATCCGCGAAAGCCTGCTCGCCGAAGCCGGCGGATGGATGGCCCTACCCGCGTCCGAGGACACCGCTCTCTTGCTGGCCCTCGATGTGATGGCTGACGGCTGGTTCATCGGCGAGACTGGCCTCCACTACCGCAAACACGCAGCGCAGACGACCGCCCATCCTGACCACCGTGCCGGCGACGAGTGGGATGCCCTGATTGGAGCAATCCGCAAGCGCGTGAATGCCCTTGCCGTTCGGCATCCGCCCGCATGAGAGTCAGATCCCCTGGCATCGTTGCCGTGGGGCTTCCGTTCGCTGCTCTCAGAACGCACCCGGCGCCCGGCAGCCGCCTCAGACGGCTTCCCTGCTTGAGCTAGCGCTCGTGTTGCCGCCGGGGTCCGTGGGTCTCGTCCCCGCCGGCCTGCGACTCCCCCTGGCCGAGGAGTAGGAGGGCGTCAGCCATGTCCAGGCCGGCAACATGGCGCAGGGGAACGGATGCGAGCCGGCAGCTGGCCTCGTGGCGGCCACGTGCCCCGCGCAGCCGCTGCCACATACGCGGGTAAACGACGCCACACCCGGGGCAGGCATCTGCCTCTCCGGCGCCTCCCACGCGGGAGCTAATTCCGAGCATTGGCGGTGGCGGGCTACCGACCGGGCTCTGGTGCAGTAGCGGTGGCGGTGGCGGGCTCAGGCGAAGTGGCGGTGGCACGCCCCGCCCAAGAGGTCCCAACGGCCCGAACTCGGCCGCGGCTTCTGCCTGACGCCAACCCTGGATACTCAGCAGCGGGCCGTCCGTCGCGTTGCCCAGATGTACGGCGGATCCGGGGCCTATCTCCATCTGGTGAATCCGCTGGCCCTGCACGAAGGTGCCGTTCGTGCTGCCGAGGTCTTCGATGACCCAACGACGGCCGTCCCAGCTGATCGTGGCGTGACGCGAGGACACCCTGGCGTCACCCAACACGATGTCCCCCTGCGGGTCACGTCCGAGCGTGTACGACCTGGACGCATCGAGCGTCCAGGTCCGTCCGTTCAATACCAGTACGAGTTCCGGCGCGCCATGGCCCACATTAGGAGTCGGGTTGGGGAGAGTGTGCGGCTCCTCCTGGGCATGGGGGTCACTCATCAGCAGCTCACCTCTGTCCGTTGGAAGTATTGGCAGCACGGGAAGCACGGGCGGCCTGGCGCAGGCGTCGACGCCGCTGCCAGGCCCTCAGGACAAGGTCGCCGCGCTCCAGCAGTGTCCAGGCAGCCTCCATCGCAACGGCGAGGAGGACGGCGGCGAAGGCCGTCCAGCGCCAACCGGCGTGCGTGCCGCCGGCAGGCGGTGCCAGGACCAGCGCGACGCCCAAGCCGAGCGTGATGAGGCCTGCCGTGTAGCTCGCATCGGCCAGGGCAGTGGTGCGCTGCCAGCGAGCGATGTCCACCGCGTGCTGGCGCGCGTAGCGCTCGCGCTGCTCGGCCGGCAGGGCGCCGCCGTGCAGCTGCTCCACGTCGGTCATCGAGTAAAGGTAAGGACGCGCGCGGAAGCCCCACTGCACGCATGAGACGAGCAGGATGGCGGCGAGCGTCACCAGCAACAGGGCCGGTCCGGGCCACCGGAACTTGTCCTCGTCCGCGGTGACGACGCCGATCAGTCCCACGCCACCGCTTGCCAGTAGAGGGGCTGCGACGGTGGTCACGGCGTCGTTGGCGCGCGCGTACCGGCCAGCGAGGAGTGCACTGCGCGCCTCCTGCTGCTCGCTCACGGCCGCCCCCCCCCTCGAGGCCACATGATAGCGAAGGCGTAGTGAGTCACATGGTCAAGTTGCGGCGCAATAAACCTCGTTGGCCAGGCGGCAGGGAGCGTCAGTGTCGCGGTGTCTGTGTCACCGAGGCCGAGCGGGTCCCGCAGGTCGGAAGAGGACGCGGTAGAACTTTCCCTACTCCATCAAGGCCCGCGCACGGCGCGGGCGCGCCCGGCGGCGCGCTGCGTGCATGCGGGCAGAGGTAGGGAAACCCTCTGTGGCTGGGGCGGTCGGCTCCACGGCTTTAGAAGTCGTTTCTAATGGCTTGGTCTCGTCGTCTTGAGCAGTACTTGCCAGGTTGGGCCTCCGATTCCAGGGCGACAACGGAATCATGAGGTGAGCCCACGGATGGGGAGTGTCACACGAGCCTGGCAGGCTGCTGACCATGACGGATACCCTCATCGAGACTCAGAGGCCAAGGCGCCGCATCACGGATCAGGCAGAGGCTCTTGCAGCGCTTGAGCGCGCCATCCCGAACTTGGTCGACTTCCGCCGATCGGCGCCGGCCGTACTCGACTGGGCTCTGGTCGAGGAGAGCCTGGGCACCACGCCGATCTGACCTGCTGTCACCCCTCCCCGCATTTCGGGGAAACCTCAGGCAGTGACGGTTCTTCATCGTTGCGGAACGACGTCGTCATGCGGTGCGCGCACAGGGGCGGACTGACGCCCAAGGAACAGCACAAGCGGGAGCGGGTGCGCCTGGACGCGGTCGACCGCTTCGCTCGTGGGGATAAGGCCGAAGCCGTCGCGCGGGGTCTGCGGGTGACGGCTTCGGGTCACGGTGTCAGTGCAAGTCGGGGCCCTTTGGCGCGGACCGGCACTCGCGGGTCGATCGATCTCGTCAGTGGCCGTGGCCGCCGGCGTGGTCACCATCGTCGTGGTCGCCATGGCCGACGATCGTCCACGGGCGCATCAGGTCGTCGTCTTCGTGTTCGAGAATGTGGCAGTGGTGGATGTACGTCGCCGGCAGCTCGGCGCCGCTGCCTGGAATCGACGCGATCGTCTCCGTGGGCGGGGTGAATTCCTGAATGATGATTCTGGTCACCATCTCCGCATTAGCCTTGACCGTGTCCTTGCGGGACCCTGCTTCGTCCGGGGTCGGCGGAATCGGTGGGCCGGTGAGGTAGTTCGCCAACAGTGGTCGGTCCTTCGGTTTGCGGTCGCCGTAAACCCACTTGTCGTAATCCGACTGGTAGCGGGCCGCGTCGATCGGCTGCCTGTTCAGCACCTGAAAGTCGACGAGGTGGACATGCATCGGGTGGGCGTCGTGGTTGGGGTTGATGTACTCCCAGATCTCGGTCGAGCCCGCCTTGATGAAGTCCTGGGACGGCTCCATGAATGGCACCGCGTTGAACGTCATGGTGCTGAAGAGCTTGTGCTGGTACACGACCCATTCTCGCCGACGGGTGTGCGGTTTCGGCTTGATGGGTGCGACCACCGGCAGCTTGAGTTTCTTGGGCCGTGTCGTATTGTCCCCGTCTCCGGACAGTGGCTTGGTGACCTGGAATTGCATGATTTCCGCGATTTCCGGTCCGCAGCCGGGGATGCCGGGGAAGTGGACCTGCGTTCCTGGGTAGTTCGTCAATGTGACGTTCGTACCCATGGGCATCCGACTGAAGTCAACGATCAAGTCGTACCGCTCGGCTGGACTGATCAGGAACTCGAGCATTTGCAACGGAGTGCGGAATCCGCTGTCGGTGCCGATCAGCCAGAACGGCAGTTGGGGCTCGGGAAGTACGTCTCTGGGGACGTCGAACCTCAGCCGCCAGAAACGCTCGTTCGAAGCGTTGAGAATGCGCAGCCGGTAGCGTCGCGGCTCGACGGCCAGGAAGGGGTATGCCTTCCCGTTGACGACCGGGGTGTCCTCGCCTTCCCTCTGGGTCATGGTGTAGGCGAGCGAGCCGTCCCGGTGGAAGGTCCGGTCCTGCAGGATGAGGGGGACCTCGAATTCGCCTCGCGGCAGCCCGAGCCGCTCGTCGGCGGGGTCACGAATGAGGTAGAGACCGGCGAGGCCCGCATAGACGTTGAGGCTGGTCATCCCCATGCCGTGATCGTGATACCAGAGCATGCACGAACGGTCGTGGTTGGTGTAGGCGTAGATCGCTTCGTTGGGTTTGACCCGGCTCGGGTCCAGGGTGCTGTAGGACTCGGCATGGAAGCCGTCCGGGCTGAACGACTGCAGCGGCATACCGTCGGACTGGGGTGCTGTGTAACCGCCGTGCTGGTGTACGACGTTCCACACGTTGATATTGGAGGGAAAGGGCGGTTTGCTCTTGTAGGGAGGTGGAGCGATCGGGGCGAGTTGGGGGTCCCCACTGCGAATCTTGTCGATCACGAACTGGAACATGTGGGTGGTCGGCAGCTCGTTGCGCCACTTGACGACCGTCGGGTGGTCATGGGTCGTGCTGATGGTCGGCCCGAGATAGCCCATGCCGATCGGCTTGTGAGGATCGTGCGGGTTCGTGGCCCAGTAACCCCACACAGGTGACGGCCCGAGATCCCGGTGGAAGCGCCACGATCCCTGCCGCATCGTGATCTCGTAGTAGTCGGCGCCCGGATAGACGGAACGATCCGGGATGGCCGTCATCGGCCTGGGCAATGGGTCGACGAACTTCTCCAGCGGAGGGGTGTTCGGCGTTCCCGCGGGGTCCTGGCACCCTGCCGGCGGGTGAGCCGTCGCCGCATACGTCCGGGCTCCCAGAACACCCTGGGGAAGCATGGCCGCAGCCCCCATGGCACTGGCAATGAGGAATTTCCTTCGCTCAATCATCGTCTCCAACCTTCCATCGCCTCAAGATCCGGTAATACAGGGCTGGCTCGGTAGGTTGCTGCAGCACGCCGGTCCGGGCCGGAAAAGCCACTCATCGAGCCGATCTCAGCAGCAAATCGGCATACATTGGTATTGGAATCTAACTATTACCACCAGTCTGAATATATGTAAGATCATTTCACCTACTGTGGCCTAACTCGTTCATTCCACCCCTGGTCGCTCTCTTCGAACGGCGAATTCCATTCCTCCATGAACCGGTATCTTGGCGTGCCATTCGCCAGCACCCGAATGGATCGAAAATCCCCTGAACATCCTTCTGGCGTGCCACATTCGGCTGCGCGGCGGATTGTGAGTCTAAGGTTTCGCGCTTCATCTCTGCGCCAATTCAATACTGCGGCCTTTCGGGATGCCAACAGAACCTGGTACCTCGGTCATGCGGGCCGCGAGGTACTTCACGTGGAACTCGTGGAGTTCGTCGGGCAGTAACGGTTCTTGATCGTTGCGGCACCACGTCGTCATGCGGTACGCGCACGGAGGCGGACTGACGCCCAAGTAACAGCAGAAGCGGGAGCGGGTGCGCCTGGAGGCGGTCGACCGCTTCGCTCGTGGGGATAAGACCGAAGCCGCCGCGCGGGATCTGCGAGTGACGGCGCGGTCGGTGCGGCGATGGGGGCGGGCGTGGAAGCAGGGCGGCGCGGACGCGTTGTGCTCGGCGGGGCCGGCGTCGGTGGAGCGGTTGAGCCCTGCGCAGTGGAAGCGGCTGGAGCGGGAGTTACGGCGCGGGCCGCTCGGGCACGGCTTTGACGACGAGTTTCAGGGCCGGACGCTGAAGCGGGTCAGGCTGCTGATCGGGCGGATGTTCCACGTCGGCTACAGGATCCAGGGCATGTGGAAGCTGCTGCGCCGGCACGGCTGGAGTGCCCAGATGCCCGTACGGCGGGTACCCGAGCGCGACGAGGAGGTGATCGAGGTGTGGAAGGCGGAGGTGTGGCCGCAGGTAAAAGGATCGCGGCCCACCTGGGTGCTCACATCTGCTTCGAGGAGGAGACCGGTCAGGGGCTGAGGCCGCCGAAGGGACGCACCTGGGCCCCGCACGGACAGCGGCCCGTGGTGCGGGTACGCGGCCGCAACCGCGGCCGGGTCAACATCGCCGGAGTGGCCTGCTACCGCGCCGGACACCAGTCCCATTTCTTCTTCAAGCTGCATGTCTGGCGCGGGCGTCGGGGCGAGCCGAAGACGTTCTCCTGGCGCCAGTACCGCGACCTGATCGTCATGACCCACGTGCAGCTCGGCACCCCGATGGTGTGGTGCTGGGACAATCTGAACGTGCACCTGGTCAAGGAACTCGCGGACTCCGCCGAGGAGCACAAGGACTGGTTACGCATCTTCCAGATGCCCTCCTATGCTCCGGAGTTGCACCCGGCAGAGGGGATCTGGTCGCTCCTCAAACGGCACCTGGCCGACTTCGCTGCGGCCGACCTCGCCCACCTGACCCGCGTGATCAAGCGGAAGTTGAAGAAGATCCAGTACCGACCCCACCTGATCGACGGCTGCCTCCCACCGACTGGCCTGATCATGGACTACGACGCGCCCAGATCATCGGACTCCACGAGTTCAACGTGAGTACTGCCGGCGCGGGCACGGCCAGACAGTCGCCGAACACCGAGGTGATCTGCCCGCCGTGATCGTGTCGGCCCGCCGCACGGCCGCCGCGAGCGTCACTGCCACTGCGAACTGGTTGCGATGGCTCGCAGTTGGGCCAGTGTCAGGATCGGCGTGGTACGGGTCGAGGGGGCGTTCTGGCTCGGTGCCTGCCACTGCATGATGGTGACGTAGAGCCCGTCAGGATGCAGTACGTTCACCGTCTCGTGCCCGGGGCCCGTTCCGGGTGGTGCCTGCCGGGACTGGATCAGGGTGCCGTCGGCCGATGGTGTCGTGCCGGCGAAGACGTGGCTGCGGATTGCGGTGGTGGAGGTCTGCCGGGAGACGTGCACCTCGAGCAGCGACTTGCCGTGGCCGTCGTCCACCCACAGCTGTCCGGACCGCTGGCCGCCAGGCGGGCTCGAATGCGTCAGGCCGCTCGGCAGCAACGCGGTCAGGGTGGCAAGGGCGCGGTCGGCGGGCAGTGTGCCGGTGAAAGTCGGCTTCGGGGTAGCGGATGCCGTGGCCGAGCCGGGTGTGGCCGAGGCCGCCGGACCGGCGAGCGTGTGGTCGGCTGTTCGCCCGTCGGATAGCAGTCCGGGAACGACCGTCGCGCCGAGCCCGACGAGCGCGAGTACGGCTGCTCCGCACACGCCGACGGCCGTGGCGCGGCGGCGGCGCCTGCGCCGGCCGTTGCGTACACCGGCCTGCAGAAGTGACGGGGTGTTGGGCGGCTCGAAGGTCAGGAGGGTGGTGCGGAGGGCTTCCGTGAAATCTTCTTCGATGGGCATGGTGGGTCACCGCGTTTCGGGGGTCGGTGATGAGGGCGGGGTAGGTGCCGCGCGGCACCGGGGTCAGGGGCTGATGAGCTCGGACAGGTCGTGTCCCAGAAGGTCCCGGATGCGGGCGAGCGCGCGCATGCTCTGGTTGCGTACCGCGCCCGGCCGGACCTGAAGGATCTCGGCGGTCTGCTCGACGCTGCGGTCCTCCCAGTAGCGCAGGAGCAGCACGGCCCGGTCCCGGGCGGAGAGCCGGCCGAGGGCGTCGAGCAACGTGACCCGCAGCGTGGCGTCGTGCTCGGTGACGGCACCGGAATCCGGCACGGTGTCGGTGGGCTGCTCGGAGCTGCTGCGCCGGCGGCGGTAGGACAGGTAGGTCCGTACGAGGACGGTGTGGGTGTAGGCCGCTGGGTCGTCTACCTGCGCGATCTTGCGCCAGTTGGCATACATCCGGCCCAGCGTGTCCTGCACCAGGTCCTCCGCGAGGTGCACATCACCGCTGGTGAGCACACACGCAGAGCGGAACAGAGGTGCGGATCGCGCGGCGGCGAACGCCATGAATTCCTCTTCGTACCGGCGCTTCATCCGAGATCCTGTTCGTCGTCCACACCCTGAAGACGCTGTGGCCACAGGGTTACGTCCCACCCGGAGAAGCAGAAATCTGGCCGCCTCAGGCAAACTTCCCTTCGGCGACGTTGACGTTGGGCCTGAGTAGGGTCGGGACTGGCACGTGACTGTCGCTCCGTTTCCAGTCCCCGCCGCTTCACGGGCGGCGCGGAGCCGGCACGGTTCCCTGGTCAGGCGTCCCTCGAAACGAGCCGCACCCGTCTCAGTTTCCGTCTCGTTCATCGCCGTACACAGCCGCACGGAGCAGTTCACGCTGCCCCGGCGGGCGCGGCGTTCGTACGGGACTGAACGGTGACGGACGCATCCGGATAGCGCTCTGACCAGCGGCGACAAACCTGCAAAGCGAGGTACGCGGGTTCAATTCCCGCCACGGCCTCTGACGCTTGACCAGGCAGAACGAAAGGGGCGGCACCCTGATGGGTGCCGCCCCTCTGGTCGTCCGTTTCGGTCGTCCGTTTCGGTCGTCCGTCGCACGTTTCCGATGCTGATGCCGGACGGCCATGGCCGTGGGCGACCACCCCACGCCGCCGCACGGCGGCGACGGTGCTGCCGGCGGGGGTGCCGTGCCTCCGCTACCGCACTGAGCGGGCCGCCGCCCTGGGTGACGTCCTCACCACCCGCGCCCGCCCCCAGTGAGGCGGCCCGGTGACGGATCGCCAGTCTGCTTGATCGAAACCGGATCGAGATTGATCGTTTCGAACATCTCAGGCCACGTACCCCTGCGGTTCCCTACGCTGTGGCCGATTGACTCATTCGCGTGCCCCGGCACGAGCTTCGAGGGGGGTCCATGGAACTCGACGCGTTCATGGAACTGGCCGGACCGACCATCAGCGCCGCGATGTCCGCCTACGGGGTCGCGGTACTGACTCAGGCGGAGGACGCGGCGGCGGGGGCAACCGTGAACCTGGGGAGGCGAATCCTCCAGCGCGTGTGGCATCACCGCGACGAGCCGCAGCGTGACGCCCTGGAGACGGACGTCCGCGAGGCGGCGGCGGAGAGCGAGAACGCCGATGCCCAGGCCGTGTTGCGGCAAGCCGTCAGGCGCACCCTCCGGGAGTACCCGGAGCTGTTGGAGGAGCTGGCCGAGCTGCTGCCGCGGCCGGAGCCGCAGTCGGTCAGCATCGAGGTGTCGGGCCAGGGCTCCGTGGTCAACACGGGCACCAACCATGGGACGATGAGCACCACCACAACGGTCCTCGGCGGGAACACCCGGTGACATCGGCACCGCTCGGTTTCAGCGGTGCCGGACAGATCATCAATCTCGGCACCAACAACGGCGTGATGAGCAGCACGGTCACGACGATCGTGCTGCCGGCCGAGGCGCTGCGATCGGCTGCCGACACAACGGCCGAGGAAGTCGTCTACCTGGACCAGCCGCCGACCCGCCGCTTCACCGGACGACAGCATGAACTCGCCGCGATCCGCGAGGTATTGAGTGCCCAGCGCGCCGGTCCGGGTGTATCTGCCGTGGTCGTCCACGGGCTGGGCGGGGTCGGCAAGAGCACACTGGCGCGGCAGTACACCCAGACCTTCCGCGAGACGTACGACCTGGTCTGGTGGATCGACGCCTCCTCTCCGGGGAAGATCGAGGAGGCCCTGGCAGGCATCGCTCGGCTCCTGAGCCCCGTCTGGGCCGGAACGGCGCAACAGCCCGAGCTCACCTCGTGGGCCCTCGCCTGGCTTCAGCGTCACACCAAATGGCTGCTGGTGTACGACAACGTCGAGGATCCCGCGCTCCTCAGGCCCTTCCTGGGCAGTCTCGGCGGCGGACACCACCTGATCACCAGCAGGCTGGCCGACGACTGGGACGACCTCGGCGCCGCCGAAGGCGCGCTGCTCCCACTCGGCGTTCTCCCACAGGGCGAGGCGGCGGACCTCCTGTGGTCCTGGGTGTCCGAATGGGATCCGTCCGACGAATCACGGTGGGAGACCGGGCAGTTGGCCCGGGAGCTCGACGGCCTCCCGCTCGCTCTGGACCAGGCAGGCGCCTACCTGAGACGGACCCGCACAACGGTCGCGGCCTACCGGGGCCGCCTCGGACTCCACTTGTCCAGAACCGCTGCGGGCCGGGACCCGCAACAGACCGTCGCCCGGATCTGGCAGGTGACCCTGACGGCGATCGCCGCCGACGACCCGTCGGCGGTCGAACTCCTCTACGCCCTGGCCTGGTTGAACCCGGACGAGTGCCCACGCGACCTGGTCACCCGACTGGCACCGGACGAGATCGCGGCCGACGACGCTCTGGGCGTCCTGCACGCCTACAGCATGATCACCTTCGCCTGGCGGGACGTACGCGTCCACCGCCTGGTCCAGAGCGTGCTTCGCGCCGACGCCATCACCGCCGCACAGCGCGCGCACCAGGGCGAGCCCGCGCCCGGCAGGCCCCGGGGGCGGCACGAGGCCGAGCAGGCACTGCTCCAGACGGTCTACCCGAGGGGAGCGGACCAAGCGCACGACGCCTCCGAACTCGCGCGCCTAGCCGGACAGGTGTGCGCGCTGGCGGCGACCGACCCGAAGGACTGCTACAGCACGCCGGTGTCCGCGCTCTACGCGAGCACCGCCGTGCACCTGGAAGGCCAGGGCCACACCGCCCGGACGCTGCCGTTGTACGAGGCGTACGGCGCTCAGATCGAGCGCGGATTCGGCCACGACCACCCGTACGCGCTGGTGGCCCGCTGCGCCGCGGCGCGGGTGTACGAGGTGGTGGGTCGCCTCGAGGACGCCGTCAAGGTCCTGGAACCGACCCTCGAGCAGAGCCTGCGGCTCCACGGCCCTGGACATCTCACCACCCTGAATCTCCGCCGCGGCCTCGCCTCCGCCTACCAGTCCGCTGGGAGACTGGAACGGGCCATCGACGAGTACGATACGGCCGCAGCCGCGAGCAGGGACGCCCTCGGCCCCGATCACCTCAGAACCCTGACCCTGCAAGGTGACCTGGCGGGCGCCTACGAGTCGGCCGGCCGCATCGACCAGGCGATCGGGATCTACGAGGACATCGTCCAGCGGGATGCCGACGCATCCGGCCACGAGGACCTGGTGCCCTCGCTGAAACTCAACGGGTTGCGGCTACGCAACAACCTCGCCGGGGCATACGAGAGCGCCGACCGCTTCCAGCAGGCCATAGCCCTGTACGAGGAGGTACTGGCCGGCTTCGAAGACGTCTGCGGCCCCGACCACCCGGACACCCTCAGTTGCCTGGGCAACCTCGGATACGCCTACGAGTCGGCCGGAGATCCGGGCAGGGCGCAGGAGGTGTACCAGGACGTCCTGAGACGGCGGGAGGAAGCTCTCGGCGAGGAACACCCCGACACCCTGCTGAGCCGCAGCAACCTCGCCTACCTCTGCTTGACGACGGGCGACATCCCGACCGGGCTCGACCTCTGCCGGACGACACTGGTGCAGCGCACGGGCGTCCTCGGCCCTGAACACCCTGACACCCTGGTCAGCCTCAGCATGCTCGCCTCGGCCCACGACGCAGCCGGGGAGCCGGAGCACGCGGTCACCCTCTTCGTGGAAACCCTCCGCCTGCGCCGGAAGGTGCTCGGCGATACTCACCCCGACACGCTGCGAAGCATGGTGAACCTCGCCGCCTGCTACTACAAGCTGGGGGACGCCGCCCGTGCTGTCCCCCTCCTCGAAACCGCGCTGGCCGAACAGGAACGGCTGCTCGGAGCCGAGAGCCGGGATGCCATGCTCAGCCGCAACAACCTCGCGGCAGCCTGCCGGGCGGCAGGTGACCTGGGACGGGCACACGCGCTGAGCACCACCGTCCTGGAGCAGCGCACACGGATCCTTGGCCCGGACCATCTGGACACCCTCAGCAGCCGCGCCGGCCTGGCCCGGGTGTACGAGGCGTCAGGCGAACTCGACCGAGCGGTCCCGCTGTATGAATCCACACTCACCCGTCTCACCGAGCTGGCCGGCGCAGACCATCCCGTCACCGGCGTGGTGGCAGGCCTCCTGGCGGAGGCGTTGCGCAAGAGGGAGGAGGACTGCCCGCAGCCGTGACGCGGGTCAGCCACCGGGACTGATACCACGAGGGCGCGGTCGGCCGCCGCGCCCTCGTGGTCTGTTCGCCCAGCCAGAGCCATGACGTACGCACCCAACGCGCTCGGTCGAGGCGGCAAGCCCGGCCGTCCAACGCTGTTCGACGCGACCGCCCGACACAGCGTCCGCGCATGGGGCTGAACGCCGATGAACGGTCGCGGATCACGCCTTGACCGGCTCGGACAAACCTGCAGGGCGAGGTGGGCGGGTTCGATTCCCGCCACGGCCTCCAAGGGTGCGGTGCAGCAGCCAGAGGCTGAAGGCGAGGGCGGAGACGTCCTCGTCGAACGGGTACAGCGCGGCCTCCGGCGCGCTCCAGTTCCACACCTCGCCCGTGGTGCCGTCGACCACGAGGCTGTTGCCGTCGGCGAAGTCGCCGAGGCGTATCAAGTGACGGGCTTGGGGCGGAAGTTCGACGGGTTGAGCAACGGACGGGTGCTCGTCGGCGTAGTACTCGGCGAGGGTGTGCAGGGGTACGTCGGTGTCCAGCTCGAAGAGGATGCCGTCCTCGGGCAGGCCCGTCTCGCGCAGGAAACGGCGGGTCGGCTCGTGCGTGAGCGCGGCGGGGAAGTCCACGTCCTCGAAGCGGACGACGCGGCCCCGGCCGAACTCCTCGTCCAGGAGACGGGCGGGAAGGCGCAGGGCCAGGCCCGGCTCCCGGGCCTCCTCGGCCAGAGTGACCGTCGCGGTGCAGGTCGTGCTCATCGTTCCCCCGTGTTTCCGAAGCCGTCGTGCCGACTGCGGAAAACACTACGACGCACCACTGACAACGCCCCGGGCCCCCGAGAACAGCGGTGACCGTCCGGCCGGCACACGGGCGGCGTCCCGCGCATCGACCGGCGACCGCCCCGCTCACCGACCGGCGCCGGCCTCGCTCACTGGCCGGTGACGACCGCCGCCTGCGGGCGGATCGGCAGGCGGTTGACCGGGCGGCCGGTGGCGGCCCGTACCGCGGAGGCGACGGCCGCCGGGGAGGTGACCACCGGGACCGCGCTGACCGCCTTCGCACCGAAGGGGGCCACCACGTCGCGCTCCTCGACCAGTTTCACGATCTGGATGTCCGGCGCGTCCAGAGCCGTGGGCAGGGCGTAACCCGTCAGGTCGGGGTGGCGGATCACGCCGCGCGGGGTGCGCAGGTTCTCCGTCAACGCGATACCGACGCCCTGGGTGACGCCCGCCTCGATGCGGGAGGCCAGCTGCGCCGGGTTGAGGACCCGGCCGACGTCCTGGGCCACCGCCAGCTCCACCACGCGGACCGAGCCCAGCTCGATGTCCACGTCCACCACCGCGCGCACCGCGCAGAAGGCCAGGCCCACGAAGGCGTCGCCCTGACCGGCCTCGTCCAGCGGCTCCGTGGGGTGCGGGCGGCACTGGGCCGTCGCCCACAGTTCCTTGCCGTCCATGGCCTCGGTGACCGTGGTCGACAGCACGCCGTCGTACGACGTGATCTTGCCGTCGGTGATCTGCAGCAGCTCGGTCGACATGCCGAACTTGTGTGCGAGGGGCTGGAGGAGCTGTGTGCGGACCATCTTCGCCGCGCGCTCCACGGCGCCGCCGGACACCCACGTGTGGCGGCCCCGGCAGCCCGCGCCGGCCGGGGGCTGGTCGGTGTCGACGGGGGCCACGTGCACCTCGTCGATGCCCAGCGTCTCCTGGACGATCTGCCGGGCGAGGGTCGTGAATCCCTGGCCGGTCTCGACGGCCGCGCACAGCACGGTCGCGACGCCGTTCTGGACCCTCACCGTGGCCGTGGAGACCTCGTCGGCGCCCTCGGCGCCGAGCATGTGCACCATGCCCAGGCCGTAGCCCACTCCGCGACGAACCGCACCGGGCTCGCCCGCGCCCTCGAGGCCGCCGGGCAGCAGCCACTCCTCCTCGGGGGTGTCCTTGGGCAGCGCTGGCAGCGGGTGGTCCCGTACGGCCTGGAGCAGTTCGGCGACCGGGGCCGGGCACGTCACCGTCTGGCCGGTGGGCAGTACGTCACCGGTGGCCAGCACGTTGCGCAGGCGCAGCTCCGCCGGGTCGACACCGAGCTTCTTGGCCAGCTTGTCCATCTGCGCCTCGTAGGCGGCGCACACCTGCATGGCGCCCTCGCCCCGCACATGGCCCGACGGCGGGTTGTTGGTGCGTACGGCCCAGCCCTCGATGAAGGCGTTCGGGACGACGTACGGGCCGCAGGCGAAGGACACGGCGGCGGCCAGCGCCTCGCCGGAGGTGTCGGCGTAGGCGCCCGCGTCCAGCAGGATCTGCGCCTCCACCTTCACCAAGCGGCCCTCGGCGTCGGCGTGGTGGCGGTAGCGCAGGAGGGTCGGGTGGCGGTGCGCGTGGCCCAGGAAGGACTCCTCGCGGGTCGCCGTCAGCTTCACCGGGCAGCCGGTGCGCAGCGCCAGCAGGCCCAGCGGGAGCTGGAAGCCCTGGTCCTCGCGGTCGGCCGTGGCGCCGGGGACACCGGTGACGACGATCTTCACGCGCTCGGGCTCCAGGCCGTAGCAGGCGGCGAGCGCGTCACGGTCGGCGTGCGGGTCGGTGGAGCCCAGGTACAGCTCCACACCGCCGTCCGGGCGGGGTACGGCGAGGCCGGCCTCCGCGCCGATGGGAGCGGGGTCCTGGCGGCCGATGCGGTACAGGCCCTCGACGACGACCTCGCCGACCGCGTCCGGGTCGCCGTGGCGCAGTGGGATGTGCCGGACCAGGTTGCCGTCGGGGTGCAGCGGCTCGGCCTCGAAGGCCTGCTCGGGATCGGTCACGGGGTCGAGTACCTCGTACTCGACGATGACGGCGGCGGCGGCCATCCGCGCGGTGTCCGGGTGGTCGGCGGCGACGGCCGCGATGGGCTCACCGTGGTGGCGCACGACGTCGGAGGCGAAGACGGGGCGGTCGGCCGTGCCGCGACCGTACAGCGGGCGGCCGGGGACGTCCTCGTGGGTGACGACGGCCCGTACGCCGGGCATCTCGCGCGCGTGGCGGGTGTCGATGGAGACGATGCGCGCGTGCGGGTGCGGCGAGCGCAGCACGGCCGCCCACAGCAGCCCCTCGGCCCACAGGTCAGCCGCGTACGGGAAGGTGCCCTCCGTCTTGGCGCGGGCGTCGGCGGGCGACAGCGAGGAGCCGATTCCGTGCGGCAGCGACTCGGGCGCGGTGGCGGTCTCCGTGGCGGCAGCGGTGGCGGCTTCGTCGCTCACGCCTGGCCTCCGTCCTGGCCGTAGGGGTCGTGCGGTTCGTGATGCCCGTGCGCTTCCGGCGAGTCGAAGGCCGAGGGGTGGATCCCGCCGGCACCGGGGGCCGCCTGGTGCGGGATACGCGGCTCCTCGGCGTCCGTCTCACCGCCGTCGGCGGTGGTGGTGTGCTCCGCGGCGGCGTGCGCCTCGCGCTCGGCGACGACCTCCTCGACCGCCCGCAGGACGCCCTTGTAGCCGGAGCAGCGGCACAGGTTTCCGCACAGGGCCTGGCGGGTCTCCAGTTCGGTGGGGGCGGGGTTGCCCTCCAGCAGGTCGTGCACGGTCATCGCCATGCCGGGCACGCAGAAGCCGCACTGCACCGCCCCGCAGCGCGCGAGCGCCCGCTGCACGTCCGAGGGCTGTCCGTCCACGGCCAGGCCCTCGACGGTACGGACCTCGCTGCCGGCCGCGGTGACCGCGGGCACCAGGCAGGAGGCCACGAGGCGGCCGTCGACCTGCACGTTGCAGGCACCGCACTCGCCCTGCGAACAGCCGTCCTTGGCGCCCGCCAGACCGAGCCGCTCACGCAGCACGTACAGCAGCGACTCGCCGATCCAGGCGTCGGTGACGGGCCGGTCGACGCCGTTGACGCGCAACACGTAGGAGGCGAGCGGGTGCTCGTCCTGCGGCGGTGCCGGAGGCGGGCCCTCCGGGGCGGCAGCCTCCTGGTGCGCGGCACCCGGTTCGCCTTCCGCGGCCGTGGAGTTCGAGGCCGTGACGGGCTCTTCGGCGGCCTGACGCGCGTCGGCGGGGTCCTCGGCCGGGTCCGGGGCCGCGGGGCGCTCAGCGGCGCCCTCGGCGGGCTCCACGGGCCCTTGGACACCCTCTCCGTCCGCCTTGTCCGCCCCGGCAGCGGGCCGCGTGACCTCGGCGGCGAGCTCCGGCACGGTCTCGGCGTCCTGTACGGCGCCGGGTTGTGCCTGTCGCGGTGCCGATGAGGTGGTGGCGGCGTGGCCGGGCGCACCGTCCGGGTCCGGTGCCCCGCCGGTGTCCGTGCGGGACACCGCGGAGGCGCCGGACTCGGGTCCGGGGTGCTCCGGGCGCCCGGGGTGCTCCGACTGCCCGGGGTGATCGGGATGCCGAGGGTGTTCGAGGTGGCCGGAGTGCCTCGGGTGCTCTGGGTGCAGGCTCGCGTGCGGGCCCGCCGCCGGCTGCCCGGGCGCGTGCGCGGTCTCCGCCGCCGGTGCCGTCGGCGCCTCCGGGCGGGGTTGGGCCGCCGGTGCCTCGGGGTGCGGGTCGGCCGTCCGGGGCTCGGCCCCGTACGGGTGCGCGGCGGGCTCGCCGTCGTACGCACCGCGCGCGGGGTCCTGCTCCGGGCGCGACCACGGCTGCCCGATCGCCTCCGTCGCCCACGGGGCGGGGGCGCCACCGGGG
>NZ_MUBM01000167.1 GCF_002154505.1 Streptomyces carpinensis | reverse complement strand
CGACCACCGCCACGGCCCCGCCGACGAGCAGCGCCCGCCGCGTCGGCCGTCGTTCCCCGCCACCGTTCCTCGCCCCCACGCGCTCTCCAACGGATATCCGGCGGTCCCGGTTCCCGCGCCCCCGTACCCTGAAAGGGCTATGACTGACACCCCGCAGCGCTCCCGTCCCCTCCGCGTCCTCGCCGCCATGTCGGGCGGGGTCGACTCCGCCGTCGCCGCCGCGCGTGCCGCGGAAGCCGGCCACGACGTCACCGGCGTACACCTCGCGCTCTCCGCGAACCCGCAGTCCTTCCGCACGGGCGCGCGGGGCTGCTGCACGATCGAGGACTCGCGCGACGCCCGCCGTGCCGCCGACGTCATCGGCATCCCGTTCTACGTCTGGGACCTCGCCGACCGCTTCCGCGAGGACGTGGTCGAGGACTTCGTCGCCGAGTACGAGGCCGGCCGCACCCCCAACCCGTGCCTGCGCTGCAACGAGAAGATCAAGTTCGCCGCGCTCCTGGACAAGGCGCTGGCCCTCGGCTTCGACGCGGTGTGCACCGGCCACTACGCGAAGGTGATCGTGCGCGAGGACGGCACGCGCGAGCTGCACCGCGCCTCCGACATGGCCAAGGACCAGTCGTACGTCCTCGGCGTCCTCGACGACAAGCAGCTCGCGCACGCGCTCTTCCCGCTCGGGGACACGGTCACCACCAAGGACGAGATCCGCGCGGAGGCGGAGCGCCGGGGCCTGGCCGTCGCCAGGAAGCCCGACTCGCACGACATCTGCTTCATCGCCGACGGCGACACCCAGGGCTTCCTCGCCAGGCGGCTGGGCAAGGCGGAGGGCGACATCGTCGACGAGTCCGGCGCCAAGGTGGGCAGTCACGAGGGCGCGTACGGCTTCACCATCGGCCAGCGCAAGGGCCTGCGGATCGGCACCCCGGCCCCCGACGGCAAGCCCCGCTACGTCCTGGACATCTCCCCGGTGACCAACACCGTGACGGTCGGCCCGGCCTCGGCGCTGGACGTCAGCGGCCTCACCGCGATCAAGCCCCGCTGGTGCGGCACGGCCCCGACCGGCCCCGGCACCTACACCGCCCAGCTCCGCGCCCACGGCGGCGAGACCGAGGTCACGGCGGAGCCGGTCGACGGCGAGCTGCGCGTGACCTTCGCCGAGCCGGTCCGCGGTGTCGCACCCGGCCAGGCGATCGTGCTGTACGACGGCACCCGCGTGGTGGGCTCGGCGACCATCGCGACGACACGGCGGGCGACGGCCGGCGTGGCGTGACCCCGCCCACGCGCCCGGCGCCCGGGGCGGCGCGCACGGCGTCCGGGCGGCGCCCCCGAGTCCCCCGGTGGCCACCTCACCCGTCCCCACCGGTGTCCACGGCGTCTCACGCGCCGTAGAACTCCGCCAGCACCGGCGCCAGCATCTCCGGCTCCACCGCATGGGTCTGGCCCTCGAGGACGCGGTACGTCCCCTCGGGGGCGGCCTGTGCCACCTGCCGGGCCGCCTCGCGCATCCGGTCCGGGCTCGCGCCGCCCGCGACGGCCAGGACCGGCACGCCGATCGAGGCCAGCAGATCGCGGGGGACCAGGCCGTCGCCCATCACGGCGTCGTCGTACGCCAGCGTGGGGGCGACGGCCTCCAGGCCCGGCCACATGGGCGACTCGCGGGCGCTCACGATCATCTGCTCGGCCAGACCGGTGACGCGCAGGAACAGCTCCACCGCATCACCGCGCCGGCCCTGCGCGAGCGCGCTCGTCAGGGCGTCCGAGTACGCGGCGCGCTCCTGCTCGCGGCCCTCCCGCACGTCGAACGGCGGCTCGTACACGGCCAACCGGCGGACCGGCAGCCCGCTCGCCGCCGCCCGGAGCGCCAGCGCGCCGCCCGAGGAGATCCCGTAGAGCGCCGCGTCGCCGCCCACCGCGTCCAGCACGGCCGCGAGGTCCTCCACCTCGCGCTCCACCGCGTACGGCATCGTGTCCCCGCTCTCGCCGCGCCCCCGCCGGTCGTACACGACCGTGCTGAAGCGGTCCGAGAGCGCCGCCGCCAGCGGCGCGACCGTGGCGCCCGTTGACATGGCGCCGCTGACGAGGACGACCACCGGCCCCTGTCCGGTGCGGTGGTAGGCGAGGGAGGTGCCGTCACGCGAGATGGTCTTCTTGTCCATGCCTGTGAAGATGCCACGCGACAGCGAACTTGTCGGGTTCATCGGGCCACCCGGTCTCGGGCGGGGAGCAATCGCATCCCGCCGCCCGGGGGCGAGGAGTGCCCTTACGGCCCGGGTAGGGCCTCCTGGAGCGCTGCCCCAGGAGGCGGGCGGAGCCGGGAATCGCCTCCTGTCGGGAGGGAAGCGGTCAGAGCACCTCGACGTCGTAGAAGCAGAGGTGGTCCTTGATCTCGGTGACGTCCGGCTTCGGCTCGGGGTAGGACCACACCAGGTCCTGCGCGCCCGGGACGGACCAGTACGACGCCGTGCCCTTGAACGGGCAGTGGGTGTGCGTTTCGGAAGGGGTCAGCAGGTCGAGGCGGACGTCCTCGGCGGGGAGGTAGTAGCGCACGGGGGCGCCGGTCTCGCGCAGCAGCAGGGGCCGGTCGCTCTCCGCGAGCACCTGACCGTCGTGGACGACGCGCACGCGCTGCGTGCCCTTCTCGATGGTGATCGTGTGTCCTTTGCCCATGACGGGACAGCGCTTTCGGGCCGCCGGTTCTTCCCGCGTACCGTTGAGCGCATGAACATCTGCGTCTTCCTCTCCGCCGCCGACCTCGACGACCGCTACACCCGTCCCGCCCGCGACTTCGCCCGGCTGCTCGGCAAGGGCGGGCACAGCCTGGTGTGGGGCGGGTCCGACAGCGGGCTGATGAAGGTCGTCGCGGACGGAGTGGAGGAGGCGGGCGGCCGGCTCATCGGCGTGTCGGTGGACTTCCTGGCGTCCAAGGCACGGCCCGGCGCCGACGAGATGGTGATCGCGCGGGACCTCGCCGAGCGCAAGAAGCTGCTCCTGGAGAAGGCCGACGCGGTGGTGATCATGGTGGGCGGCACCGGGACGCTCGACGAGGCCACCGAGATCCTGGAGCTGAAGAAGCACGGCCGGACCGAGAAGCCCGTGGTGCTGCTGAACACGGCGGGCTTCTACGACGGCCTGCGCGAGCAGTTCCGCCGCATGGAGGAGGAGGGGTTCCTGCCGCGGCCGCTGAGCGAGCTGGTGTTCTTCGCCGACGAGCCCGCGGGGGCGCTCGCGTATCTGGAGGAGTCGCTGAGCGGCCGCTGAGCCTCGGGTGCGAGCATGGCGGGCATGGCTACACATGTGATCACCGGGGCCGGTTCCGGCATCGGCGCGGCCGTCGCGCGCCGTCTGCACGCGCGCGGGGACGAACTCGTGCTGCACGCGCGCGACGCGGGCCGGGCCAAGGAGCTGGCGTCCCGGTTCCCCGGGGCGAGGACCCTGGTCGGCGACCTGGCCGACCCCGACCGGCTGAGCTGGGCCTTCTCGCACCAGTCGCTCCCCGACCGGGTCGACTCGCTGCTGCACGTCGCGGGCGTGGTCGACCTCGGCCCGGTCGGCGAGCTGACCCCCAAGGCCTGGCGCCACCAGCTCGACGTCAACCTCGTCGCCCCGGCGGAGCTGACCCGCCACTTCCTGCCCCAGCTGCGCGCCTCGCGCGGCCATGTGCTGTTCGTGAACTCGGGCGCGGGCCTGAACGCCAATGCCGACTGGGCCGCGTACGCCGCCTCCAAGCACGGCCTGAAGGCGCTGGCCGACTCCCTGCGGCAGGAGGAGCACGAGAACGGCGTCCGGGTCACCTCCGTCTACCCGGGCCGCACCGCCAGCCCCATGCAGGCCAAGGTCCACCGCCAGGAGGGCAAGGAGTACGACCCGTCCCGGTGGATCGACCCGGAGTCGGTCGCGACGACCATCGTGATGGCCCTCGACCTCCCGAGGGACGCGGAGGTCAACGACCTTACGGTGCGACCGGGACGCTGACCCCGGCCGGGCTGTTCCGTAGGCTGCCCTGGTGAGCGAGAACAGCCAGTTCAGGTTCGGTGCCGCCACCGGGGTCGGGTCGATGCCCGGTGGCGACGCCCGCGAGGCCGTCAAGACCGTCACCGGTACCTTCGAGGACTTCCCCTTCCTCCCCGAGCTGCCCGCCAGGGGGCCCGGCGCCGACATGATCGGGCGGACGGCCGGGATGCTCGTCGAGCTGTACGCGCGCGTGGAGCCCAGCGGGTGGAGGATCGGCGACCGGCCGGGACGGGACACCAAGCGGGCGCGGTCCTGGCTGGGGGAGGACCTCGACGCCCTGGAGGAGTTCACCCAGGGGTACGAGGGACCGCTGAAGGTGCAGGCGGTGGGGCCCTGGACGCTCGCCGCCAACCTCGAACTGAGGAACGGCGAGGCGGCCCTGTCCGATCCCGGCGCCTGCCGGGACCTGGCCGCCTCGCTCGCCGAGGGGCTGCGGCTGCATCTGGCCGAGGCCGGGCGGCGGGTGCCGGGGGCGCGGCTCGTGCTCCAGCTCGACGAGCCCTCCCTGACCGCCGTGCTGCGCGGGCAGGTGCGGACCGCCAGCGGCTACCGCACCCACCGGGCCGTGGACCGGCAGGTCGTCGAGGCCACGCTCCGCGACGTCCTCGGCGTGCACACCGAGGGGCCCGTCGTGGTCCACTCCTGCGCCCCCGACGTGCCGCTCGCCCTGCTGCGCCGGGCGGGCGCCGCGGCGGTCTCCCTCGACTTCTCGCTCCTCACCGAGCGTGACGAGGAGACGATCGGGGAGGCCGTGGAAGCCGGCACCCGGCTCTTCGCCGGTGTCGTGCCGGCCACGGACGGCCCGTTGTCAGACCCTGCCGGTAGCGTCATGGGTGTCAGAACGCTGTGGCGCAGGCTGGGGCTGCGACCGGAACTCCTCCCGGACGCGGTCACGGTCACCCCGGCATGCGGCCTCGCGGGCGCTTCCCCCGCGTACGCACGCCAGGCGCTCGCCCACTGCGTCCGGGCGGCGAGATCCCTCGCGGACAACCCTGAGTAACGGGAGGACAACACGGTGGCCGGCGACAAGCAGCAAGCGGAGACAGCGGTGCCCGCCGAGGCACGGGAGCAGCACGCGCAGCTCGCGGACCAGGTCGAGGAGCACCGCTTCCGGTACTACGTCAAGGACGCTCCCGTCATCAGCGACGCCGAGTTCGACCGGCTCCTGCGCTCCGTGGAGGAGCTGGAGGAGCGGTATCCGGAGCTGCGCACGCCCGACTCCCCGACCCAGAAGGTCGCCGGGTCGTACGCGACGGAGTTCACGGCGGTCGAGCACCGCGAGCGGATGCTCTCGCTCGACAACACCTTCAACGACGAGGACCTCGCCGCCTGGGTGGACCGGATCGCCCGCGAGCTGGGCGAGCAGGAGTACCACTTCCTGTGCGAGCTCAAGGTCGACGGCCTCGCCGTCAACCTCACCTACGAGCACGGCCGTCTCACCCGCGCGGCCACCCGCGGCGACGGCCGCACCGGCGAGGACATCACCCCCAACGTCCGCACGATCGCGGAGATCCCGGACCGGCTGAAGGGCGACCGCGTCCCGGACCTCGTGGAGATCCGCGGCGAGGTCTACTTCCCGATGGAGAAGTTCGAGGAGCTCAACGCCCGCCTGGTCGAGGCCGGCGACAAGCCCTTCGCCAACCCGCGCAACGCGGCGGCTGGTTCGCTGCGCCAGAAGGACCCGCGCGTCACCGCCACCCGCCCTTTGCACATGGTCGTCCACGGCATCGGCGCCCTGGAGGGCTACAAGGGGCTCACGCGCCTGTCCCAGGGCTACGAGCTGCTGCACGGCTGGGGCCTGCCCACCTCCCGGCACAACAGGGTGGTCGACGGCCTCGAGGGCGTCCGCGAGTTCATCGCGTACTACGGCGAGCACCGGCATTCGGTGGAGCACGAGATCGACGGAGTGGTCGTCAAGCTCGACGAGATCCGTCTGCAGGGCCGGCTCGGCTCCACGGCACGTGCGCCCCGTTGGGCGATCGCCTACAAGTACGCGCCGGAAGAGGTCAACACCAAGCTGATCGACATCAAGGTCGGAGTCGGACGCACCGGCCGTGTCACTCCGTACGCGCAAGTGGAACCGGTCACCGTGGCCGGTTCCGAGGTGGAGTTCGCCACGCTGCACAACCAGGACGTCGTCAAGGCCAAGGGCGTCCTCATCGGCGACACCGTGGTGCTGCGCAAGGCCGGTGACGTCATCCCGGAGATCCTCGGCCCGGTCGTCGACCTGCGCGACGGCAGCGAACGGGAGTTCGTGATGCCCGCCGAGTGCCCCGAGTGCGGTACGCCGCTGCGGGCCATGAAGGAGGGCGACATCGACCTGCGCTGCCCCAACGCCCGTACCTGCCCGGCCCAGTTGCGGGAGCGGGTCTCCTACCTCGCGGGCCGGGAGTGCCTGGACATCGAGCACTTCGGCGAGGTGGCCGCCGCCGCGCTCACCCGCCCGCTGGAGCCGGCGGACCCGCCGCTCGTCGACGAGGGCGACCTGTTCGACCTCAGCGTGGAGAAGCTGCTGCCCATCAAGGCCTACGTCCTCGACCAGGACAGCGGTCTGCCCAAGCGGGACCCGAAGACGGGCGAGGAGAAGGTCGTCACGGTCTTCGCCAACCAGAAGGGCGAGCCGAAGAAGAACACCTTGGCGCTGCTGCAGAACATCGAGGCGGCCAAGGACCGTCCGCTGGCCCGGTTCCTGAACGGGCTTTCCATCCGCCATGTCGGACCGGTGGCGGCCCAGGCGCTGGCGCGCGAGTTCCGTTCCATCGACCGCATCGAGCAGGCGAGCGAGGAGGAACTGGCGCGCATCGACGGGGTCGGCCCGATCATCGCCGCCGCCCTCAAGGAGTGGTTCGCCGAGGACTGGCACCGCGAGATCGTGCGCAAGTGGAGGGCCGCCGGAGTTCCGCTGGAGGACCAGGGCACCGGCGAGGACGAAGGCCCGCGCCCGCTCGAGGGCCTGACGGTCGTGGTCACCGGCACCCTCGAGCAGTTCACCCGGGACGGCGCCAAGGAGGCGTTGCAGAGCAGGGGCGCCAAGGTGACCGGTTCGGTGTCGAAGAAGACGTCCTTCGTCGTCGTGGGTGACAACCCCGGCTCGAAGTACGACAAGGCGATGCAGCTGAAGGTGCCGGTTCTGAACGAGGACGGTTTCGGCGTCCTGTTGGAGCAGGGGCCGGACGCGGCGGCCGAAGTCGCCCTCCCGACCGGCGAGTAGCGGTTGAAGGCCACGCGTTCTGCGCATATCAGATGCATACGGGTGGCCGGGGCGTATTCGGGCAACCGTCGACGACCGCTGCCCGTGGAAGCCTTCCGCGTCCTACTGTTGAGGGGTGCGCCTGCCGTGCCCAGCTGCGGTCGGGGCATCCCCGTGCTCCTCAACGAGTGCGTGGAAGGGTTTTCCAGCGCGGTGCCACCCGGGAACGTCGGGCATCGGGCCGCGTGGCGCGGGCACCGCCGGCTGTGAGAGGGACGGGAATGGAACCGACCGAGAGCGCCGCCCCGCACTCACGGCTGCGCCGGGTGACCGGCGTATGGCGCGGGTGCCTGGGGCGGACGGGGGAGCGTTCGGGCGCCCAGAAGCATCCAGGGCGTGCGGGGCACACCGCAAGCCCTGCCGGACAGTACACGGCGGCGGAGATCCGCGTCCGCGCACAGCCGGCCGGTGACCCGCCCGCCGGGCCGGGCGGGCCGGGCACGGGACCCGCACGGCACCCGGCACTGCGGCACCTGCCCGCGGGCGTCGTCGCGGCGGCCGGGCTCGTCCTCGGCGCCGGCTTCTGCCGGGCGTTCGCGGGCGGCCACGCGCTCTTCCCGTCCGGCACGGCCGGCTGGTCCCTGGCCGTGCTCACCGGGATCATCGTCGGCCACCTGGTCATGCTCGGCCGCTCCCGCTGGTGGGGCGGCACGGGTTCCGGCACCGCACTCACCCTCGCCGTGCTCCTGCTCTACGGCTGGGTGCCCGCGGGCATGGTGAGCCTGACCGTCGTCGTCCTGGTCGGCATAGCCAGGCGCCACGGCTGGCGGCCCGGCGTGCTGCACGGCGCGGTGGACATCCTCGGCATCGGCATGGCCGCCCTCGTCCTCGGCGCCTTCGGCCGCGTCCCCGACGTCGAGCGGCCCTGGGACCCGGGCACCTGGAGCGCGTACACCGTCCCCGAGGTGGTGCTGGCCGCCGCTGTCTACCTCGCGGTCACCCGCGTCCTGCTGTGGTACCTGCACTCCCCGCCCGCCGACGGACTGCCCACCGTCGCCCGGACCGCCCTGGTCAGACAGGGCCTGGTCGCCGTCGCCCTGCTCGGCATCGCCCCGCTGGTCTGCGTCGTCGCCGACGCCGAACCCGTGCTGCTGCCGCTGTTCTCCATCCCGCTCATCGCCGTGGACTTCACCCTCTGGATAGCCCGCGCCCGGGCCGAGGAGCAGCTGCGCGACCCGCTGACCGGGCTGCCCAACCGGCAGTGGCTCCTGGAGCGCATCTGGACCGCCCTCGACGACGCCGAGCGCATGGGCGCCCGGGCCGCCCTGATGCTGATCGACCTCGACCGCTTCCGTTCGGTCAACGACACGCTCGGTCATCTCGCCGGTGACCGACTGCTGCTGCAGATCGCCGACCGGCTGCGCCAGGCCCTGCCGCGCGGGGCGGAGGCCGCGCGGCTCGGCGGGGACGAGTTCGCCGTGTTACTGCCCGTGGCCGACTCCACGACGTCCGCCACCCGCATCGCGCGCGGCCTGGTCACCACCCTCAGCTCGCCGCTCGACCTCGACGGGCTCACCCTCGTCCTGGAGGCGAGCGCCGGTGTCGCCGTCTTCCCCGACCACGCCCTGGACGCCGAGGGCATGCTGCGCCGCGCGGACGTGGCGATGTACCAGGCCAAGCGCGACCGTACGGGCGTGGAGGCCTACGAGTCCAAGCGGGACTCCAACACCCCCGACCGGCTCGGGCTGCTCGGCGATCTGCGCCGGGCCCTGGACGCCCACGAGGTCCAGCTGCACTACCAGCCCAAGGTCCGCTTCGACGGCCAGGTGGCCGGCCTGGAGGCGCTGGTGCGCTGGGTGCACCCGGAGCGCGGCAAGGTCCCGCCGGACGAGTTCATAGCGATCGCCGAGTCCTCGGGGCTGATGCCCCATCTGACGGAGTACGTGCTGGAGACCGCCCTCGGGCAGGTCGCGAGGTGGCGCGCCCAGGGCCTGTTCGTCCCGGTCGCGGTCAACGTCTCCCCCCGCGACGTGCACACCCCGGGCTTCGCCGGCTCGGTCGCCGCCCGGCTGGCCCGGCACGGCGTCCCGGCGGGTGCGCTGCAGTTGGAGATCACCGAGCACGTGCTGCTGGAGGACCCCCAGCGGGCCGCCGACACGCTGGCCGCACTGACCGCGCACGGCGTGAAGATGTCGTTGGACGACTTCGGCACCGGCTACTCCTCGCTGGTGCACCTGCGCAGGCTGCCGGTGAGCGAGCTGAAGATCGACCGTTCGTTCGTGGCCCGGCTGGCGGTGGACACCGAGGACGCCGAGATCGTGCGCTGCACGGTCGATCTCGCCCACTCCCTCGGGCTGCTCGTGGTGGCGGAGGGCGTCGAGGACGACGAGACCTGGGAGCGGCTGCGGGACCTGGGCTGCGACGCCGTGCAGGGCTGGCTGGTAGCGGCGGCGATGCCGGCCGAGGAGACCACGGCGTGGCTGCGGGCGCGCGGATCGCGCGGCTGGGTGCGGCCCGCCGCCGCGCTGCCCGCGGCGGCGTCCGACGAGTGAACCGGCCGCCCGCCCGTTCCGGGGGCGGGCCCGGCTCGCCGGGTCGGTGAACAGGCCGCCCGGCCGCCGGCTCTGACGTCGGGCCAGGCTCGCCCGGTTCATGCCGTGCCGTGCGGCATGAAGTGACCGATCAGCAGCGCGAGCCGGCGCTCGTGGGCCTCCTCCGGCAGCCGGCCGCTGCGCATCAGGGTCACCAGGCCGTGCAGCCCGGCCCAGAAAGTCTCCGTGAGCAGTCCGGGGCCGTCGCCCTCGACCGTGACCGGCTCGACGGCCCGGGCCAGTTCGCCGAACGCCTCCTGCAGTGCGGCGGGGGCCTCCGGCGTCGCGAACGGCAGGTCCACCGGGTGTGTGAACATCGCGTCGTAGAGCGCGGGCCGTTGCCGGGCGAAGGCGGTGTACGCCTCCCCGACGGCCGCCGGCGCCTCCCGGGCTTCGCCGGCCGCCGTGCGTGTCTTGCGCATCTCGGCCGCCGGCTCCGCGCTGCCCTCACCGCGACCGCCGCCGTGATCGCGCCCTTGCCGTTGAAGCGGCTGTAGAGGACCGGCCGGCGGTACTCGATCTCGGCGGCCGGCCGGCGCGTGGTGACCGCGTTCCAGCCTCCGTCTCCGCCGGCTCCCGTGCGGCCGTCACGATCAGCCGCTCGCGTTCCGCTCGTTCGCGCTCCCGGCGCTTCTGGATCGTCATGGCGGAATTCTGGCGTCGCTAGTGCTTCTGTCGATGCTCCGAGATCCTCGCTCTTGTTCCTAGCGATGCTAGATATCCGGCGATGAGGGGGAGCGAGATGACCGTCACCGCGTACACCCTGGCCGTGCTGCTTGACCTGTTCTGCGTGTTCCTCGGCTACCGGTTCCTGTTCCGGCCCGGCCGCGGCCGGCTACGGCGTCCCGGCCGACCCCCGTGGCGACGCGGGCGCCTATCTGTCGATCAAGGGCCTCAGGGACGGCACCTTCGGGCTGCTGGGCCTGGTCCTGCTGGCCTTCGACGGTGCCCGTGCCGAGGCCTGGTTCATGGTCTGCGTGGCACTCGCTCGCCGACACTCTGATAGTCCTGCGTCACGGCGGGGCGAAGGCGGTCGCGTTCGGGATCCACTTCGCCACCGCGATCGTTGTACTGATCAGTGCCGGACTGCTCTTCGCGGTCTGACCGAACCACACAGGGGGAGAACGTCCATGTCGCTGTTCGTACCGAAGTTCGAAGAGTCCGTGATCGTCCGCGAGGCCGAGGCCGAGGTGGTGGGCGGTGCCCCCGTCGCCGTCAAGCTGCTGGCCGACAGCAGCGCCACGGGAGGCGCGCTGTCCACCGTGCGCGTCACCCTCACCGAGGGCGCCGACGGGGCCCACCCGCACTGGCACGACAACTCCGCCGAGATGTTCTTCATGCTGGACGGCGCAGCCGAGCTGCTCTCCGGAGACGACGTGGTCACCGCCGAGCGCGGCGACCTCGTCGTCGTCCCGCCGGGCCGGCCGCACGCCTTCGCCGCCGCGCCCGGCACCGCGGCCGACATCCTCATCGTCATCACCCCGGGCGTGGAGCGCTTCGAGTACTTCCGCCACCTCCAGCGCATCCGCCTCGGCGAGGTCACCCCGGAGAGCATCCTCGAAGTGCAGGATCTCTACGACAACCACTTCCTGAAGAGCACGGCCTGGGAGACCCGCCGCGGCTGAGCCGCCCCGGCCGACCGACAGAGGCCGGTCGGCCGGGGGAAACCGTTTCACGCCCACTGCCCCCCGCCCCATAGGATTGGGACCTGTCGTCACATTCCCGCCTGCCCTTCGGGCGGACGACGGGAATGTGACGACAGGCCCCGGCCCAAACCACACACACTCACCCCAGAGGAACGCTGCATGCCTGGCATCACGCGCGAGGAGGTCGCCCACCTCGCCCGGCTGGCGCGTCTGGAGCTGAAGCCCGAAGAGCTCGACCACTTCGCGGGACAGCTGGACGACATCATCGGCGCGGTGGCCCGCGTCAGTGAGGTCGCCGACCAAGACGTACCGCCGACCTCCCACCCGCTGCCGCTGACCAACGTCATGCGCGCGGACGAGGTCCGTCCGTCGCTCACCCCCGAGCAGGCGCTGTCCGGCGCCCCGGCCCAGGAGCAGCAGCGTTTCAAGGTGCCGCAGATCCTGGGTGAGGAGTGAGAGCCATGACGGACATCAACAGCATCATCCGGCTCACCGCCGCCGAGACCGCCGAGAAGATCGCCTCCGGCGAGCTCACCGCCGTCGAGGTCACCGAGGCCCACCTGGCCCGGATCGAGGCCGTCGACGAGAAGGTGCACGCCTTCCTGCACGTGGACCGCGAGGGCGCCCTCGCGCAGGCCCGCGCCGTCGACGAGAAGCGGGCGCGCGGCGAGAAGCTCGGTCCGCTGGCGGGCGTGCCGCTCGCGCTGAAGGACATCTTCACCACCGAGGGCGTGCCCACAACCGTCGGCTCGAAGATCCTCGAGGGCTGGATCCCGCCGTACGACGCGACCCTCACCAAGCGGCTGAAGGCCGCCGACGTCGTCATCCTCGGCAAGACCAACATGGACGAGTTCGCCATGGGGTCCTCCACCGAGAACAGCGCCTTCGGCCCCACCGGCAACCCCTGGGACCTCACCAAGATCCCCGGCGGCTCCGGCGGCGGCTCCTCCGCCGCGCTCGCCTCCTTCCAGGCGCCGCTCGCCATCGGCACCGACACCGGCGGCTCCATCCGCCAGCCGGCCGCCGTGACCGGCACGGTCGGCGTGAAGCCGACCTACGGCGCGGTCTCCCGCTTCGGCATGGTGGCGTTCTCGTCCTCCCTGGACCAGGGTGGGCCCTGCGCCCGTACGGTCCTGGACGCCGCGCTGCTGCACGAGGTGATCGCCGGGCACGACCCGCTCGACTCCACCTCCATCGACGAGCCGGTCCCGCCGGTCGTCGAGGCGGCCCGCAACGGCAGCGTCCAGGGCATGCGCGTGGGCGTCGTCAGGCAGTTCCGCGGCGAGGGCTACCAGGCCGGCGTCATCCAGCGGTTCGACGAGGCCGTCGAGGTGCTCAAGGAGCTGGGCGCGGAGATCGTCGAGCTGGACTGCCCGTCCTTCGACCTGGCGCTGTCGGCGTACTACCTGATCGCACCGTCCGAGTGCTCCTCCAACCTGGCCCGCTTCGACGGCCTGCGCTACGGCCTGCGCACGGGCGACGACGGCGGCCACTCCGCGGAGGAGGTCACCTCCCTCACCCGTGAGGCGGGCTTCGGCCCGGAGGTCAAGCGCCGCATCATGCTCGGTACGTACGCCCTGAGCTCCGGCTATTACGACGCGTACTACGGCAGCGCCCAGAAGGTCCGCACCCTGATCAAGCGGGACTTCGACGAGGCGTTCGAGCGGGTCGACGTGATCGTCTCCCCGACGACCCCGACCACCGCCTTCGCGATCGGCGAGCGCGCCGACGACCCGATGGCGATGTACCTGGCCGACCTCTGCACCATCCCCACCAACCTGGCGGGCAACGCGGCCATGTCCCTGCCGTGCGGTCTCGCCCCGGAGGACAACCTCCCGGTGGGCCTGCAGATCATCGCCCCGGTGATGAAGGATGACCGCCTCTACAAGGTCGGCGCCGCCGTCGAGGCCGCCTTCGTGGAAAAGTGGGGGCACCCGCTGCTGGAGGAGGCTCCGTCGCTGTGAGCAAGGCACTGTCCAAGGCCAAGGGCTTCAAGAAGTCCAAGTCCGGTACGTACCTGTCGATGGCCACCACCGCGTTCGGCGCGATCGGTGTCGCCAAGCAGATCAAGAAGGCCCGCGCCGAGAGCGACACCCTGCGGTTGATCGACGCCGTGGTGACCGCTGCCGGCGTCGTCACCGGCCTCGCCATCCTCTATCGCGAGCTGAAGCGGCTGGGCGACGACGACGTCCTGCTGGGCTGAGAGGGAAGTTTCACCGTGACCACCACGACCGACCTGGTGTCGTACGAGGACGCGCTGGCGTCGTACGACCCCGTCATGGGCCTCGAGGTCCATGTCGAACTCGGCACCAAGACCAAGATGTTCTGCGGCTGTTCGACCGCGCTGGGCGCCGAGCCGAACACCCAGACCTGCCCCACCTGCCTCGGCCTGCCCGGCGCCCTCCCGGTCGTCAACGCGACCGGCGTGGAGTCGGCGATCAAGATCGGTCTCGCGTTGAACTGCGAGATCGCCGAGTGGTGCCGCTTCGCCCGGAAGAACTACTTCTATCCGGACATGCCGAAGAACTTCCAAACCTCCCAGTACGACGAGCCGATCGCCTTCAACGGCTACCTCGACGTGCAGCTGGAGGACGGCGAGACCTTCCGCGTGGAGATCGAGCGCGCCCACATGGAGGAGGACACCGGCAAGTCGACCCACGTCGGCGGCGCCACCGGCCGTATCCACGGCGCGTCCCACTCCCTGCTGGACTACAACCGTGCCGGCATCCCGCTGATCGAGATCGTCACCAAGCCGATCGTCGGCGCCGGCGAGCGCGCCCCCGAGGTGGCCAAGGCCTACGTCCGCGAACTGCGCGAGCTCATCAGGGCGCTCGGCGTCTCCGAGGCCCGCATGGAGATGGGCCAGATGCGCTGCGACGTCAACCTGTCGCTGATGCCCAAGGGCGCGGACAAGTTCGGCACCCGGAGCGAGACCAAGAACGTCAACTCGCTGCGGTCCGTCGAGCGGGCGGCGCGCTTCGAGATCCAGCGGCACGCCGCCGTGCTCGACGGCGGCGGCACCGTGATCCAGGAGACCCGCCACTTCCACGAGGACACGGGTTCCACGACCTCCGGCCGGGTCAAGGAGGAGGCCGAGGACTACCGGTACTTCCCCGAGCCCGACCTGGTGCCGGTGGCGCCGTCGCGGGAGTGGGTCGAGGAGATCCGCGCCGCGCTGCCGGAGATGCCGCTGGCCCGCCGCACCCGGCTGCTGGCGGAGTGGGGCATCTCGGCCACCGACATGCAGGCGATCCTCAACGCCGGCGCGCTGGACCTGATCGTCGCCACGATCGACGCCGGTGCCGACGCCGCCTCCGCCCGCAAGTGGTGGATGGGTGAGCTGGCGCGCAGCGCCAACGAGTCCGGCAAGGCCCTGGACGAGCTGGCGATCACGCCGCAGCAGGTCGCCCGGGTGACCGAGCTGGTGGCCTCCGGCGACCTGAACGACAAGCTGGCGCGCCAGGTCATCGAGGGCGTCCTCGCGGGCGAGGGCACCCCGGACGAGGTCGTCGACAAGCGCGGCCTGAAGGTCGTCTCCGACGAGGGTGCGCTGACCGCCGCCGTCGACGAGGCCATCGCGGGCAACCCGGGCGTCGCGGACAAGATCCGCGGCGGCAAGGTGGCCGCGGCGGGCGCCCTGGTCGGCGCGGTCATGAAGGCCACCCGCGGCCAGGCCGACGCCGCCCGCGTCAAGGAGCTGATCCTGCAGAAGCTGGGCGTCGGCGAGGGCTGAGCCCGGTCTGTGCCGTACGGCCCCGGAAGGCATGCCTTCCGGGGCCGTACGCTCAGCCGCGGCGTCCCACGACCCTGGCGAACCCCAGCAGGCGCCCCCGGTCGGCGTTCAGCAGTTCCACCGAATCCCGCGCCATGCCCGCCATGAACTCGCTCGGGCTCTGCTCGGCGCACACCTCGCTCCACCGCAGCCAGTCGCGCCAGCCGTCCTCCTGCCAGTCGGCGGTCTCGACCGTCACGGCCCCGGTGCGGGCCCAGTTCCGGTGCCACCAGGCGGGGGAGTGGAACGCCCAGAACCCCGGGTCCCAGTGGGCCTTGAGGTGTTCCGGCGGCTCGACCCCGTCGATCTCCTCCCGCACCGACGGCACCACGACCCCGATCCGCCCGCCGGGCTTGAGCAGCCGGGTCAGGTAGGGCAGGTAGAGGTCGTCGGCGCCGAAGTACTGGTAGGCGTCGATGGAGACGATCACGTCGAACGAGCCCTCGCCGAACGGCAGGTCGTGCGCCTCGGCGTGGACCGGCAGCACGCGGTCGGCCACACCGACCTCCGCGATCCGGCCTGCGTTGTCGTCCGGCTTGATCCACAGATCGGCGGCGGTGACCTGGACGTCGTACTCCAGGGCCAGGAAAACGGAGGTCAGGGCGCGGCCGCAGCCCAGGTCCAGCACCCGGGCGCCGGGTGGCAGGGAGTCGAGCCGCAGGGCCGGTGCCAGCCATTCCAGCAGCCACAGCGGGTGCGGCCCCATCTGGTGCTCGATGAGCCAACGGGCGTCGTAGGCGTTGCTGCGCGGGTGGCGCACGTGGGTGAGATCGACCATGGATGACGTGGACAGCAGGGGCACCCCGCCCCCGCATCCCGTTTCCCGGGCCCTGGGCGCTACGCTCGCCCGCCATGAATGGACGCGCCGATTCCGAAACGCACCCCGAGATATCCGCGGCGGACGACGTCTCGGCCACCGGTGTGCAGAACGAGGCCGAGAGTGCCCCCCACGACGACCCGCAGGACTCAGCCGGCGTCGCCCGCCGGGCCCGCTGGGCGGCGAGCGGTGCCGGAGCGCTGCTGACGCTCGCCGGGCTCGCCGCGTCCCTGCTGCGGCTCCGTGACCCCGTCCCGGCCCTGGTCCCGGCCGCCTACGCCGGCGGCGCCGCCGTCTGCGCGTGGGCGGCGTTCCTCGCCCGTCGGGGCCACACCCGACGGGCGCTGTGGCTGCTGATCGCGGGGGTGATGGTGATGGCACTCGGCGACCGGTCCGACTGATCCGGCCGCTCCGGCCGAGCGGCGTCGCCCCGTTGAACGGCCCGCCCGTCCCGCTCCCCACGACAGGGCGGACAGCCGCGAGGCGACAGACAGCGCCTGATTGTCCTGTGAATTGGGTCGCAGTGCTGTGAATAAGGCCACGAACACGCTAAACGATCACATTCGCCTGCAAGAGTGTCTTCAGATTGCTCATGCGTTCTTTGCGGGCTGTTCACTCCATGAACGACTGTTCCCGGTCAAAGATCCACAAATCACCATCTGGGAGCACGTTTCGTGGCAGCCCTCGCGCGCTGGTGTGTCCGGCACCGCCTCGTCGTCGTTCTGCTCTGGCTCCTCGCCCTCGGCGGGGTCACCGTCGCCGCCGCCGTCACCGGCCCGGCCTACTCGAACGACTACGAGGTCCCCGGCACCGAGTCCGGCCGCGCCACCCAGCTGCTCCAGAAGGGCTTCCCCGGCCTCGGCGGCGACAGCGACACCGTCGTCTGGCACACCACGCCCGGCAGTGTCCGCGCCTCCGACGTCGAGCAGACGATGACCCGCACCCTGGACCGGCTGGAGACCCTGCCCGGGGTGGCCTCCGTGACCAGCCCCTACAAGGGCCAGGGGGCGGGCCAGATCAGCCGCGACGGGCACACCGCGTACGCGACGGTCACCTTCGAGCACCCGGCCCAGGACATCCCGAAGTCCGAGACAGAGGCCGTCGTCTCCACCGCCAAATCCGCCCAGACCGAGGGGCTCCAGGTGGAGCTCGGCGGCAGCGCCGTCGGGTCCACCGTGCCCTCCGGAGGGCACCTCGCCGAGATCGTCGGGGTGGTCGTGGCCGGCGTGGTGCTCCTGCTCGCCTTCGGCTCGCTCGCCGCGTCCCTGCTGCCCCTCGCCACCGCGCTGGTGAGTGTGGGCACCGCCTACGCCGCCATCGAGCTCCTCGGCCACGCCATGACGGTGGCCACCTTCGCGCCCATGCTGGGCATGCTGATCGGCCTCGGCGTCGGCATCGACTACGCGCTGTTCATCGTCACCCGGCACCGACGCGGCCTCAAACGCGGGCTCGACGTCGCGGAGGCGGCCACGACAGCCGTCGCCACCACCGGGCGCGCCGTGGTCTTCGCGGGTGCCACCGTTTGCATCGCCCTGCTGGGCATGTTCATCCTGCGGCTCGGCTTCCTCAACGGAGTCGCGGTCGCCGCCGCCTCGACCGTCGTGCTCACCGTCGCCGCCTCGGTGACGCTGCTGCCGGCCCTGCTGTCCTTCATCGGCCCGCGCGCCCTGAGCAGGCGCGAACGCCGCAGACTGGCCGAGCACGGACCCGAGCCCGAGCTGCCCACCGGCTTCGCCGCCCGCTGGTCCGCGTTCGTCGAACGCCACCCCAAGCTGCTGGGCACCCTCGCGCTGGTCGTCATCACGGTGCTCGCGCTGCCCACGTTCACCCTTCACCTGGGCACCTCCGACCAGGGCAACGACCCGGCGTCGTCGACCACCCGCAAGGCCTACGACCTCGTCGCCGAGGGCTTCGGCCCGGGCGTCAACGGACCCCTCACGCTCGTGACGCGCGTCGACGGGGGCGACGACAAACTCGCCCTGGACAACCTCGGCACCACCCTGCGCTCCACCGAGGGCGTCGCCGCGGTCACCCCCGTGACCTACGACACCGGCGGCAGCACCGCCTACCTGACCGTCGTCCCCGACTCCGCACCCCAGTCCCAGCGCACCAGCGACCTCGTCGACCGGCTGCGCACCGAGGTGCTGCCGCGCGCGGAGACCGGCACCTCGCTCGATGTGCAGGTCGGCGGGGTGACCGCCGGATACGACGACTTCGCCGGTGTCATCGTCGGCAGGCTGCCGCTGTTCGTCGGCGTCGTCGTCAGCCTCGGTTGCGTCCTGCTGCTGCTCGCCTTCCGGTCCGTCGGCATCCCCCTGAAGGCCGCCGCCATGAACGTCGCCGCCGTCGCCGCCGCCTTCGGCGTCGTGGTCGTGATCTTCCAGTGGGGCTGGGGCAGCGAGTTCCTCGGCCTCGGCCGGGCCGGGCCCATCGAACCCTTCCTGCCCGTGATCATGGTCTCGGTGCTCTTCGGCCTCTCCATGGACTACCAGGTCTTCCTGGTCAGCCGGATGTACGAGGAGTGGCTGGAGACCGGCGACAACCGCCGTGCCGTGCGCGTCGGCCTCGCCGAGACCAGCCGGGTGATCAACTCCGCCGCGGTCATCATGATCTCGGTCTTCCTCGCCTTCGTGCTCGGCGGCGACCGGGTGATCGCCATGTTCGGCATCGCGCTCGCCGCCGCGGTGGCCCTCGACGCCTTCGTGCTGCGCACCCTGCTGGTGCCCGCCCTGATGCACCTGCTGGGCCGCGCCAACTGGTGGCTGCCACGCCGGCTGGACGCCGTACTGCCCCGGATCAGCATCGAGCCGCCCGAGTGCCGCGCCGCCCATGAGAAGCTCGGCGACGTCGTGGCGGAACTGGAGAGGGAGCAGCAGCGAGATGTACGCGATACCCCTGGGTGACGACGGAGCCGAACTGCGTCCCCTCGATCCCTGGCACGCCGAGGAGTTCCTCGCGCACCTCGACCGGGGGCGGGACTTCATCGGGCAGTACATCGCCTTCGGGTCCCGGGAGAGGGACGTCGACTCCGCGCGGGCCCTGCTCACCCGGTACGCCGAGAAGCGCGCCGCCGACAGCGGCAGCCTGCACGGCATCTGGCTGGGCGGGAAGCTGGTCGGCGGGGTGCTGTTCCGGACGTTCGACGCGGAGCAGGGCACGTGCGAGGTCGGCTGCTGGCTGGAGCCCGCCGCGGCCGGGCGGGGGCTGGTCACGCGTGCGATGCACGTCCTGCTCGACTGGGCGTTCGGCGAGCGCGGCATGCACCGAGTGGAGTGGTGCGCGGCCTCCGCCAACCAGCCGAGCATCGCCGTCGCCCGCCGGCTGGGGATGACGCGGGACGGAGTGCTCCGCGAGAGCCGCGCCCACCGGGGCGTACGCCACGACATCGAGGTCTGGTCGGTGCTGGCCCCCGAGTGGCGTGCGGCACGCGCGCGTGCCACCCGGAGCGATCATTAAGGGACCTCTCAGACAGCGTCCGTACGGTGCGGCACATGGCAACGAAGACTGCAGACGAGACCGCGACCGAGAGCACCGAGAGCACCGAGATCACCGAGCCCACCGAGAGCGCCGAGGCCACCGAGACCCCGGAGCCGCAGAACGACGAGGTGGAGGCGGGCACGGAGGCCGGCGCCGACGCCGTGAAGGCGGGGCCTTCCGGTGTCGGGCAGGGCGCCGCTGCCGTCGTCTCCGCGGCGCTCGGCCTGGTCTCGCTGAGCGGAAGCTGGCTCGGCACCGTAGCCGGCGCGCGCGAGCAGCTGATCGGCCAGCTGCGCACCTCCACCTCCGCGAGCGTCGCCCAGCAGATCAAGGAGGTCTATGGCGACGCCTGGCGCACCACCGCGCTCTGGGGCGGGCTGTTCGCGCTCCTCGCCCTGATCGTGGGTGTCGTGGTCCTCGCCCGGCCCGCGTTCGGCACCCCGGGCAGGCCGCAGGCGCCCTGGATCAAGTCGGTCGCCTGGGCGGGCGTCACGCTCGGTGTCGTCGGCCTGCTGCTGGCCGTCCTCAAGTACACCGACGCCCTGCTGGCATTGCCGTCAGCCTGAGCATCACCGCAGCTCCAAGAGGGGCCTTAGACCGCCGTAGGTGCCTTACGGCGGTTCTGAGGCCCCTCACGCGCGTCTAAGGCCCCGCACGGCGGCGAAGATGCGGAACCCGCCCGATGCGGCAGGGCCCCCCGGGAGACGAAGGTGGTCTGCGAACACCGCGGGAAGCGGTGTTCGGACACCCACTCCCACAAGGAGCCACCATGTACGGGTACGAGATCCACCAGATGCGCTCCGCCGAGCTGCTCCGCCAGGCCGATCGGGCGCGCCTGGTCCGCGAGGCGCTGCGCGGCCGCCGCGCCGCCCGGCGCCCAGCCGGCCACGACGCCCCCGAGGCGGAGGCCCATAGCAGCGGCCCCCGGCGGCACCGGTTCACCCGGGCCGCGTGAACGCGGGGGAGCGGAGGGTCGCCGGCTCCACGGGGGTGGGCCGGCCCCTTCCGCCGGGTACCGCCCTGCCGAAAAACAGTGCCGCGTTGTCAGATCCGCGTGCGATGCTCGGGACGGTGGAGACCAGGTCTGTCAGTCCGGTGTTCGTGGGCCGCGCGAACGAGTTGGACACGCTGAGCGACGCACTCGCCCGCGCGGCCGGGGGAGAGCCGCTGGCGCTGCTGATCGGTGGCGAGGCCGGCGTCGGCAAGACCCGGCTGATCGAGGAGTTCGCCGCCGCCGCCGGCCGCCGCGGGGCCGTCGTCGCGGTCGGCGGCTGCGTGGAGATCGGCGCCGACGGACTGCCGTTCGCCCCGTTCTCCACCGCCCTGCGCGCCCTGCGTCGGGAACTGCCCGAGGAACTCGCCGCCGCGGCCGCCGGTCAGGAGGAGGAGCTCGCCCGGCTGCTGCCCGAGCTCTGCGAGCAGCCCGTCACGCGCGGCACGGGCCGGCACGACGAGGACGGCATGGCCCGCCTCTTCGAACTCACCGCCCGCCTGCTGGAGCAGGTCGCCGCCGACCGCACCGTGGTCCTCGCCCTGGAGGACCTGCACTGGGCCGACGCCTCCACCCGGCACCTCCTCGCCTACCTCTTCCGCACCCTGCGCACCGGCCGCCTGGTCGTCCTGGCCAGCTACCGCTCCGACGACATCCACCGCCGCCACCCGCTGCGCCCCCTGCTCGCCGAACTCGACCGGCTGCGCACGGTCCGCCGTATCGAGCTCGCCCGCTTCACCCGCGAGGAGGTCGGCCGCCAGATCGCCGGCATCCTCGCCGCCGAACCGGCCCCCGCCCAGGTCGACGAGATCTTCGAACGCTCCGACGGCAACGCCTTCTTCGTCGAGGAACTCGCCTGCTGCGCGAACGAGGGCTGCGTCTCCCTGAGCGACTCCCTGCGCGACGTGCTCCTCGTCCGCGTCGAAGCGCTGCCCGAGTCCGCGCAGCGGGTCGTCAGGATCGCCGCCGAGGGCGGGTCCACCGTCGAGTACCGACTGCTCGCCGCCGTCGCCCGGCTCACCGAGGACGACCTCATCGAGGCGCTGCGGGCCGCGGTGAACGTCAACATCCTCGTCGCCGCACGCACCGGCGACGGCTACCGCTTCCGGCACTCCCTGGTCCGCGAGGCCGTCAGCGACGACTTGCTGCCCGGCGAACGCTCCCGCCTCAACCGCCGCTACGCCGAGGCCCTGGAGGCCGATCCGACGCTCGTCGCCGCCGACGAGCGCGTCACGCGGCTGGCCAGCTACTGGTACCACGCCCACGACCCGGCGAAGGCCCTGCCCGCCGTGCTGGACGCCTCCGTCGCCGCCCGCGCCCGGCACGCCTACAGCGAACAACTGCGCCTTCTGGAGCGGGCGATGGAGCTGTGGGACGGCGCACCGCAGGACGTACGGGCAGGGCTGCGGCCTCTCGACTACATCGAGGCCTACCAGGCCTGCGGCTGCGACCTGGCGAACACGCCCCTGCGCTACCTCGACCTGATGGCCGAGGCGGCCGTCGCGGGCCGCCTCTGCGGGGAGCGGGACCGCGCCATGAAGATCATCAAGAGGGCGCTGCGCCTGCTGGAGGAGGAGCACGACTCGCTGCGTGCGGCCTGGTTCTGGGTGGAGCGCTCCCGGATCGTCCAGGCGAAGGCCCAGGGCGACGGCTGGCACGAACTCGCCACGGCGCAGGAACTGGTGCGCGGCCTGCCGCCGTCCGAGGTGCACGCCGAGGTGCTCGCCACCGTCGCCAACTGGTCCATGGTGCACGTGGGCGGTGCCGAGGCCTTCTCGGCCGCCGAGCGGGCCGTGGAGTACGCGCGCATGGTCGGCGCCTGCGAGATCGAGATGACCGCCCGCCTCACTCTCGGCGGTCTCATGGTCGAAGCCGGCGAGGTCGACACCGGACTGGCCGAGATGCACCAGGTCAACCAGTACACGGTGGCCCACGGCATCGCCACGGTAGCCGGGCGCTCCTACGTCAACCTGCCGTCCGCGCTGGAGTCCGTCGGCCGCTCCCGAGAGGCCGTCCCGCTCCTGGAGAAGGGCATCGCCTTCACCCGCGGACACGGCCTGCTCGACTCCGAGGCCTGGGCCTGGGGCAATCTCGCCGAGTCTCTGTTCACCCTGGGCCGCTGGGAGGAGGCCGCCGACGCGGCCTCCCGGTCCCGGCGCGTCGGCCGGAGCGCCAAACCGCGCGCCTTCCACGCCCGGATCCGCGCCGAACTCGCCCTCGCCCGCGGTGAGCTGCCCGAGGCGGCGGAGCAACTGGCCGACGCGCGAGCCCACTTCGGCACCCACGACTTCGCCCCGCAGCACGCCCTGCCGCTGGCCCGCATCGCGATCGCCGTCGCCGCGGGCGAGGGCCGCCTGCTGGACGCCCGCGCCGAACTCGGCCATGTGCTGGAGGCTGGCTTCCCACCCGGCACCCAGCGATACGGCTGGCCCCTGCTGCTCACCGCCGCCACCATGGAGGCCCGCGCGGTCGGGCCGGCCGCCGCCGACGCCGGCCGCCCCGGCATCCTCGACGGCATCCGGCGGGCCACCAGGACACTGGCCACCAGCGTGCCCGTCTGGCAGGCGTACGAACGCTGGGTGCGCGCCGAACTGCTGCGGGCCGAGGGCCGCAGCCGCCCCGAGGACTGGGCCGAGATCGTCGCCGCCTTCGAGACACTGGAGCGCCCCTACGAGCTCGCCCGGGTCCGCTGCCGACTGGCCGAGGCCCTGCTGCTCTACGGCGAGGACCAGCGGGAGCCCGCCACGGAACTGCTCCGTCTGGCCCACGCCGTCGCCGAGCACCTGGGCGCCCGCCCGCTGGCCGACTCCGTGGCCCTGCTCGCCCAGCGCGCCCGCCTGTCCCTGAACCACGCCCCGCAGCAGCGTCCCGCCCCCGCCGACCCCGCCGAGTCCCTCGGCCTCACCAGCCGGGAGCGTGACGTCCTGCGCCTGGTCTCCCTGGGCCGCACCAACCGCCAGATAGCCGAGGAGCTGTTCATCTCTCCCAAGACGGCCAGCGTCCACGTCTCGAACATCCTCGGCAAGCTCGGCGTCTCAGGACGCGGCGAGGCGGCGGCGGTGGCGCATCGGATGGACCTGTTTCCGCAGGACACGCTCGCTGTTCCGAAGGCGGGGTGAGCCGTACGGTGGACAGCACGGGCAGGGAGGGGCGCGGTGTTCAACATCTTCGAGGAACTGTTCGCGCCGGGCCGCAAGCACACCCGGGACGAGCAGAACCGGCTGGAGCTGACCCGGGAGGACGTCGGGGACAACGATCCCGGGCGGGGGCCCATCGACCTCGCGTCCGGGAAGGTCGTCATGCGACCGCCCAGGGCGGCCGGCGAAGAGGCCGACGCCGAGCCCGGCGACGAGTGAGCACGGGGGCTACCTCACCTCCAGTTCCAGGATCCGGTCGTCGCCCTTCTTCGGGCTGCCGCGGCCGTCCGTGTTGCTGGTGACCAGCCAGAGTTTGCCGCCCCCGGCCGAGGCCACCGTGCGCAGCCGGCCGTAGGTGTCCGTCAGGAACGCCTGGGGCGGCGCCGAGGCCTCCGTACCCTTCAGGGGGATGCGCCACAGACGTTGGCCCCGCAGGCCGGCCATCCAGATGGATCCCTCGGCGTAGGCGATGCCGCTGGGGGAGGCCTCGTCCGTGTGCCACTGGGCGATCGGGTTGTGGTACTTCGGATCGGTCGACCTGCCCTCCACGACCGGCCAGCCGTAGTTGTCGCCGGGCTTGATCGCGTTCAGCTCGTCCCAGGTGTCCTGGCCGAACTCGGAGGCGAACAGGCGCTGCTTGCCGTCCCAGGCGAGGCCCTGCACATTGCGGTGGCCGTAGGTGTACACCGGGGAGCCGGGGAAAGGGTTGCCCGGTGCCGGAGCGCCCTCCGGGGTCAGGCGCAGGATCTTGCCGCCCAGGGACTTCTTGTCCTGGGCCAGGCCCCGCTCGCCGCTCTCGCCCGTGCCCGCGTACAGCATGCCGTCGGGGCCGAAGGCGATCCGGCCGCCGTTGTGGATGACGCCCTTGGGGATGCCCTTGAAGATCGTGTCGGGTGCGCCGAGCTGCTCTCCGGCGGGTTTCCTCGCGTCGTACAGCATCCGCACGATGCGGTTGTCGGAGGCCGAGGTGAAGTAGGCGTAGATCATGTGGTCCGAGGCGTAGCGGGGGGAGAGGGCGATGCCGAGGAGGCCGCCCTCGCCCTCCGGAGCCACCCCGGAGACCGTGCCCAGCTCGGTCTTCTTCCCCGTCTTCTCGTCGATCCGGGTGATCGTCGCCTTGTCGCGGGAGGAGACGAGGAGACCGCCGCCGGGCAGCTGGGCCAGGCCCCATGGACTGTTCAGGCCCTCCGCGACGGTGCGCAGCACCCTGACCGAACCCTTGGCCGGCGGCGCGGCCTCCCCGGCCGCCTGCCCGGCGGAGGAGGACCGGGCCGTCGTGGGGCTCGGCGCAGCGCCCTGCCCCGGCGGCGACCCTTCGGAGGAGCATCCCGCCGCCAACAGCAGCGAGGCGGCCAGCACGCCCGTCACAGCTCGACGTTGCACGATCCTGTCCCTTCGACGCGGCGGGTCCTACTTCTCATACACCGTCCGCGCCTTCCAGGTTCCCGACTGCCCGATCCGACGCGCCCGGGTCCCCGCTCCAGCGGTCGTCTCGAGCCCGCATGGGTGCCTGCGGTTCCCGAATCCCGCCGTCGGTGCTCTCGCCGCGCGGGCCGCTCAGTCCCAGGACCCCCGTGCCGCCGGGAGGCGGCCGAGCTCCGCCAGGTCCTCCGCCGTCAGGCGCAGCCCGGCCGCGCCGGCGTTCTCGGCGACCCAGCGTTCCCGCTTGGCGCCCGGGACCGGGACCACGTGCCGCCCCTGGGCCAGCGTCCAGGCCAGGGCCACCTGGGCCGCGGTGACGTGCTCGCCGTGCCGTGCGGCCACGCGCCGCAGGCCGGCGACGATCGGCTGGTTGGCGGCCATCATCTCGGCGGTGAAGCGCGGGTGGCGGGCCCGCACATCGTCCGGTTCGAAGCCCTGGCCGGGCGTGAGCGTGCCGGTCAGAAAGCCGTTGCCGAGCGGCATCGCGGCCAGGAAGCCGACGCCCCGCGCCGCGCACCAAGGCAGCAGGGACTCCAGTGCCTCCGGCGACCACACCGACAGTTCGGCCTGCACCGCGCTCACCGGGAACACCTGCTGCACCCGCTCCAGCTGCCGGATCGTTCCGTCGTGCAACCGCCCCCTGGATCGGCGCCCGCCGCGCGCCCCCACGGCGGACAGGCCCAGCGCCCGCACCTTCCCGGCCCGCACCAGATCCGCCATCGCCCCCCAGGTCTCCTCGACCGGGACCTCCGGGTCCGCGCGGTGCAACTGGTACAGGTCGATCACGTCCGTCTGCAGCCGTCGCAGCGAAGCGTCGCAGGCTCGCCTCACATAGCCGGGGCGGCCGTTGGCCACGACGTGCTGTTCACCCACCAGCAGACCCACCTTCGTCGAGACGAAGGCGTCGGAACGCCGCTCCCTCAACACCCGCCCCACCAGCAACTCGTTGGTGAACGGCCCGTACATGTCGGCCGTGTCCAGGAGCGTCGCACCCAGGTCCAGCGCCCGGTGCACGGTTCTGAGCGACTCCTCCCCCCGCTGCCGCGACGCGCTGTACGCCCAGCTCATCGGCATGCACCCGAGTCCTACGGCCCCCACCGCGAGTGCCGCCGCGCCGATCGTCCTGCGCTCCACCTCGCCGTAACCCTCCCTCTCCTGCGGCCCACCAACCTAACCTCTGCCTCCCCGCGCACCTGGCATAGCCTCCTGAGCATGACTGCTGATGTGTGGCTGCCCATCCCGCCGGACGAGATCGACGGGCTCCCCGAGGGGCCGAACTACCTGTTCTGGGACGGAGGCGACGACGGCGACCAGGAGTTCCCCGCGGACCCGGCCGACTGCGTCTTCTACGTCGTGCCGTATATGAGGCCGGCCGGACTCGGCATGCGCCCGATGCCCCGCATGAGTTCGGTGCGGGTCGTGCAGACGCTGTCCGCCGGCACCGACCACGTGGAGCCCGGCCTGAAGAACCTTCCGGCGGGGGTACGGCTGTGCAACGCCCGCGGGGTGCACGAGGCGAGCACGGCCGAGCTCACCCTGGCGCTCGTCCTCGCCTCCCTGCGCGGCATCCCCGGCTTCGTACGGGCCCAGGACCGGGGCGAGTGGCGGGGAGGTTTCCATCCGGCGCTCGCCGACAAGACCGTCCTCATCGTCGGTTACGGATCCATCGGCGCCGCCATCGAGGACCGGCTCGTGGCCTTCGAGCTCGCGCGGGTGGCGCGCGTGGCGCGCTCCGGGCGCACCACAGCGCGCGGTCCGGTGCATCCGCTCACCGATCTGCCCTCACTGCTTCCGGAAGCCGATGTCGTCGTCCTCTCCACGCCCTTGACAGAGGCGACCCGCGGCCTGGTGGACGCCGACTTCCTCGCCCGGATGAAGGACGGCGCCCTGCTCGTCAACGTCGCACGCGGGGCCGTGGTCGACACGAAGGCCCTGCTGGCAGAGGTGGAGAGCGGTCGCCTCACCGCCGCCCTCGACGTCACCGACCCCGAACCGCTGCCCCCGGGGCATCCGTTGTGGCACGCGCCGGGCGTACTGATCAGCCCGCACGTGGGCGGCCCGACATCGGCGTTCCTGCCGCGCGCGAAGCGGCTGCTGACAAGCCAGTTGCACCGGTTCGTGAACCAGGAGCCGCTCGCCAACGTGGTTCTGACGACGGGTGCGGAAGGCGTGTGATCCCCTTCGGGTACGGACCGCGACCTCCTGGATGCGGTGCGTGTGCGCACAGGGGTCGGTCGTCACGGAGCGTAGAGACACTATGTCCCTGAGTGACGAGACTGGTGTATCGTCCCCGACAGGGGCTGCGCCGCGACCGTTCGGCGCCGGGGACGGACATTTCAGACTGTGAGGGGGGCGACGCGCGATGCACGGCCTGGGGACGCACGATCCGACGCGGTGGGGCCGCCGTCAAAGGCCCTGGCACACGGCCGCGCGCAGACGCGGCCACCACGGCAGTCATCACACCCATCACATGCATCACGGCAATCTCGGCAGTGGTTCCGGCCGGCACTGCCAGCACAGCCACCACCAGCACCGCAGGCCGGGCGGACGCCGCAGGCACGCGCACACGGCGCACCTGGACCCTCGGGACCCGGCGGCGCGGACCGGGAGGGACCGGTGAGCCCGGCCCCGCCCGCCTTGCCCACGCTCGACGGAGCGCTGCGGCCCCGGTCCTCGCCGGGTGCGCTGAGGGCCCGGCCGCCGGCCGCCGCCGGCACCGCCCGCAGACTCGTACCGCAACTCCTCCTGGCCGTGCTGTGCGCGGGATACGCCGTCGGTTCCGCCTTCGACTGGGGCACCCACGAGGTCGCGCTGATCATGGGTGACTTCGGGCTGGCCGCCGCGGCCGGGACCGCCGCCGTCTCCTGCGTCGTGTACGGCCGCGGGCCTCGCGTCCGCTTTCGTCCCGCGTGGCTGCTGTTCGGCGTCTCCTCGGCGATGGCGGCCCTGGGCAACGCGGTCTGGGGGTGGTACGAGGTCGTCCTGGACGAGCCCGTGCCCAGCCCCAGTTACGCGGACCTGTTCTTCCTCTGCTTCGCGCCCCCCGCGATCGTCGGCCTCCTGGTGCTCGCCAAACGACCCGTGAACAAGGCTGGTTGGGTGTGCCTGGCGCTGGACGCCTGGCTGATCGGCGGCTCGCTGCTCACGCTCTCCTGGAGCCTCGCGCTGGCCCAGGCGGCGAAGTTCGACGGACCGAGCGTCGCGCACACCGCCCTCTCGCTGGCCTACCCGCTGCTGGACATCGCCCTGGTCAGCATGGTGCTGGCGCTGCACTTCCGGCGTTCGCCGATCAACCGCACCGCCGTGAACACCGCGATCGGCGGCCTCGCCCTGACCGTGCTGAGCGACGCCCTGTTCACCTCGCCGCTGCTGCACAACAGCTACCGGTCCGGGCAGCTGCTGGACGCCGGCTGGTTCGCCGGCTCGCTGCTCCTGGCGTACGCCCCCTGGGTCGCGCCGCGGTGCGCCTCGGCGGCCGCCGCCGGACACGAGAGGGGCCATCGGGCGGGACCCGCCGGACACGAGTCCGCCGGACGCGCCGCCGACGAGCACGAGCCCACCGGAAAGCAGGCCGATGGCCACACGCGCGTGGCCGACGGACAGGCACCGGAGGCCGACGCCGGCCCCGCGCCCGCCGCCGACGGACACGCCCCCGCCGTAGGCGGACAGGCGGCCCCCGCGAGCGGCGGGCGCGCGCGTGTGGCCCACGACCGGACGCCCGGACGGCGGCCGGTCCCCCGCGCCGGGTACGGCCGCCCGCCCGCGCCGGCCGGCGACGACGTCCGGTACCCGGCCGCCCGGCCGATCTCCGGCTCCCTCGCCGCCCTCACGCCGTACCTCGCCGCCGCCGTCTGCACGCTGGGGATCCTCTACAACGTGCTCAACGGCCACAGCGTCGACCGCGTGGTGCTGATCACCGCCGGTGCCGTCGTCCTCGCCCTCGTCGTGCGCCAGGGCATCATGCTGCTCGACAACATCACCCTCACCCAGGAACTGGCCCAGAAGGAGAACCACTTCCGCTCCCTGGTGCAGGGCTCCAGCGACGTCATCATGATCGCCGCGCCCAACGGCATCCTGAGGTACGTCTCCCCGGCCGCCGCCGGAGTGTACGGGCGGCCCGCGGAGGAGCTGGTGGGCACCGAGCTGGCAGGCCTCATCCACCCCGAGGACCTGGGCTGCGTGGTGCACGAGGTGCGCCGCTTCCTCGTCGCCGGCCCGCAGGAGGAGCCCACCACACGCATCGAGTGCCGCTTCCGCTCCGGCGACGGCGGCTGGCTCAACGTCGAGTCGACCATCAACCGCCACCACGGCGGCCTGATCTTCAACAGCCGGGACGTCACGGAGAGAGTGCGCCTGCAGGCGCAGCTGCAGCACAACGCCGAGCACGACCCGCTCACCGACCTGCCCAACCGCGCGCTGTTCACCAAGCGCGTGCAGCAGGCCCTGTCCGGCCGCCGCTCCACCGACCACGGCACCGCCGTGCTCTTCATCGACCTGGACGGCTTCAAGGCCGTCAACGACACGATCGGGCACCAGGCCGGGGACGAACTGCTCGTCCAGGCCGCCCGCAGACTCCAGGAGGCCGTCCGGCACGGGGACACCGCCTCCCGGCTGGGCGGCGACGAGTTCGCGGCCCTCATCGTCGGGGACGGCACCCGCGACCGCACCGCCCGCGAAGGACACATCCTGGAGCTCGCCGACCGCCTCAGGGTGACACTGTCACAGCCGTACCTCATCGGCGGCAACGATGTCCGTGTCGCCGCCTCCATCGGCGTCGCCTTCACCGAACCCGGCCTGGGCGCCGGCGAGTTGCTGCGCAACGCCGACCTGGCCATGTACCGGGCCAAGGCGGCCGGAAAGGGCCGCGTCGAGCTGTACAAGCCGCAGATGCAGCAGGACGTCGTCCGCAAGACGGAGCTGGCCACCCGGCTCAGGTCCGCCCTGCACGACGGCGAGTTCACGCTGCTGCACCAGCCGGTGGTCTGCCTGGAGACCGGCCGGATCACGGCGGTCGCGGCGCAGGCGCGCTGGCGCTCCTCCCAGGGGGTGCTCTTCACGCCCGCCGAGTTCCTGCGGGTGGCCGAGGACAGCGACAGGACGGCCGAACTGGGCCGCTGGATGCTGGAGGAGGCCGTCGAACAGGCCGCCGAGCGCGCCCGGAGCGGTCTGACCGTGCCCGTGGTGGTCCGGGTGGGCGCCCGCCGCCTGGTGGACCGCTCACTGCCCCCGGGCACCGTGGAGGCCCTGCTGACCCGGCACGGGCTGCCCTCCGGGTCGCTGGTGATCGAGCTGTCCGACACCGACCCCCGGGTCTCCCTGGACGAGCTGGAGCGGCGGCTGGCCGGCCTCAGACGCCTCGGCGTCCGGATCGCGCTGGACGGCTTCGGCAGCGGCCACGGGACGATCACGGCCCTCAGACGGCTCCCCCTCGACGTGCTCAAGCTCGACCGCGGCCTGGTCGAGGGCGTCGTCGAGTCCGCCCGGCTGCACAAGATCACCGGCGGGTTGCTGCGCATCGCCGGCGACCTCGGGCTGCAGTCCGTGGCCGACGGCGTGGACCTGCCGGAGCAGGTCGTCGCCCTGCGCGCGATGGGGTGCACCCACGGGCAGGGCATGACGTTCTCCGGCCCGCTGGACGAGTACCGGCTGCGCCGGGCGCTCACCTCCGGCCGCTACCCGGTGCCGCACGGCTCGGCCGAGCCGGCCTTCGCCGGGGGTGTCAGAGAGCCGGAGGGGCGCGTCGGAGTCGAGGGTGCGACCGCGCTGCGGCCCGACGGGCTGAGCACGGTCGTGGCCTCGACGCCGACGGTGGCGCCCCGGAGATGAACGAGCCGTGGAAAGGGGCACGGGGGTGTGCACCGGTGGGCTGGTGGCCGTCCTGGGAGGCGGGACGACCGCTGGCTCACATAGTGAGACTCCCGTCCCACCCACTTGACACCAGATGCGTGCCGGGGGGAGGGTCAGTGCCATGCGCACCCGAATTCTCGTACTTGGACAGCGCGTCGGCTGAGCTGGGACCCACCGAAGACACCACCCGGAATCCCCAGCGACCCTCACCGGCGCGCTCCCCTCGCTTGCCTCACGGCACGAGGGGTTTTTTGTTGCACGGGCACCTGCCGCACAGCAGTCCGATACCGTGCGAACCTGGCGAAAGCCGACACCCGAACCCTCGCAGAACCTCAGCATCGAGAAGAGAATGCCGATGACCGAGCAGGCCACCGGGGCCCACCATCCGCAGCCGCGGCCCCGATCCGGAGGACACCAGTTGGCGCCCGAGCACGTCACGGGTGCGCAGTCCCTCATCCGCTCTCTCGAGGAGGTCGGCGCCGACACCGTATTCGGCATTCCCGGCGGTGCGATCCTTCCCGCCTACGACCCGCTGATGGACTCCACCCGGGTGCGCCACGTCCTGGTCCGGCACGAGCAGGGCGCCGGCCACGCGGCCACCGGCTACGCGCAGGCCACCGGCAAGGTCGGCGTCTGCATGGCCACCTCGGGCCCCGGCGCCACCAACCTGGTCACGCCGATCGCAGACGCCCACATGGACTCCGTCCCGCTGGTGGCGATCACCGGCCAGGTGGCGTCCTCCTCGATCGGCACGGACGCCTTCCAGGAGGCGGACATCGTCGGCATCACCATGCCGATCACCAAGCACAACTTCCTGGTCACCAAGGCCGAGGACATCCCCCGGGTGATCGCGCAGGCGTTCCACATCGCCTCCACCGGCCGCCCCGGCCCGGTCCTCGTCGACATCGCCAAGGACGCCATGCAGGCGAAGACCACCTTCTCCTGGCCGCCGGTGATGGACCTGCCCGGCTACCGGCCCGTCACCAAGCCGCACGCCAAGCAGATCCGCGAGGCCGCCAAGCTCATCACGGCCGCCAGGCGGCCGGTCCTCTACGTCGGCGGCGGCGTCCTCAAGGCCAGGGCCACCGCCGAGCTGAAGGTGCTGGCCGAACTCACCGGAGCGCCCGTCACCACCACCCTGATGGCGCTCGGCGCGTTCCCCGACAGCCACCCGCTGCACGTGGGAATGCCGGGCATGCACGGTGCGGTCACCGCCGTCACCGCGCTGCAGAAGGCCGACCTGATCGTCGCCCTCGGAGCCCGCTTCGACGACCGCGTCACCGGCAAGCTGGACAGCTTCGCCCCGTACGCCAAGATCGTCCACGCCGACATCGACCCCGCCGAGATCGGCAAGAACCGCGCCGCCGACGTGCCGATCGTCGGCGACGCCCGCGAGGTCATCGCCGACCTGATCCAGGCCGTCCAGAAGGAGCACAGCGAGGGCCACAAGGGCGACTACACCGCCTGGTGGAAGGACCTCAGCCGCTGGCGCGACACCTACCCGCTCGGCTACGACCAGCCCGAGGACGGCTCGCTCTCCCCGCAGCAGGTCATCGAGCGCATCGGACAGCTCGCCCCCGAGGGCACGATCTTCGCGGCGGGCGTCGGCCAGCACCAGATGTGGGCCGCGCACTTCATCCAGTACGACCGGCCCGCCACCTGGCTGAACTCCGGCGGCGCCGGAACCATGGGGTACGCGGTGCCGGCCGCCATGGGCGCCAAGGCCGGGCAGCCGGAGCAGACCGTCTGGGCGATCGACGGCGACGGCTGCTTCCAGATGACCAACCAGGAGCTCACCACCTGCGCCCTGAACAACATCCCGATCAAGGTCGCCATCATCAACAACGGCGCCCTCGGGATGGTCCGCCAGTGGCAGACCCTGTTCTACAACCAGCGCTACTCCAACACCGTGCTGCACTCCGGCCCCAACGACGTCAACCCGGAGGCCCGCGGCACCCGCGTCCCCGACTTCGTGAAGCTGTCGGAGGCCATGGGCTGCTACGCGATCCGCTGCGAGTCCCCGGAGGACCTGGACAAGGTCATCGAGGAGGCCAACTCCATCAACGACCGGCCCGTTGTCATCGACTTCATCGTCCACGAGGACGCCATGGTGTGGCCGATGGTCGCCGCCGGCACCTCCAACGACGAGATCATGGCCGCCCGGGACGTCCGCCCCGACTTCGGCGACAACGAGGACGACTGAGAGCCACCGAGGACTTCAGGAAGGTACGACCGTCATGTCCACCAAGCACACGCTCTCGGTCCTGGTCGAGAACACCCCCGGCATCCTCGCCCGGATCGCCGCCCTGTTCTCCCGCCGCGGCTTCAACATCGACTCGCTCGCGGTCGGCGTCACCGAGCACCCCGACATCTCCCGCATCACCATCGTGGTCAGCGTCGAGGACCTGCCGCTGGAGCAGGTGACCAAGCAGCTCAACAAGCTCGTCAACGTGCTCAAGATCGTCGAGCTGGAGCCCGGTCAGGCGGTGCAGCGCGAACTCGTTCTGGTGAAGGTGCGCGCCGACAACGAGACGCGCTCCCAGATCGTCGAGATCGTCCAGCTGTTCCGCGCCAAGACCGTCGACGTCTCCCCGGACGCCGTGACCGTCGAGGCCACCGGGTCCAGCGACAAGCTGTCGGCCATGCTCAAGATGCTGGAGCCCTTCGGCATCAAGGAGCTGGTCCAGTCCGGGACCATCGCGATCGGGCGCGGCGCCCGTTCGATCACGGACCGGTCGCTGCGCGCCCTCGACCGGTCGGCTTAGCGACGTATTCGGGCGGTCGGGGGACACCGGCCGCCCGTATACCGAGACCCCCGAACCTCCCGTCCCCTCACCGGCATACGGTGGGACGCACAACCTGCACACCAAGGAGAGAACCCAAAGTGGCCGAGCTGTTCTACGACGCTGACGCCGACCTGTCCATCATCCAGGGCCGCAAGGTCGCGGTCATCGGCTACGGCAGCCAGGGCCACGCCCACGCCCTGTCGCTGCGCGACTCCGGTGTCGACGTCCGGGTCGGTCTGCACGAGGGCTCCAAGTCCAAGGCCAAGGCCGAGGAGCAGGGCCTGCGCGTGGTCACCCCCGCGGAGGCCGCCGCCGAGGCCGACGTCATCATGATCCTGGTCCCGGACCCGATCCAGGCCCAGGTCTACGAGGAGTCCATCGCCCCCAACCTGAAGGACGGCGACGCGCTGTTCTTCGGCCACGGCCTGAACATCCGCTACGGCTTCATCAAGCCCCCGGCCGGCGTGGACGTCTGCATGGTCGCGCCGAAGGGCCCGGGCCACCTGGTGCGCCGTCAGTACGAGGAGGGCCGCGGCGTTCCGTGCATCGTCGCCGTGGAGCAGGACGCCTCCGGCAACGCCTTCGCGCTCGCGCTGTCCTACGCCAAGGGCATCGGCGGCACCCGTGCCGGCGTCATCAAGACCACCTTCACCGAGGAGACCGAGACCGACCTGTTCGGTGAGCAGGCCGTCCTGTGCGGTGGCACCGCGGCCCTGGTGAAGGCCGGCTTCGAGACCCTGGTCGAGGCGGGCTACCAGCCGGAGATCGCCTACTTCGAGTGCCTGCACGAGCTGAAGCTGATCGTCGACCTCATGTACGAGGGCGGCCTGGAGAAGATGCGCTGGTCGATCTCCGAGACCGCCGAGTGGGGCGACTACGTCACCGGCCCGCGCATCATCACCGACGCCACCAAGGCCGAGATGAAGAAGGTCCTGGCCGAGATCCAGGACGGCTCGTTCGCCAGGAACTGGATGGACGAGTACCACGGCGGCCTGAAGAAGTACAACGAGTACAAGAAGCAGGACTCCGAGCACCTGCTGGAGACCACCGGCAAGGAGCTGCGCAAGCTCATGAGCTGGGTGAACGAGGAGGCGTAAGCCTCGTGGCGGAGGGGCCGGAGCAGATGCTCCGGCCCCTTTTGCCGGACCCGGAGTAACGTCGTCAGTCGAAGGTGGACTCGCGGCGTTGTCCACCCCGTCCAGCCACGGACGGGTGATCCTTCCGCAGCGGCGTAATACGACGCACGCGACGCCACTACACTGCTGCACAACAACGCGTCAGGCCCACAGCGTCGTGCGTCTTCCACGCGGCTAGCCCCCCTCCACCGCCTGCGGCCGTCGGGACGGCCGTCCGCACGCATTGGACTTGTGAGGACTCACGTGAGCTCGAAACCCGTCGTACTCATCGCTGAAGAGCTGTCGCCCGCCACCGTCGACGCGCTCGGCCCGGACTTCGAGATCCGGCACTGCAACGGCGCCGACCGTGCCGAACTGCTCCCCGCCATCGCCGACGTGGACGCGATCCTGATCCGCTCGGCCACCAAGGTCGACGCGGAGGCGATCGCCGCGGCGAACAGGCTCAAGGTCGTCGCCCGCGCCGGTGTCGGCCTGGACAACGTGGACGTCTCCGCCGCCACCAAGGCCGGCGTGATGGTCGTCAACGCCCCGACCTCCAACATCGTGACCGCCGCCGAGCTGGCCTGCGGTCTGATCCTCGCCACCGCCCGCAACATCCCGCAGGCCAACGCCGCGCTGAAGAACGGCGAGTGGAAGCGGAGCAAGTACACCGGTGTCGAGCTGGCGGAGAAGACCCTCGGTGTCGTCGGTCTCGGCCGCATCGGCGCCCTGGTCGCCCAGCGCATGTCCGCCTTCGGAATGAAGGTCGTCGCCTACGACCCGTACGTGCAGCCCGCGCGGGCCGCTCAGATGGGCGTCAAGGTGCTGACCCTGGACGAGCTGCTGGAGGTCTCCGACTTCATCACCGTCCACCTTCCCAAGACCCCCGAGACCCTCGGCCTGATCGGCGACGAGGCGCTGCGCAAGGTCAAGCCGAGCGTCCGCATCGTCAACGCCGCGCGCGGCGGGATCGTCGACGAGGAGGCGCTGTACTCGGCGCTCAAGGAGGGCCGGGTCGCGGGCGCGGGCCTGGACGTGTACGCCAAGGAGCCGTGCACGGACTCCCCGCTGTTCGAGTTCGACCAGGTGGTCTGCACCCCGCACCTCGGCGCCTCCACCGACGAGGCCCAGGAGAAGGCGGGCATCGCGGTCGCCAAGTCCGTGCGCCTCGCGCTGGCCGGTGAGCTGGTACCGGACGCGGTGAACGTCCAGGGCGGTGTCATCGCCGAGGACGTCAAGCCGGGCCTGCCGCTCGCCGAGCGCCTCGGCCGCATCTTCACCGCCCTCGCGGGCGAGGTCGCGGTCCGGCTCGACGTCGAGGTCTACGGCGAGATCACCCAGCACGACGTGAAGGTGCTGGAGCTCTCCGCGCTCAAGGGCGTCTTCGAGGACGTGGTCGACGAGACGGTGTCCTACGTCAACGCCCCGCTGTTCGCGCAGGAGCGCGGCGTCGAGGTGCGCCTGACCACCAGCTCCGAGTCGGCCGACCACCGCAACGTCGTCACGGTGCGCGGCACCCTCGCCGACGGCGAGGAGGTCTCGGTCTCCGGCACGCTGGCCGGCCCGAAGCACCTCCAGAAGATCGTCGCGGTCGGTGACTACGACGTCGACCTCGCGCTCGCCGACCACATGGTCGTCCTGCGCTACGAGGACCGTCCGGGCGTCGTCGGCACGGTGGGCCGCATCATCGGCGAGGCGGGCATCAACATCGCCGGCATGCAGGTCGCCCGTGCCACGGTGGGCGGCGAGGCACTGGCGGTGCTGACGGTCGACGACACGGTGCCGCCCGGCGTTCTCGCCGAGGTCGCGGCGGAGATCGGGGCCGCCTCGGCCCGGTCCGTGAACCTCGCCTGAGTTCCCCGCCCCTCTGGGGGGCCACGCCCCCCAGGCCCCCTGTGTCGACCTGAGGGACCTCGTCCTCGAACGCACCCAGAGGGGTGGCCTCCGGACGGGCCGATCGACGCAGACCTGGAACGCGAAGGCGCCGGCGGAGCTGGAAACCCAGCTCCGCCGGCGCCTTTCCCATGGTGGTGGGGTCGTCAGGCGGCCGCCTCGACGGTGCCGGCCTGTTCCGTCTCCGTGACCGCCGCGCTCTCCTTCACGTGGATCCGGCGCAGCGTGGTCGCCGCCGCCACCGCCGCGACGACCAGCACCGCCGCCCCCGCGACGGCCGCCCCGTGCATCCCGCTCGTGAAGGCATCCCGCGCCGCCGCCACCAGGGTCTCGCCCGTACGTCCCGGAAGCCGGCCGGCGACGGCGAGCGCACCACCGAGGGTCTCGCGGGCCGGGGCCGGGGCGCCGGCCGGGATCTCGTGGCGGTAGATCGCCGTACCGATGGAGCCGAGGACCGCCATGCCGAGCGCGCCGCCGAACTCCGCGCCCGTCTCCAGCAGTGACGAGGCCGCGCCCGCCTGCTCCACCGGGGCCGCGCCCAGGGCCAGGTCGGTCAGCTGGGACATCACCATCACGATGCCGGAGGCCAGCACTCCGCAGGCGACCAGCACCAGCCAGAGCGAGTCCGTGCCGGCCAGGGCGAGCATTCCGTAGCCGGTCGCGGCGATGGTGAAGCCCGCCGCGACGACGTGTGCGCGCTTGACGCCCTTCTGCACCAGCTGCGTCGCCATCGGGGCCGCCATCCCGATCGGCACCGAGGGCAGCAGCGCCCACAGGGCCGCCTCCATCGCGCTCTTGCCGAGCACCGACTGCAGGTACTGGGTGGTGAAGAAGGCCGAGCCCATCATCGCGAACGAGGACAGGAGGTTCAGGACGACCGCGGGGGCGAAGCCCCGGCCGCGGAACAGTGCCGGAGAGATCATCGGGGTGGCCGCCGTGCGCTGGCGGTGGACGAACAGGGCCGCGAAGAGCAGGCCCACGGCGATCGAGACGACGTAGAGCGGGTGCACGCCCTCGGACGGGATCTCCTTCAGGCCGTAGATCACCGGGAGCACCGCCGCCATCGACAGCGGCACGCCGAGGAGGTCGAAGCGGCCGGGCTCGGGATTCTTCGACTCGGGCAGCAGGATCGGGCCCAGCACCAGCAGCAGCGCCATCGCGGGCAGGTTGACCAGGAAGACCGAGCCCCACCAGAAGTACTGCACCAGCACACCACTCAGCACCGAGCCCAGCGCGATGCCGCCGGTCATCACACCGGACCAGATGCCGATCGCCTTCGCCCGCTGGCCGGGGTCGGTGAACATCGTGCGGACCAGCGCCATGGTCGAGGGCATCAGGGTCGCGCCCCCGAGGCCGAGGACGGCGCGGGCGGCGATCAGGGTCTCGGCGCTGTTCGCGTACGCGGCCGTCAGCGAGGCGGCGCCGAAGGCGGCGGCCCCGATCAGCAGCAGCTTGCGGCGGCCGATGCGGTCGCCGAGCGAGCCCATCGTCATCAGCAGGCCCGCCAGGACGAACGCGTAGATGTCGAAGATCCACAGCTGCTGGGTGCCGCTCGGCTCCAGGTCCGCGCTGATCGCCGGGATGGCGAAGTAGAGGACCGAGACGTCCATCGAGACCAGCAGCAGCGGAAGCATCAGCACGCCGAGGGCGGTCCATTCGCGGCGGCCGGCGCGACCGGCCGCGGTCGTGGTGGTGCTCGTCGAGTTCGTCATGCCAAGGAATGTACACACGTCTTATACGGCTGTCTAGAACGCTTGTATAAGTCACTTGTCTAGGACGCTTGTATGGACCGCGGGTAGGCTGCTCGCATGGGACATCGTGAGGATCTGCTGGAAGGCGCCAAGAGCTGCCTGCTGGAGAAGGGCTTCCTGCGCACGACCGCGCGGGACGTCGTCAAGGCGTCGGGGACCAACCTCGCGTCCATCGGCTACCACTACGGCTCGAAGGACGCGCTGCTGGCGCAGGCGTACGTGTCGTTGATCGAGGGCGTGGGGGAGACCATGGCTCCGGGCCCCGGATGGGGCGCGGGCGGCGAGACGACGGCGCCCTCCGGTTCGCTGGAGCGCTTCCGGGACGTGTGGGCGAGCGTCATCCGCTCGGTCCCCGAGTCGCGGGCCATCTGGCTGCTGAGCTTCGAGCTCATCTTCCAGGGCGACCGGATGTCGGAGGTGCGCCGGCTGCTGGGCGAGGCCCAGGGGGAGGGGCGTTCGGGGCTGGTCTCGATGTTCACCGGCGTCCCGGAGAGGGAGCTCGACAAGGAGACCGTCGACACGGAGGGCCGCTTCTACCAGACCCTGCTCAACGGGCTCATGGTGCAGTGGCTCTTCGACCCGGACTCGGCGACCGACGCCGACCGGCTCACCGAGGGGCTGCGCCGGGTGATCGCGGGAGCGGAGCAGGCCCGGAAGAAGGCGGCGGAGCCGGCCGGGAAGAGCTGACTACAGCCGGGCCGCCTTGAGCGCCATGTGCAGCAGCAGCCGGTCCTCGCCGTCGTCCAGATCGAGGCCGGTCAGCTGCTCCACCCGGGACAACCGGTAGTAGAGGGTCTGGCGGTGGATGCCCAGCCCGGCGGCGGCCCGGCCGGCCTGGCCCGCGCAGTCGAGGAAGACCTCGGCGGTGCGGGCCAGCTCCTGGTGGGCGGGGGAGAGCAGGGTGTGCACGGCGGGGTCGTGCGCGGCCTCCGGCGGCAACGCGGTGAGCAGCCGGAACGGCCCGATCGACGCCCAATCGGCGACGGGCCCGAAACGCGGCTCCGCCAGCGCGGCCCGCGCGGCGGCCGACGCCTCCGCCCAGGCGCTGCCCAGCTCGGCCAGCCCCATCCGGCCGGCGGCGACCCCACCGGCGGCGGTCCGCCCGCCCCGATCACCGCCACCCGCCCGTTCCAGCAGCCGCGTGGCCGCCGACACCGCCGGGGTCAGCGTGTCCGTCGAGCGCAGCCGTACCAGCAGCGCCAGGCACTGGGCCGTAGCCCCCCAGGGCACGGTGCACAGGGCCGTCGCGCCCGGCAGGGTGCGCACCGACGGGGCGTCGTCGGGGTCCGCCGAGGGCCAGGGGGCCACGCACACCACCGTGTGCGGCCCGTCCGCGCGCGCACCCAGGGCGGTCCGCAGCTCCGCCACCGCCATGTCCCGCGGCCAGCCCCGCTCGGCGGTCAGCACCGTGCGCAGCTCCCGGGTGAGGTCGGCGCCGTGCTGCGCCTCGTCCGCGAGCAGCGCGCCGATCCGCGCGGTCACCCGCATGGCGGCCGCCAGCTGCTGTTCGGTCGGCCCCGGATCGTCGTCCAGGAGCCAGACGTAGCCGAGGACGACACCGCGGTGGCGTACCGGCAGACAGATCCGCCCCCGGTACACGCCCGCCTCGGGGGTGGGCGGGATCCGGACCGGGCCCGTGGCCCGGGTGATGCCGAAGCCCTCGAACCAACGGCGCACCGCGGCCGTGGAGCGGCGGGTGAGGATCGAACGGGTGCGCACCGGGTCCAGGGCCGACGGGTCCAGGTCGCCCTCGCTGTCGTAGGCGCCGAAGGCGATCAGTTCGAAGTTCCGGTTCTCCAGCGTGGCGGGCGCGCCGAGCAGCTCCGAGATCTCGTCGACCAGCTCCTGGTAGTCACCCTTGTAATCCGCCGTCACCCGGGCATTCTCCCCCATTTTCGCAGGCACTTCATACATCTGTCTGAGATCGCGTCCACGGATGCGTGACAGCTGTCGATGGCAGACGATCGGAGGGATCCTTAACTTTCACGGTGGTTCTCCGTGCCGTCCCCGGATCGTCGGGTTTCGGCCCTCTTTGACTGTTGTGGAGGTGCCCCGTGCTGGGTCCCGTGATTCTTGCCGCGTCGCGCAGCGACCGGATGCGACGCCTGATCTCGGCGGCCCCGGTGACCAAGCAGGTCGTCGACCGCTTCATCCCCGGCGAGACCGTGGACGACATCGTCCCCATCATCGGGGAGCTGACCGGGCGGGGCCTGGAGCTGACCATGGACGTGGTCGGCGAGGACATCACCACCCCCGAGCAGGCCACCGCCGCGCGCGACGCCTACCTGCTGCTGATCGACCGGCTCAAGGACCTGGAGCTCGGCCCGAAGGTCGAGATGTCGGTGAAGCTGTCCATGTTCGGCCAGGCGCTCCCCGGCGGCCACGAGCTGGCGCTCGCCAACGTCCGCCCGGTGGTCGAGGCCGCCGCCGCCATCGGCACCACGGTCACGCTGGACGCGGAGGACCACACCACCCTCGACTCGATGTTCGCCATTCACGAGGAGCTGCGGAAGGACTTCCCGCAGACCGGCTGCGTCATCCAGGCGTACCTCTTCCGCACCGAGGCCGACGCCCGCCGCCTCGCCGCGAGCGGCAGCCGCGTACGGTTGGTGAAGGGCGCCTACAAGGAGCCCGCCGAGGTCGCCTACCAGAACAAGCACGAGATCGACAAGGCGTACGTCCGGATCCTGCGCACCCTCATGGAGGGCGACGGGTATCCGATGATCGGGTCCCACGACCCGCGCCTGATCTCCGTCGCGCAGGAGCTGGCCCGCACGGCCGGCCGCAAGCTCGACGAGTACGAGTTCCAGATGCTGTACGGCATCCGCAGCGACGAGCACCTGCGGCTGGCCGCCGAGGGCCACCGCATGCGCGTCTACACCGCCTACGGCACCGACTGGTACGGCTACTTCATGCGGCGCCTGGCGGAGAAGCCGGCCAACCTGCGCTTCTTCCTCCGCTCGATGGTCAGCAAGGGCTGAGCCCGCACCCCACGCCCGACCCACCGCTCAAGTCAAGGAGTTCCGGAACCCATGGACGCTGTGACCCAGGTCCCCACGCCCGTCAACGAGCCGGTACACGGCTACGCCCCCGGCTCGCCCGAGCGCGCCCGGCTGGAGGCCAAGCTGAAGGAGCTGGCCGAGAACCCGGTCGACCTGCCCTGCACCATCGGCGGCGAGAAGCGCATGGGTGGCGGTGAGGCCTTCGAGGTCGTCCAGCCGCACAACCACAAGGCCGTCCTCGGCACCTACCGCAACGCCACGCAGGCGGACGCCCAGGACGCCATCGACGCGGCCCTGGCCGCGGCCCCGGCCTGGCGCGCGATGTCCTTCGACGACCGCGCCGCGATCATCCTGCGCGCCGCCGAGCTGCTGGCCGGCCCGTGGCGCGAGACGATCGCCGCCTCCACCATGCTCGGCCAGTCCAAGACCGCCCAGCAGGCCGAGATCGACAGCCCCTGTGAGCTGGTCGACTTCTGGCGCTTCAACGTCCACTACGCCCGCCAGATCCTGGCCGAGCAGCCCCCGGCCAACTCCCCGGGCGTGTGGAACCGCATGGACCACCGCCCGCTGGAGGGCTTCGTCTACGCGATCACGCCGTTCAACTTCAGCGCCATCGCCGCCAACCTGCCCACCGCCCCCGCGCTGATGGGCAACGTGGTGATCTGGAAGCCGTCCCCGACCCAGACCCACGCGGCCGTGCTGCTCATGAAGCTGCTGGAGGAGGCCGGCCTGCCCAAGGGCGTCATCAACCTGCTCACCGGTGACGGCATCGAGGTCTCCGAGGTCGCCCTGAACCACCGCGACCTGGCGGGCATCCACTTCACCGGCTCGACCAAGACCTTCCAGTACCTGTGGAAGACGGTCGGCAACAACATCGAGAAGTACCGCTCGTACCCGCGTCTGGTCGGCGAGACCGGCGGCAAGGACTTCGTGGTGGCGCACCCGAGCGCCGACCGCGCGGTGCTGAAGACCGCCCTGACCCGGGGCGCCTTCGAGTACCAGGGCCAGAAGTGCAGCGCGACCTCCCGCGCCTACATCCCGGCCTCCATCTGGAACTCCGGCTTCAAGGAGGAGTTCGCCGCCGAGGTCGACTACCTGACCATGGGTGACGTCACCGACCTGTCGAACTTCATCGGCGCGGTCATCGACGAGCGCTCCTTCGCGAAGAACAAGGCCGCGATCGACCGGGCCAAGGAGGACCCGACCTGCACGATCGTCGCGGGCGGCAGCTACGACGACTCGGTCGGCTACTTCGTCCGCCCGACCGTCATCGAGTGCACCGACCCGGAGAACGAGGTCTTCACGACCGAGTACTTCGGCCCGATCCTCGCGGTGTACGTGTACGACGACAGCTCGGCCGAGAAGTACGACGAGATGCTGACCCAGATGGAGTCGGTGTCCGACTACGCCCTCACCGGTTCGGTCATCGCGGGCGACCGCGCCGCCGCTGCCTACACGATGGAGAAGCTCCGCTACGCGGCCGGCAACTTCTACATCAACGACAAGTCGACCGGCGCCGTGGTCGGCCAGCAGCCCTTCGGCGGCGGCCGTGCCTCCGGCACCAACGACAAGGCGGGCGCCCCGCAGAACCTGATGCGCTGGACCCTCACCCGCGCCATCAAGGAGACCCTGGTCCCGCCGACCGACTACACCTACCCGCACATGGGCTGACCTCCTGGGCCCGCACACGGGCTGACCCCCGGGCCCGCACCCGGGCCCCGACAGCCGGGCAGGACCCGCGAACTCCGCCCCCGATCCGGAAGCAACCCTCCGGACCGGGGGCGGTGCCATGTCCGGGGTCAGGTGCGCCGGAAGGAGATCCGGGGGGCGTGTGGGGTGCGTCAGAAGGAGAAGTGCTTGGCCATGGCCCGGTCCTCGCCCGCCGCCCGACCGTAGGTGTCGCGCAGCCGTTCGTAGTACCGCCGGAACATCGCGCGCATCTCGCCCTCCTCCCGGCCCACCGGGTCGTGCTCGAACTCGTCACCGGCCGCCGCCCAGAGCTCCTCGAAGTCCGTCGACTCCACGAACCGCCCGGCCAGGCGCACCTCGGCGGCGGTCAGGAGTACGTAGGGCGGCCCCTCCTGGTGCCGCGGGTGGTACACGGGACGGCCGCCGCATATCAGCAGGGACGCCGGTTCCTCCGGGCCGATGGCGTGCTTCTCCTCCCCGCACACGAGGCGGTCCAGGGCGACGAAGTCCTTCTGGACCACCATCTGGACGGTGTCCGGCGCCGGTTCGGCGTCCCAGGCGGCGTCGAAGAGCTCGTCCAGCCAGGCCGCGTCGTCGCGCAGCTCGTCCTCCCGGACGGCGATGAGGTGCAGGTGGTAGCCCATGCCGGGGAGAGTAGGGCAGGCCACCGACAACGGCCCTCGAAGGACGCGGGCGGTGACGTCGCGGCGCGGGAGGTCCCGTACGAGGCCGGCGCTCGTGGTCCTGTTCTGCCCTCGCCCGGGATACTGCTGCGATGGCCGTCGAGATCCGCACCGCCCACACCGCCGAGCTCGCCCCCGCCGAACTCCTCGCCGTCCGTGCCCTGTTGCACGACGCCTTCGACGGCGACTTCGACGACGACGACTGGGACCACACGCTGGGCGGCGTCCACGCCCTCGCGTACGACGGGCGCGGGCTAGCCGCACACGGGGCCGTCGTCATGCGGCGGGTGCGCTACCGCGGGCGGTGGCTGCGGATCGGCTATGTCGAGGGCGTCGCCGTCCGGCACGACGTGCGCCGCACCGGGCTCGGCGGCCGGATCATGGCCGCGCTCGAAGGGATCGTCACGCGCGCCTACGCCTTCGGTGCCCTGTCCGCGAGCGACGACGGCGCCCGGCTGTACGCGGCCCGTGGCTGGCGGGCGTGGGGCGGACGCATCCTGGCGCTCGGTCCCGACGGCGTGGCGCGGCTGGCCGAGGAGGAGGGCTCGACGTACGTGTGGCCCGCGCCCGCCGACGCGGCCGACCCCGGCGCCGAGCTGCTCTTCGACTGGCGTGACGGTGACGTCCTCTGAGTCTCCGTCCGGCTTCACCGCCGGGTTCGCCGTAAGGATCCACCGTTTCACCGTCTGATGAAACCGCAGGTCAGCAGCGTGTGGCCCGATGCGCCGTCTCAGATAGTAGGAAGTCCGAGTAATTGTGGAGACAGGTGCCCCGTCCTCGCATAGCTTTGTAGGAGCCGAACGTCTCGCTCGATCAAGCGAATGGCGGTCGTGAGCCGGGCCCTGTGCAGGACACCCCTGCGGCACCGCTCCCCGCCCTCCGGCGTCTCGTAACCCCCCTGCCTCCGCGCTCCGTGCTTTCTCGAAGGAGTCGATTCACCATGGCCGAGACGACCGTCCGCCGCCGCGTCCGTCACGTCACCCGCATGAGCGAGACCGACCGCAAGAACGCCGCCGCCGCCCTCCAGCGCGCCCTCGACCGCCGCGACAACGGAGGCGAGACCGGCCACTGAGCCGGGGTGCCCTCACCGTCAGTCCATATGGCGGACATCGTGTGTCATCTCTCGGGACGAGGAGTAGGGTGCCGGCATGTCTCGCAGCATCGATCTCGCAGTGATTCCCGGTGACGGCATCGGCCAGGAAGTCGTGGCCGAGGGCCTGAAGGTCCTGACAGCCGTCCTCCCGCAGGATGTGAAGCTGGAGACCAGGGAGTACGACTTCGGTGCCCGGCGTTACCACGCCACCGGTGAGACCCTCACCGAGGCCGACCTCGAGGCCCTGAAGACGCACGACGCCATCCTGCTCGGCGCGATCGGCGACCCGTCGGTGCCGTCCGGCGTCCTGGAGCGCGGCTTCCTGCTCAAGCTCCGCTTCGCCTTCGACCACCACGTCAACCTGCGCCCGAGCAAACTCCTGCCCGGTGTGGCCACCCCGCTGGCCGGCGACCCGCAGATCGACTTCGTCGTCGTCCGCGAGGGCACCGAGGGGCCGTACACCGGCAACGGCGGCACCATCCGCAAGGGCACCGAGCACGAGGTCGCCACCGAGGTCTCCGTCAACACGGCCTTCGGTGTCGAGCGCGTGGTCCGCGACGCCTTCGCCCGTGCCCAGGCCCGCCCGCGCAAGAAGCTCACGCTGGTCCACAAGAACAACGTCCTGACCTTCGCGGGACACCTGTGGACCAACATCTTCAACAAGGTGGCCGAGGAGTACCCCGAGGTCACCACCGAGTACATTCACGTCGACGCGGCCACGATCTTCCTGGTCACCCAGCCCGAGCGATTCGACGTCATCGTCACCGACAACCTCTTCGGCGACATCATCACCGACCTCGCCGCGGCCGTCTCCGGCGGCATCGGCGTCGCGGCCTCCGGCAACATCAACCCGAGCCGCGAGTTCCCGTCCATGTTCGAGCCCGTGCACGGCTCGGCCCCGGACATCGCGGGCCAGGGCAAGGCCGACCCGACCGCCACGGTCCTGTCCGTCGCCCTGCTGCTGCGCCACCTCGGCTACGACGCCGAGGCGACCCGCATCGAGGACGCCGTCTCCGCCGACCTCGCGGAGCGCGGTGCGCTGCCCACGCGCAGCACCTCCGAGATCGGCGACGCGCTCTCCGTACGAGTAGCAGGCTGACCTCCCCCAGAGCCTGAACGCCTGGGTGGGACCCCCAGGCCGCTCGAACCTTCGAAGCCGTCGGGTCGCATCCGCGCCCGGCGGCTTCCCCCTGTCCGCCGCCGGGTGCCACCATCGAAGCCTGGGCCGCATTCACCCCGTTTTCTTCCGTCGCAGCGCCCGCGCGATAATCGGACGCGGAGCCGCGACATGAGGGAATGCTCGGACGTCCTAGCACCGGCCACTGGCCGTGCGGGCGTGAGCGCGGCCCGTCACTACAACCGGTGAAGGACACTCACTCATGACGACGCCCACGATCGAGCTCAAGCCCTCGGCCAACCCGCTCTCCGACGCAGAGCGCGAGGCGATCCTGACCAACCCCGGTTTCGGCCGCCACTTCACCGACCACATGGTGACGATCCGGTGGACCGAGGGCCGGGGCTGGCACGACGGCCAGCTCGTTCCGTACGCGCCGATCCCCCTCGACCCCGCCACCCATGTCCTGCACTACGCGCAGGAGATCTTCGAGGGCCTGAAGGCCTACCGGCAGCCCGACGGCTCGGTCGCCACCTTCCGCCCCGAGAAGAACGCCCAGCGCTTCCAGGCCTCCTCCCGTCGCCTGGCCATGCCCGAGCTGCCCGTCGAGACGTTCATCGAGGCCTGTGACGCCCTGGTCCAGCAGGACAAGGCATGGGTGCCGGCGCACGGCGGTGAGGAGTCTCTGTACCTGCGCCCGTTCATGATCGCCACCGAGGTCGGCCTCGGCGTCAAGCCCGCCAACGAGTACCTGTTCATCGTGATCGCCTCCCCGGCCGGCGCCTATTTCCCCGGCGGCGTGAAGCCCGTCTCCATCTGGGCCTCCGAGGACCGCGTCCGCGCCGTCCCGGGCGGCATGGGCGACGCCAAGACCGGCGGCAACTACGCGGCCTCCCTGCTCGCCCAGGCCGAGGCCGCCGCCAAGGGCTGCGACCAGGTCTGCTACCTCGACGCCGTGGAGCACAAGTGGGTCGAGGAACTCGGCGGCATGAACCTGTACTTCGTGTACGGCGACAAGATCGTCACCCCGTCCCTCAGCGGCTCGATCCTGGAGGGCGTCACCCGCGACTCGCTGCTGACCGTCGCCCGTGACCTCGGCTACGAGTCGGAGGAGGCCCGCGTCTCCGTCGACCAGTGGCAGCGCGACTCCGAGAACGGCACGCTGACCGAGGTCTTCGCCTGCGGCACGGCCGCCGTGATCACCCCGGTCGGCACCGTCAAGCGGGCCGGCGCCGAGTGGAAGCAGTCGGGCGGAGAGCCCGGCGAGGTCACGATGAAGCTCCGTCAGGCTCTCCTGGACATCCAGCGCGGCATCACCGCGGACAAGCACGGCTGGATGCACGAGCTGGGCTAGGGTCCTTCGTTTGGATCAGGCCAGACCCGGCGGTCCCGGCACGATCCGAACGAGAGGCTAACCGTTCCTGCTGACGGTCAGGGCCGCCGTGGACTCCTCGTCCGCGGCGGCCCCTTCGCGTTCCCGGCCGGCCGTCAGCAGCAGGTAGACCACACCGCCGACCGCGCCCGACAGCAGGAAGCTGCAGTCCACCCCGCCGGTCATCCGCAGCAGCGGCCCCTGGTACGACGGCAGGGACACCGCCAGCAGACCGACCACGGCGCCCACCGCCCAGGAGGCGGTGGCCCGCACGTTCCAGCCGGCCCGGTACCAGTAGATCCCGCCCCGCGAACGGCGGTTGAACACCTGCAGGGCGTCGGCGTCGTAGACACCGCGGCAGCGGGCGAAGCCGATGAGGGTGATGACCGCCCACGGGGTGCCGATCGCGGTCAGCAGCAGCACGAAGGACGTCATCGCCGACTGGGCGTTCCAGGCGTAGTGGCCGACGAAGACGCACACCGTGGCGACGACGGCGACCGTGCAGGTGGCCCGCGCGCGTGAGGCCCGCGGCAGGATCGCGTCCAGGTCGAGGCCCATCGAGTACAGCATCAGACCGGCGTTGCCGACCGAGCCGGCGGAGGCGGACAGCAGCAGCGGGACCAGGTACCAGGTGGGGGAGGCGTCGACCAGCGGCCCGGCGTAGTCCAGGGCGGCGCGGGCGCCGTAGGCCGTGAAGGTGCCGAACAGCTGCGGGACGAGCAGGCCGAGGACCAGCCCGAGCCAGGTCGCCTGCAGCACCCTGCGGGAGGAGTGGCGGCGCGGGGAGATGTAGCGGGTGTAGTCGCCCAGCAGGGTGATGAAGGCGATCGGGCCGGACAGGCCCGCGGCCACCGTGGCCAGGAACCACGTCGGCCAGAACCCGCCCAGCAGATAGCCGCCCGTCTCCGGCAGTGCGGCGGTGGTGAAGTGCGGGGCGTAGGCGAACAGTCCGAGGAGCAGCAGGAGGGTCATGCCGACCGCGAGGACGCGGGACATGGTGAGCAGCACCCGGTAGCCGTAGACCGCGCCCGCGACGGTCGCCGCGGCGAGCAAGGTGTAGACGACGGCGTACGACACTCCGCTCGGCGTCAGCCCGAAGAGCCGGTGCAGGACGCTCACCATCACGTCGCCGCCGATCCACACCGTCAGCGCGGTGTAGCCGAGGGCCAGCAGCAGCCCGACCACCGAGCCGACCAGCCGGCCGCGCACGCCGAACTGGGCGCCGGAGGAGGTGGACAGGTTCGTGGCCGTGCGCAGGGAGACCAGCGCCAGCGGGGCCGTGAACAGAGTGCCGACCACGGTGCCCACCACGACGGAGCTGAGGGAGGCCCACCAGCCGAGCCCGAAGGACGGCGGCAGCCAGCCGAAGATGATCACACCGAGGCACAGATTGGATCCGAGCAGGATCGACACCAGGTCGCGCGGACCGCTGGTCCGTTCCTCCTCCGGGATGGTGTCGACTCCGCGCTGTTCTATCGGCATGGCTGGGTCTCCTTCGACTGCCGCCTGAGGTTTGAGCGACGTTCAATGTGACGCGCTCAACGTTTCGTCGTCAATCTTTCGCATCACCGAATCTCGCGTTTAGAGTGTTGTTCAAATCTGCGAAAGGCAAGGAGGTGCCGCCGCGTGAGACTGACCCCCACGGAGCGTGACAGGCTGCTGCTCTTCGGAGCCGCCGAGCTGGCCCGCGCCCGCAAGGCCCGCGGCCTGAGGCTCAACGTGCCGGAGGCCACCGCCCTGATCGCCGACACCGTCTGCGAGGCCGCCCGCGACGGCGCCCGGCTCGCCGAGGCGATCGGGCGCGCCCGCGCGGTGCTCGGCCCGGACGACGTCCTGCCGGGCGTCGCGGACGTGGTCACCGAGGTCCACGTGGAGGCCGTCTTCGACGACGGCTCACGGCTCGCCGTGGTCACCGACCCGATCGCGGGCGGCCACCTCGGCGACCAGGGGCCGGGTGCGCTGCTGCCGGGACCGCGGCACGCCGAGCCGGAGGCGGCGGTACGGCTGACGGTGACCAACACGGCGGCCGTGCCGGTCTCCGTCACCTCCCACTTCCACTTCTTCGAGGCCAATCCCCGGCTGGACTTCGACCGCGCGGCCGCCTACGGCATGCGGCTGGCGGTGCCCGCCGGTTCGTCGGTGCGGTTCGGGCCGGGGGAGAGCGCCGAGGTCGGCCTCGTGCCGATCGGCGGCGAGCGCATCGCCATCGGCTTCGCGGGACTGGTCGACGGGCCGCTGGATGCGCCGGGGGCCAGGCAGGAGGCCCTGCGCCGGGCCGCGGCCTGCGGATACCTGGGAGTCAGTGCCGAAGCGACGGCCGAAGAGCCGGAAGGAGGCGACCGATGAGCCGCTCCAAGGGACGCGAGGTGAGCCGGGCGATCCACATCGACCCCCACGCCTACGCCGCCACCCACGGCCCCCGCGCCGGCGACCGCATCCGCCTCGGCGACTCGGGGCTGGTCGTACGCGTCGAGTCGGACGCGCAGAAGTACGGGGACGAGTTCCTCGCCGGCTTCGGCAAGACGGCCCGCGACGGCCTGCACCTCAAGGCGGCGGCCGTCCGCGAGACCTGTGACGTGGTGATCAGCAACGTCGTCGTGATCGACGCGGCCCAGGGCATCCGCAAGGTGTCCATAGGCATCCGCGAGGGACGCGTCTGCGCCGTCGGACGGGCCGGGAACCCCGACACCCTCGACGGGGTCGACGTCGTCGTCGGCACCGGCACGTCCATCGTGTCCGGCGAGGGCCTGATCGCCACCGCGGGCGCCGTCGACACGCATGTGCACCTGCTGTCGCCGCGCATCATGGAGGCCTCGCTCGCCTCCGGCGTCACCACCATCATCGGCCAGGAGTTCGGGCCGGTGTGGGGCGTGGGCGTCAACTCGCCGTGGGCCCTGAGGCACGCGTTCGGCGCCTTCGACGCCTGGCCGGTCAACATCGGCTTCCTGGGCCGGGGTTCCTCCTCGCACAGCGCCCCCCTGATCGAGGCGCTGGCCGAGGGCGGGGCGAGCGGTTTCAAGGTGCACGAGGACATGGGCGCCCACACGCGGGCGCTGGACACGGCCCTCCGCGTCGCCGAGGAGCACGACGTCCAAGTGGCCCTGCACAGCGACGGCCTGAACGAGTGCCTGTCGGTGGAGGACACCCTGCGCGTTCTGGAGGGCCGCACCATCCACGCCTTCCACATCGAGGGCTGCGGCGGCGGACACGTCCCCAACGTGCTGAAGATGGCCGGGGTGCCGAACGTCATCGGCTCCTCCACCAATCCCACCCTGCCCTTCGGCCGGGACGCGGTCGCCGAGCACTACGGCATGATCGTCTCCGTCCACGACCTGAAGACGGACCTGCCCGGCGACGCCGCCATGGCCCGTGACCGCATCCGCGCAGGCACCATGGGCGCCGAGGACGTGCTGCACGACCTGGGCGCGATCGGCATCACCTCCTCCGACGCGCAAGGCATGGGGCGGGCCGGGGAGACCGTGCGCCGCACCTTCGCGATGGCCGGGAAGATGAAGGCCGAGCTGGGCCCGGTCGACGGGGACGGCCCCGACGACGACAACGCCCGCGTGCTGCGCTACATCGCCAAGCTGACCATCAACCCGGCCATCGCGCACGGCCTCTCCCACGAGGTGGGCTCCATCGAGGTGGGCAAGCTGGCCGACATCGTGCTGTGGCGCCCGGAGTACTTCGGAGCCAAGCCGCAGCTCGTCCTCAAGGCGGGCTTCCCGGCGTACGGCGTGGTCGGGGATCCGGGCGCGGCCACGGACACCTGCGAACCCCTGGTGCTCGGCCCGCAGTTCGGCGCGCACGGCGCCACCCCCGCCGACATCTCCGTGGCGTTCGTCGCCCAGGCCGCCCTCGACCAGGGCAACGACACGATGCCCACCCGGCGCCGCAGGGTCGCCGTCCGCGGCACCCGTGGCATCGGCCCCGCCGACCTGCGGCTGAACTCCCGCACCGGAGCGGTCGACGTCGACCAGCGCACCGGCCTGGTCACCCTCGACGGCGACCCGATCCGCTCCGAGCCCGCCGACTCCGTCTCCCTCAACCGCCTGTACTTCCTGTGACCTCCGTGACCCCTGCGAGGACCTCCGAGATGAACACCCCCGCCGCCGACGGCTTCCGCATGCCCGCCGAGTGGACGCCGCACGAGCGCACCTGGATGGCCTGGCCGGGCCCGAACCCGACCTTCGACACCCCCGACGACGTGGCCGCCTCCCGCGCCGCCTGGGCGTCGGTCGCCCGGGCCGTCCGCCGCTTCGAACCGGTCACGGTGGTGTGCGGCCCGGGCCAGTCCGCCGAGGCCCGCGCCCTCCTCGGCGACGGCATCGACACGGTCGAGCGCGACCTGGACGACGCCTGGATGCGCGACATCGGCCCCACCTTCCTCACCGGCGGCAACGGCGAACTCGCCGCCGTGGACTGGACGTTCAACGGCTGGGGCGCCCAGGACTGGGCCCGCTGGGAGCACGACGCGAAGATCGCCGCCCACGTCTCGGACCTCGCGGGCGCGCGGACGTACGCCTCGAAGCTCGTCAACGAGGGCGGCGCCATCCACGTCGACGGCGAGGGCACGGTCCTGCTGACGGAAACGGTCCAGCTCGGCCCCGAGCGCAACCCGCACTGGTCGAGGGAGCAGGTCGAGGCGGAGATCCACGCCCACCTCGGCACCCGCAAGGCCATCTGGCTGCCGCGCGGCCTGACCGGCGACTACCCTCCCCACGGCTACGGCACCCTCGGCCACGTGGACATCGTCGCCGCCTTCGCCCGCCCCGGCGTCGTCGTCGCCCACCACCAGCCGGACCCGGCCCATCCCGACCACGAGGTGACCAAGGAGGTCATCGGCATCCTGAAGTCGGCCACCGACGCCCGGGGGCGCCGCCTGGAGGTCGTCGAGGTCGCCGCCCCGACCGTCCTGGAGGCCGACGGCCACTGGGCCGACTACTCGTACATCAACCACTACCTGTGCAACGGCGGCGTCGTCCTGTGCGGTTTCGACGACCCGCGCGACGAGCTCGCGGCCGGCGTCTTCCGCCGCCTCTTCCCCGAGCGCACGGTGACCCTGGTGGACGCGCGTACGATCTTCGCGGGCGGGGGCGGTATCCACTGCATCACGCAACAGCAGCCGAAGGTCTGACACGTACAGGAGCAGCAGATGGCCGGTGCGGCCCGTGCGCGCAGGAACGCGCCGCCGCGCGAGGAGGTCCTCGCCGCCGCCATGGAGATGATCGCCGAGCGCGGTCTGGAGAAGCTCACCATGGCGGCGCTGGGCCGCGAGGTCGGCATGAGCAGCGGCCATCTGCTGTACTACTTCGGCTCCAAGGACGAGTTGCTGCTGCGCACCCTGGAGTGGAGCGAGAGCCGGCTGGGCGCCGAGCGCGGCCGGCTGCTGACCCGCACCGCCCCCGCCCGGGAACGCCTGGACGCCTACGTCGACCTGTACGTCCCCGACGGCCACCGCGACCCGCACTGGACGCTGTGGCTGGAGGTGTGGAACCGCTCGCTGAACGCCGACGAGGACGGCCGCGACCGGCAGGCCGCCATCGAGGGCGCCTGGCACCGGGACCTGGCCGCCCTGGTCGCCGAGGGCGTCTCGCGCGGCGAGTTCCGCCCCGTCGACGCCGACCGCTTCGCCGCCCGGCTGCGCGCCCTCCTCGACGGCTTCTCCATCCACGTGGCCATCGGCCTGCGCGGCACCGACCGGGAGCAGATCCTCGGCCACGTACGGGAGTTCCTGGACGAGTCGCTGGGGCGCGCGGACGCCTGACGCCGCCGTGCGGGCGCCGATGTGTCATGAACACAATGAACACAACGGGAGGCGGACTTGTCGCAGCCGCGAACACGCGGCACGTTACGACTCATGGGACGAGATCACTGGAAGAAGATCTGGATCGGCTCCGCCGGGAACATGGTGGAGTGGTACGACTGGTTCGTCTACGCCAGTTTCGCCACCTACTTCGCCGGGGCGTTCTTCCCGCACGGCAACCCCACCGCCCAGATGATGAACACCGCGGGCATCTTCGCCGTCGGCTTCTTCATGCGGCCGGTGGGCGGCTGGCTGCTCGGCCGGGTGGGTGACCGCCGCGGCCGCAAGGCGGCGCTCACGCTGACCGTCACCCTCATGTCGGCGTCCGCCGTCCTGATCGCCGTGGCGCCGACGTACGCGGTCGCCGGATACGGGGGCGCGCTGGTGCTGCTCCTCGCCCGGCTGCTGCAGGGGCTGTCGGTGGGCGGCGAGTACGCGGCCAGCGCCACCTACCTCACCGAGGCCTCCGACCCGCGCCGGCGCGGCTTCGCCTCCAGCTTCCAGTACGTGTCCATGACCGCCGGCCAGATCGTCGGCCTCGGCCTGCAGATCGTGCTCCAGCGCACCATGTCCGACACGGCCCTGCACAGTTACGGCTGGCGCATCCCGTTCGTCGTCGGCGCGCTCGGCGCGGCCGTGATCTTCTACCTGCGCCGCAGCATGCTGGAGACCGAGATCTATGAGGCCGACGCCACCGGCGGCGAGGAGCGCGGCACGCTGCGCGCGCTGTGGCGGCACAAGCGGGAGGCGTTCCTGGTGATCGCCCTGACCATGGGCGGCACGGTGGCCTACTACACCTACACCACCTATCTGACGAAGTTCCTGTCCAACTCGGCGGGCCTGCCCAAGCGGACCGCGACCCTGGTCTCCTTCACCGCGCTGATCGTCTTCGCCTGCCTCCAGCCGCTGGCCGGCCGGCTGTCCGACCGGATCGGCCGCCGGCCGCTGCTGATCACCTTCGCGCTCGGCTCGACCTTCCTGACCGTGCCGATCATGACGCTGCTGGGACACGCGGGCAGCTTCTGGCCGGCGCTCGGGCTGTCCCTGCTCGCGCTGGTCGTGGTCACCGGCTACACCTCCATCAACGCGTGCGTGAAGGCCGAGCTGTTCCCGACCGGCGTACGCGCCCTCGGCGTGGCCCTGCCGTACGCCCTCGCCAACGCCCTGTTCGGCGGCACGGCAGAGTACGTCGCCCTGTGGTTCAAGAAGGCCGGCGCGGAGTCCGGATTCTTCTGGTACGTGGCGGCCTGCGCGGCCGTCTCCCTGGTGGTGTACGTCACCATGCGGGAGACGAAGGACCTGGATCTGACCCGGCTGAAGGCGGCTCAGGAGTCCAGGCTGACGCCCGCATCCTGAGACGGCGGTGAGCGCGGGGGCAGAACTGTGCCAAACTGCCCTCGTGCTCTCGTTCGCCATGATTATTGGCAGCAAGCGCGCCGGTCCGCAGTGACCGCCACGTACGACCAGGTACGGGCGGCCACCGTCGTCCTCGACCCGCGCGCAGACCTCTCGCACCCGCGAGAGGTTTTTCGTTTTCCTGGCCCACCTTCAGCCGGGGACGAAGCGCGAGGGAGTATTGGGGGGACGGTGGAACCGGTCATTCCGGTACGACCGAGATCCCATATCAGGAGCCTTGAGACATGTCCGAAACCAGCCGGCTGGACGATTCGTTCCACGTCTTCGACACCACTTTGCGCGACGGCGCCCAGCGCGAGGGCATCAACCTCACCGTCGCCGACAAGCTGGCCATCGCCCGGCACCTGGACGACTTCGGCGTGGGCTTCATCGAGGGCGGCTGGCCCGGCGCGAACCCGCGGGACACCGAGTTCTTCGCCCGCGCCCGGCAGGAGATCGACTTCAAGCACGCCCAGCTGGTCGCCTTCGGCTCCACCCGGCGGGCCGGCGCGAAGGCGGCGGACGACCCCCAGGTCAGGGCGCTCCTGGACTCGGGCGCCGAGGTGATCACCCTCGTGGCCAAGTCGCACGACCGGCACGTGGAGCTGGCGCTGCGCACCACGCTGGAGGAGAACCTGGAGATGGTCCGGGACACCGTCTCCCACCTGCGCTGCGAAGGCCGCCGCGTCTTCGTCGACTGCGAGCACTTCTTCGACGGCTACCGCGCCAACGCCGAGTACGCCAAGTCGGTCGTCCGGGCCGCCGCCGAGGCGGGCGCCGACGTGGTGGTCCTCTGCGACACCAACGGCGGCATGCTGCCCGCCCAGATCCAGGCGGTGGTCTCCACGGTCCTGGCGGACACCGGCGCCCGCCTCGGCATCCACGCCCAGGACGACACCGGCTGCGCCGTCGCCAACACCCTGGCCGCGGTCGACGCCGGCGCCACCCACGTGCAGTGCACGGCCAACGGCTACGGCGAGCGCGTCGGCAACGCCAACCTGTTCCCGGTCGTCGCCGCCCTGGAACTGAAGTACGGCAAGAGGGTGCTGCCCGAGGGCCGGCTGCGCGAGATGACCCGCATCTCGCACGCGATCGCCGAGGTCGTCAACCTCACCCCCTCCACGCACCAGCCCTACGTCGGCCTCTCCGCCTTCGCCCACAAGGCCGGCCTGCACGCCTCCGCGATCAAGGTCGACCCGGACCTGTACCAGCACATCGACCCCGAGCAGGTCGGCAACACCATGCGGATGCTGGTCTCCGACATGGCCGGCCGGGCCTCGATCGAGCTCAAGGGCAAGGAACTCGGCATCGACCTCGGCGGCGACCGTGAACTGGTCGGCCGCGTCGTCGAGCGCGTCAAGGAACGCGAACTCAAGGGCTACACCTACGAGGCGGCCGACGCGAGCTTCGAACTGCTGCTCCGCACGGAGGCCGAGGGCAAGCCCCTGAAGTACTTCGACGTGGAGTCCTGGCGGGCCATCGTCGAGGACCGCCCCGACGGCACCCACGCCAACGAGGCCACCGTCAAGCTGTGGGCCAAGTCCGAGCGGATCGTCGCCACCGCCGAGGGCAACGGCCCGGTCAACGCGCTCGACCGCGCCCTGCGCGTGGCCCTGGAGAAGATCTACCCCCAGCTGGCCACCATCGAGCTGGTCGACTACAAGGTCCGCATCCTGGAGGGCAGGCACGGCACCTCCTCCACCACGCGCGTGCTCATCTCCACCTCGGACGGCACGGGCGAGTGGTCCACCGTCGGCGTCGCCGACAACGTCATCGCGGCCTCCTGGCAGGCACTGGAGGACGCGTACACCTACGGGCTGCTGCGGGCGGGCGTCGAACCGGCGCAGTAGCCACAGTGGAGGCATGACCACAGACACCGCCGCCCCGCTGTCCAGGGCCCGCGTAGCCACCCGGCTGCCCGCGCGGGACCTGGGCCGGGCCCGCCGTTTCTACGCCGAGAAGCTCGGTCTCGAACCCGTGGACGAGCGCCCCGGCGGGCTGCTGTACCGGTGCTCGGGTGTGGACTTCGTCGTGTTCCGCTCGGTGGGGTCCTCGCCCGGCACCTTCACCCAGATGGCCTTCGAGGTGGACGACATCGAGGCGGTCGTGGCCGAGCTGCGGCACCGCGGGGTGGTCTTCGAGGAGGTCGACGCGCCCGGCCTGCGCACCCGGGACGGCATCGCCGAGATCGAGGGCAACTACCCGAGCAAGGGCGCCCGCGGCGAGCGGGGCGCCTGGTTCCGCGACAGCGAGGGCAACCTGCTGGGCGTCGGCGAGCCGGTCCGGTAGCCGGTCGCGGTGGTCAGGGGGCGCGCCAGATGTTGTCGAAGGCCGCGTCCTCGATGCGCCGCCGCTGCCGTACGGCCTCCAGCTCCTGCACCGCGTCGTGGACGGCGGCCAGCACGGTCACCACGGCCTCGTCGTCGGGTTCGGCGCTCTCCCCGGGGATGCCCAGCGCCTCGGCCAGTCCGGCGAGGACGGGCTCGTGGGAGGCCCAGCGATCGGCCGCCGCCTGCCGCGCCGGTGAGTCGACCGGGACCGGCCGGTCGGACCCCCGGGGCATCCACCGGTGGCGCCGCCCGGCCAGCTGTCCCGCCGCCTCCAGCACGGTGACGTAGGCCACGGCCAGCCCGCGCCCCCGGCGCCACAGCCAGTCCTCGACGGTCTCGTACGGCGCCTCACCGACGAGCGACGCCCCCGCCTCGTCTAGGAGCCGGTCACCGGTGGCCGGCACCAGGCCGGGCAGGATGCGCTCGCCGTCCAGGGAGACGGACTCGGCCGAGAGCAGGTCGACCAGTTCGGCCCCCGCGAGGGCCAGTGACAGGTCTCCCTGCTCGACGGGCCGCGTGCCCGGCACGTCCAGACTGACGAACAACAGGTCCCGCGGTGTGGTCATGCCGGACTCCAGGTCGGGGCGGTTACGGCGACGGCGGCGGCCGGGCGGTCACCTCGGCCGACCGGTCACCGGCGCCTAGTCTGACGATACGTCACTTCAGCTGCCACTTCTGGTTCGCCGCCCCCGTGCACGACCAGATCTGCGCCCGGGCGCCGTTGGCCGAGGAGTTGTCGGTGACGTCCAGACACTTGTTCGCTGCCAGGTTCACCACGTCACCCGTCGACGCGTTGTACGACCACTGCTGAGCCCCGGTGCCGTTGCAGTCGTACAGCTGCACCTTCGCCCCGTCGGCCGTCGAGCCCGACGTCACGTCCAGGCACTTGCCGAGTGCCTGGACGGAACCGTCCGCCCGCACCGTCCACTGCTGGGCGGCCGTGCCGTTGCAGTCGTAGAGCTGCACGGCCGTCCCGTCGGCCGACGAAGCACCGGCCACGTCCAGGCACTTGCCCGCCAGACCCACGAACGCCCCCGACCGGCTCCCGCCACCCGACTGCGTCCCCGACCAGGTGAAGGTCGCCGAGGTCTTGCCCGGGAGCGAGTAACTGGCGTGCTGCGAGCCCCAGTCGATGGTCACCGTCTTCGCGCTCGAGGCGTCGTTGTAGGCGATCAGCGCCTTGCTGCCGTCCGGGTTGAGCCACGCCACGTTGGGCACGGACGACGAGGCGGTCGACGCGATCCGCTGCGCGCCCGGCCGGACGAACTTCGTCAGGTGCCCCATGTCGTAGTACTCGACGGTGTAGTCCACCTGGCCGGATCGAGCGTCCCGGTCGTGCACCGTGATCAGCCCGCTGCACGTCCCGCACCCGCCGTTGTGCGGCCCGCGGTCCTGGTCCACCGCGAGCGACCACTTCGTCACCGACTTCGCCCAGTTGCGCGTGTAGTCGACGATGTCGAGCATGTCCTCGCGCTGCTGGTTCGCGATCCAGGTGCCGCCGGAGTGCTCGGTGCCGAACGCGTCCAGCTGCGGGTACCGGTCGTGGACCGTGGTCTGCTTCGTGACGTCACCGCCGTAGCCGTGCCAGGCGATCCCGCCGAAGTTCGGATGCGAGCGGACGGCCGGGTCGTCGACCGTCTGCGCGGCGTAGGAGTCGTAGGTGTCCCAGTTCCAGTCGTGGGCGAGGACCTTCGTGGTCAGCCCGGCCGCCTGGAGCTGGGGCAGCACCTCGTTCTTGGTGAAGTAGGCCAGACCGGAGGCGTTCCAGCTCATCGACGGATATCCCGAGCAGCACGTCGGCTCGTTCTGCGCGGTCACGTAGGACACCGGGATGCCCTGGTCCCGATACGCCTGGAGGTACTTCACGAAGTACGAGGCGTACGCCCCGTAGTCCTCCGCCTTCAGCCAGCCCCCGTCCAGCTGACCGCTGTCCTTCATCCAGGCCGGCGCGGTCCACGGCGAGGCCATCACGGTCAGCGCCGGGTTCAGCTGGAGCGCCTGCCGGGTCAGCGGCACCACGTCCGCCAGGTCGTGCGCGATCGAGAACTTCGCCAGTGACGGGTCGCTCTGCCCGGCCGGCACGTCGTCGTACGTGTACCCGTACCGCGCCAGGTCCGAGGCGCCCATCGGATTGCGCAGGAACGACAGCCCGATGCCGTCCGCCGGCGAGAACAGCTTGCGCATGGTCGCGTCCCGCGTCGTCGCGGACAGCGCGCCGCTGCTGTTCATCAGCCAGGCCGCGGTGTCCGTGAAGGAGGCGCCGCCGCCGGTGAAGGTCTGGTAGCGGGTGTTCTCGTCGACCGTGATGTTCTCGCCGGCGCCGCCGGTGCCGGACTGGAAGGCGAAGGGTGTCTGCGGTTGGAGCCCGCGGACCACGTGCCGCCCGCCGGAGTCGTCGGTCGTGGTCAGCCAGGCCGTGACCTGCTCGCCGGCCGCGTGCGCGGACGGAGCGGTCAGGGTGGTCAGCCCGGCGGTGGCCAGCAGGCCCGCAAGGAGCAGCCGAGCCGCGCGCAGGGGTCTTCTCATGGTGCGCCGCCCTTCTTCAGGTGGGGGATGGGAGGCGTGCGAGCCGTGAGTAAATGACGGCATCTCATGCGCGTCAAGAGGATGCGCGTTCACAAGCCGAAGGATCAACGCGCGTACTGCGGCGGTGCGTTGGCCGTGTACCGGTTGTGGTGTGAAGTCTTGACGGAGCGGGCGGCCCGCTTGTTAACTCACGCCGTGATCTAAGTCATGAGTGAATTCTGAGCGCATCAGGGGCTCGAGGAACGAGCCCGGGAAATCCACCAGAGACGTCCCCGAGTCGCGGGAAGGTCCGTCCATGCGAAGAACCGCCCTGCTCGCCTCCGCCGCCCTGCTCACGGCGCTGATCCCGCTGGCCTCCGCGCACGCGGCCCCGGATCCCGCCGCCGATCCCGCTCCCGTGCCCGTCGACCGTTTCGAGGGCGAGGTGCCCTTCGCGAGCCAGCCGGCCGAGGGCATCTTCACCTGGGGCGGCGACAGCGACGACCCGCCCACCCTCCAACCTGTCTCGTATACAAATCT
>NZ_MUBM01000166.1 GCF_002154505.1 Streptomyces carpinensis | reverse complement strand
GCGCCTTCGCGAAGGCGTGCCGGCTGTCGCCGAAGGCGCTGCGGCTGTACGACGAGCTGGAACTGCTGCGGCCGGCCCGGGTCGACCCGGACACGGGATACCGCTACTACGCGGTGGCCCAGCTGGAGCAGGCGCGTCTGGTGGCCTGGCTGAGGCGGCTCGGCATGCCGCTGGCCGGGATCCGTCGGGTGTGCGCCCTCGAACCGACCGCCGCCGCCCGGGAGATCCGCGCCTTCTGGGCGCGGGTGGAGGCGGAGACGGCCGTGCGACGGGACCTCGCCGCGTTCCTCGTCGACCACCTCTCGCCACCGTCGAGGAAGGACACCACCACCATGCTGGAACTGCGCTACGCCGCCCGCTCGGACCGGGGCAGGGTCCGCACCGCCAACCAGGACACCGCCTACGCGGGCACCCGGCTGCTCGCCGTGGCCGACGGGTACGGGCCGTCCGGGGCACCGGCCAGCAGCGCGGCCGTGGCGGCACTGAGGTCGCTGGAGACGGCGGAGCTGCCGGCCGGCGGCCTGCTGAACCTGCTGGAGGACGCGGTGCAGGGGGCGACCCGGGCGGTCCGGGACGCCGCCGGCGACGACGAGGACGCCGGCACGACCCTGACCGCGCTGCTGTGGACGGGCTCGCAGCTCGCCCTGGTGCACATCGGGGACAGCCGCGCGTATCTGCTGCGCGACGGCGAGCTGTTCCTCATCACCCACGACCACACCGTGGTCCAGGAGATGCTGGACGAGGGCCGTCTGACCGCCGAGGAGGCCACCACCCACCCCCAGCGCTCCCTCCTCCTCAAGGCCCTCGGCGGCGGCGCCCCGCCCGTCCCGGACCTGCGGCTGCACGACCCCCTGCCCGGCGACCGCTACCTGCTGTGCTCCGACGGCCTCACCGGCGTCGTCCCGGAGGAGCGGATCCGCGCCCTGCTCACCGGCGGCCAAGGTCCGGACGACTGCGTGCGCGCCCTGACGGAGGCCGCGAACGACGCCGGCGGCCCGGACAACATCAGCTGTGTGGTCGCCGACGTACGGGGGACGCCGGCCTGACCGGCTCCCGCACGGCGGCGGAAAGTGACCGACTCAACGCTCCGGCGGCGACGAACCGCGCCGGCCGTGGGGTAGGAACGGGGAACGGGGTGCCGTCCCTCGGCCGCCCCGTACGCCACCGGTCGCCAGCCCCTAGGAGTTCGCAGCGTGTCCTCCCTCTTCCCGGCCCTGACGGATGATCCGGGCGCGCGCGTCGCCCTGCGGTTCGGTGATCGGTCGTCGACGTACGCGGAGCTCGCGGCGGCGGCCTGGGCGCTCACGCATGGCTGAGCGGCTGACCGCCCGGCAGGCCATCGCCCTGGTGTGCGACGACTTCCACGAGCTCCCCCAGCCGATGCGCCAGTCGCCGGCCGACGGACCGCTCGGCTGGCAGGGCTACGACGCCTCACGCGCCCGTGCCGCCGAACGCACCGGCGAGCAGGAGTCCGTGGTGTGCGGCACCGCGGACGTCGAGGGCACCCGGGCCGTGCTGATCGCCTTCGAGTTCGGCTTCCTCGGCGGCTCGCTGGGCGAACGCACCGGCGACCGTCTTGAGTCGGCGTACGCGCATGCCCGTGAGCACCGTCTTCCGGTGGTGCCGCTGGTCGCCACCGGGGGCAGCCGCATGCAGGAGGGCATGCTCGCGCTGACCCAGCTCCAGCGCGTGGCCCGGCAGTCCGCGCTCACCCGGGCGGCCGGTGTGCCGCAGATCGCGGTGGTGCGCGACCCGACGACGGGCGGCGGCTGGGCCACCCTCGGCGCGGGCGCGGACGTCATCCTCGCCCTGCCCGGCGCCCAGGTCGGCTTCGCCGGCTCCCGGGTACGGCCGCCGGACGCCGACCCGGCGGCGTACACGGCTCAGGCGCAGGTGGCTGCGGGCTCGGCCGACGCCGTGGTGCCACCGGAGGAGCTGCGGGCGACCCTGGGGCTGTGGCTGCGCCTGCTGACACGGCCCTCGAAGGCGGCGGTCGCCCCGCCGCGGGCCCTGTCCGCGCTGGGCCTTCCCGCCACCGGCTGGGACGCCGTCCGGCGTGCCCGCTCCCCCGAACGCCCGCGCGCCGAGCGCTACCTGGACGCCTGCCTCCCCCGGCGCGTGTCCCTGCACGGCGACCGCTGCGGCGGCACCGACGACGGCATGCTCTGCGGGTTCGGCGACCACGAGGGCCGTACCGTCGCCTACGCCGCCCAGACCGGCACCGCCACCCGCCCCGCCGGGTACCGCACCGCGGCACGGCTGATCCGGCTCGCCGACCGGCTCGGGATCCCGGTGCTGACCCTGGTGGACACCCCGGGTGCCGCGAACGACGCCGAGGCGGAGCGGCAGGGTGCCGGCGCCGCGATCGCCGAGTTGTTCGTCGCGGTGGCGGACGCCCGGACGCCGATCACCACGCTGGTGATCGGCGAGGGTGGGTCGGGCGGAGCGCTCGCCCTGGCCGCGCCCGGCAACACCTGGGTCACGCCGGACAGTTACTTCTCGGTGATCGCACCCGAGCTCGCCGCCGCGATACTCAAGCGCCCGCCGGACCAGGCCCCGGCCACGGCCGAGCAGCTGCGGATCCGGCCCCAGGACCTGGTCGAGCTCGGCGTGGTCCAGGGGGTCGTGCCGGCCGCCGGCGATCCGGGTGCGGCCTGACGGGTGCGTCGGCCGAGGTGACGGCCCCGGAAACCCACGGCGGCGCCGTCTCCCCTCCCAGGGAGACGGCGCCGCCGTCCGCGTGGTCCGGTCACCGTCCCACCTGGACGGCCCGTACGATCTCCTGCCGCACGGAACCGCCCCGGTCGTCGCCCGCCGAGGCGCGCAGCGAGACGGTGGCCGCGCCCGGGGGCACGGTCAGGGTGCCGTGCCAGGAGGCCTGCTCACCGTGCACGCCGGTGAGCCCGACCGTCTGCCAGGTCGCGCCCTCGTCGTAGGAGACCTCCAGCTTCCCCGCGCCGATGGTCCCGGTGCCCGGTGCTCCCGCCACGTACTCCGCGTGGAGGCCGACCGGGACCCGGCCGCCGCCCTCGAGAAGGCCCGCGAGGTCGGTGTCGAGGTCGAAGGCGAGGTTGATCAGTGGCAGTGCGGTCCAGTGGTACTCGGGGGTGGCCGCCGAACGGAACGTCCACTCGGCGTGCCCCCGGGTGGCGGGCTTCCAGCGGGAGGCGTCGAGCGCGGTGTCCGTGACCAGCTTGTACGTGTGCTCGTCGGCCGGCGCGTCCCACACGTACGCGCCCGGTCCGGAACGGCTGTCGACCAGCTTGCCGTCCAGATGGACCGTGGTGGTCTGGGTCATTCCGCTGTCCTCGCTCCACACGTCGCCGAAGCCGGTGTGGTCGGGCCCGGAGTCGCCCCAGCCGGGCGCGTTGAACCGGAGACTGTTCCCGGCCCGCTGCTGCCCCCACCCGAGGCCGGTGCCCAGCCACGGGTGCCAGACCGGCCGGAACCAGTTCAGCGCCGGGTGTGATCCGCCGGTGTAGCGGACCAGGCCGCTGCGCTCCTCCAGGGTGCCCTCGCCGAGCGTCACGGACTCGTGCCAGAGCTGGCCGGGGCCGGTGGAGACGTAGTCGGTCCGCTCGGCCGGGTAGTCGATCCGCTCCTGGAAGCCGATGCCGATCGGGAAGGTGCCGGTGACCGAGTACCGGAACTCGCCTCCGGAGGCCGGCTGGGCGGAGTGGAACCGCGCCCGGACGGCGGCGAGTTGACGGGAAGCCGGCGCGTAGGTCAGGTCCCGGTCGGGGATCGCTCCCGGGTGGCCCTCCGAGAGGTCGTAGACGTACGGCGTGTCGCGGGTGCCCGTCATGTCGACGTCACGGGCGGTGCGCAGCCGTGCCGCGTCGGCGTTGTCGACGGTGGCGATCTGGAGGGGGCGGTCGGCGTTGTCGTCGGTGCCCCACCATGCGCTCAGCCGGCCGGGTGCGTCGTCGGTCACGAACAGCGCCCTGGCGCCCGCGTCCTGCGCGGCCTGCGCCAGCGCGGTGGGCTCGGTGCCGTCGGCGAGGCGGGCCAGGACCGCCTTGCCGCGCACGTCCTTGCCGGTGAACTCCCCGGCGCCCACGTCGACCAGCGGCAGCCTGGTGCGGCCCTCGATCAGGGTGCCGCCCGCCTGTACGACCGCGTCGGCGATCCCCTCGACCTCCAGGAGTGGTTTGCCGAGCCGCCACACGGTCCGGTACTCGAAGGTGCCCTGCCGCACGCGTGCCGTCGGCGCGGCGAAGACGCTGTCGTAGGCCAGGGGCACCTGGACGGCGTCGAACAGGTCGGAGCCGCCGGCGTCGCGGTCGTACTCCATGAGCAGTTGCCGGGTCTCGGTGCGGCGGTTCACGGCGGCGCGGATCTCCCGGAGTTCCCGGCCGTCCAGGGTGATCTCGCGGTCCCGGTCGACCGTGATCTCGGGGGCGGCGAGGAAGCCGAGCCCGAGCGAGTCGGCGCCGTGGCTGCCGCGCACGTCGAGGAAGGAGGTCACGCTGTACGTGCCCGGCTTCAGCCGCAGTTCCAGGGTGCCGGAGTCGCCAACGTGCGCCGGGACCGGGTCGACGTTCGCGGCGAGTTGCTGCACCACGAGGTCGGCGGCCGTGGCGGCGCCGCCCCGGTCCTTGACGTGCACGGTCAGCGTGTACCGCTCGTCCTCCTTGACCAGGCCGAACACGGTGTGCGCGAGTGGGGTGCCGGCCGCCGAGGCCACGATCTGCCCGCTGGTGCCGCCCACCGGGGCCTTGGCGCCGTCGCCGGTGACCGTGGTGGAGGCGCAGCCGTGCGCGGGCACGGTGAGGGTGGAGGCGGCGAGCGTGGCGACGCCGTCCGGGGCACCCTGCACCGACAGCTCCAACCGGATCTCGTGGTCGGAGGAGTTGGTGTAGGTGAGGGTCCGGGTGACCGGCTTGTTCGCGGGATACGGCCAGCGGTAGAAGCCGAGGTCGGCGCTTCCGGTGGCGGTGATCTGCGCGCCGACGGCGTCCGGGACGCTCAGCCGGCCCGCCCCCAGCACGTACGCCGGGGCGTCGAGCCGCTTCGTCGTCGACATCAGCGCGTCCTTGAGCAGGGCCCCGCTCCAGTCGGGGTGCTCCTGGGCGAGCAGGGCGGCGACCCCGGCGACGTGGGGCGTCGCCATGGAGGTACCGCTCATGGAGGTGTAGTAGCCGCTGCCCTCGGTGAGCTGGGAGCGGGCGGCGAGGATGTCGACTCCGGGGGCCGAGAGGTCGGGTTTGAGGGCGTGGTCGCCGAAGCGCGGCCCGGCGCTGGTGAAGTAGGCGGCCTGGTCGGCGGAGTCGACCGCGCCGACGGTCAGGGCGGCGTCGGCCGCGCCGGGCGAGCCGATGGAGGAAGGCGCCCCGATGTTGCCGGCGGCCACGACGAACAGGGCGCCGGTCTCCTTGGAGAGGGTGTCGACGGCCTGCGCCATCGGGTCTGTGCCGTCGCTGGGCTCGGTGGAGCCGAGGCTCATGGACACGATCCGTGCGTGCACGTCCCGCGCCGCCCACTCCATCCCGGCGATGATCTGCGACTCGCTGCCGGAGCCCTGGTCGTCGAGCACCTTGCCGACGGCGAGCGTGGCGTCCGGGGCGACCCCCTTCTCCTTGCCGTCGGAGGCGGTGCCGCTGCCGCCCACGGTGGAGGTGACATGGGTGCCGTGGCCGTTGCGGTCGGCGGTGTCCTCGCCGTCGACGAAGCTCTTGGCCTGGCTCACCCGCCCCGCGAGGTCGGGGTGGGAGGCGTCGACGCCGGTGTCCAGGACGGCGACGGTGACGCCCTTGCCGGTGAGCCCGGCCTCCCACGCCGTCTGCGTCCCGATCCGCGCGTTGGACTCGGCCATGTCGGCCGTGACGCGCCCGTCCAGCCAGACCTTGTCGATGCCGCTCGCCGGCGTGGTGCTTCGGCTGTCCTGCGCGGTGCCGTGCACCGCGCTCTCCCGGTTTCCCTTCCCGGTGAACGAACGCCAGAACACCCGCCCCTTGCCGGCCTCCACGGCGGCCCCGTGCACGCTGGCGAGGTTGCGTGTGGGCTCCGCCCCGCGCGGGGTCTCCACCCGGGCGCCCTTGCCGTAGGTCACGATCAGCGGCAGTTCGCCGGTGCTCGCGTCGCCCAGTCCCTGCCGCAGCAGCGCGCTGACGTCGAACAGCCGCGGGTCCAGCCGGCCCGCCCGTAGATAGGGACGCGCCTCGTCCGGTACGACGGTGACGGTGCCGCCTGCCACCTGGGTGCGCACTGCGCCCGTGGCACCCGCCGGCCGCCGCACCGTGACGGTCTTCCTCCCCCCGCCGAGGTCGGTGACGGTGACCTTGTCGCCGGTGACGAGGGTGACGGTGCGGGCGCCATCCGGGGTGCCGGCCTTCGCGCGGGGGGCGGTCTCCTGCCGGGCGGCCCGCTGTGCGGCGGCCTGCCCCGTCGGCAGCAGGGCGATCACGAGCCCGGCCGACAGGAGGATCGCTCTCCGTCTGCCTGGTCCTCTGCTCATCCGTGCCTCTCTTCGTCGGGAGCTGCGTCTCGTCGGAGGTGCGTCGAGTGCCGGCGACTGCTGCGGGATGCCGGCGAGTGCAGTGGAGCGGTGCGTCTGCCGATGCGAAGAGTGTCAGAAGGCATGCGTGGCACGGGAGTTGACGAAAGGTGACGGATGGGCACCCTGGCAGGTTCCCGCCACGAACAAGGCGCCTCAGATTCCGCTTATCTGGCGCTTATTCAGCCGATAACCGTAAAATGCACTCGTCCAGCGGCCCCCCGCCCGGCCCCCTTGAACAGGCGCCCGCTCCCCCGCCGCCCGCACGATGCCAGTGAGGCCGCTGCCCGGCGGCTGCCACGGCCCGCGCTCTCGGGAGGATCTGCCATGTCCGCCAGTCTGGAGCAGTTGCGCCGCTGCCACTTCGCCGTCGACCTGGGAGCGGCCCGGACCCGTGTGTACGTCAAGGGCGCCGGGCTCGTCGTCGACCAGCCCTCGGTGGCCGCCGTGAACACCCGCAACGGCGCGCTGATCGCGGTCGGCGAGTTCGCGGAGCGGATGACCGGCCGCACCCCCGACTACATCCGCGTCGTCCGCCCGGTCTCCGGCGGCACGGTCATCGACATCGAGATGGCGCAGCGCATGCTGCGGCATCTGCTGGGCGACCGGATGCGCCGGGCGCTGCGCCGCAAGCCCCGGCTGCGGGCCGCGGCCTGCACCCCGCACGACGCCGATCCGCTCGCCCAGCGGGCCACGGTCGAGACCCTGGTAGGACTCGGCGCCCGCCGCGTGGAGCTGGTCGACACGCTGATCGCCGCGGCCGTCGGCTGCGGGCTGCCCGTGGAGCGGGCCGAGGCCACCATGATCTTGATGTGCGGCGCCGCGGCGACCCAGGTGGCCGTGCTCTCCCTGGGCTCGATCGTCACCGCCCAGCGCATGCCCGTCGGCGGCGAGGCCGTCGACCGCGCGATCGTGCAGCACCTGCGCCACGAACACGCGTTGATGCTGCCCAGCCAGTCCGTGCGCCCGCTGCAACTGGCCCTGCACGGCAACGGGCTCACCGCGCAGGGACCCGCGTCCACGGAGATCCACGGACGGGACGTGGCGACGGGGCTGGTCCGGTCGGTCCTGGTCGACACCGCCGCGGTAAGGGAGGCCATCCAGACGCCGCTGACCACGGTGCTCGACGGCATCTACAAGGTGCTGCGGGAGTGCCCGCCCGACCTGGTGGCCGACCTCGCCGACCGCGGCATCGTGATGGTCGGCGGCTCCGCGCTGCTCCCGGGCCTGGACGAGATGCTGCGGGAGGCCACCGGCATGCCGGTCAACATCGCCGATCGTCCCGACGTGTGCGCGGTCCTGGGGCTGGGAGAGATGCTGGAGGGCAGGGTCGAACCGCTGGTCCTCGACCCGTTGGGGGCGTAGTCGGCGGCCGCCGGCGCGTGGGGGCCGGCGGAGCGGCGCCCACCCCGTGCGTGCGGTGCGGGGCGTGGGTCCGGCTCGTCAGCGGGCGAACCAGGCGCGGACCGTGGTGCCGTCCTCGCCCGTGTGCAGGCGGACGAGGTCGGCGACGAGGTTCACCATCAGCAGGCCCCGACCGCCGCGCTGGTCGCGGGCGGCGGGCCGGCGCCCGGCCAGCGGATCCTCCAGGCGCCCCCGGTCCCGGACCTCGCACAGCACGTACCCGTCCGCCGCCCACACCCGCAGCTCGCCCGAACCGCCGCCGTGCACCACGCTGTTGGTGGTCAGCTCGGCCGTGACCAGGGCCAGGTCCTGCAGGCGCCGGTCCGTCAGCCCGAGCCGCGCGCCCTCGGCGGTGGCCGTGCGCCGGGCCTGCGGCAGGGACGGTGCCGTGAAGCGGAAGCTCAGCGCGTCCGGCACGGCCGGCAGCGGCTCGTTGTACCGGGCGACGACGTGCTCGGGGGCGTAGGCGGCGCTGTCCCGCTCCTGCGCCGACCCCGGGAGGATGACGAGGGGGTGCGTGGCATGCGCGTCGGCCAGGACCCGCTCGTCCAGGCGAGTGGCGTCGTACGGGCACAGGACGGTCACCTCGCGGCCCTGGAACGCCGCGTTGATCAGCGCCTCGTGCTGGACGCACGCCGGGTACTCGACCGGTGTGCGCCCGGCCCAGATCGGCTCGCCTATGATCCGCACCCGTCGGCCGGCCCGCTGGGCGTCCGCGAAGGAGCGCAGCACCGCGGGGATGATCCGCCCTGGGTTGCGCCCGGCCTCGCGCATGTCCAGAAGCCGCACGGCGCCGGCGTCCGCGCCCAGTCCGGTCTGGATCAGCCGGAGGTTCTCGCCGGGCACGGCCACCGCCACCGGCTCGCCGGAGGCCAGGCCGGCGCGCACGAAGGCCACGGTGCCAGCCAGGTACTCGTGTTCGTCCCGGTAGAACAGGGCCGGGTGGACGAAGGGCTCCGCGCCGAAGGTCATGACGCCGGCACCTCGATCACCTCCCGCCCCGGCCCGAGCCGCCACGCGGCCTCGGCGAGCACGGCGTCGCCGAGCCCGACGCCGGCGAGGACGCCGGCATGGACACGGGTCGCGGCTGAAAGCTCCGGGTGGTACACGTCCTCATCCTCGCGGACCGCTCTGTCGTGGCTGCGGACACAGCCTTTGATCTCGCGTACCTCGTGTGCGCCGCCTCATGCCCCTGCCATGTGTCCGGTGTCTGACGTGGCCGTGCCCCGCCATCGCCAGGTGTAGTCCGCCGGGGACCGGGCACGCGCAGGGCAGTACCACTGGGACGCGCGGGGACTGCCGTGAAGAGCAAGGGCGGGGACATGACCTCAGCGGCATCACCACCTCCACCATTTCCTGCACGACTTGGACGACGTTTGACCACTCCTGTCGACACGCTGACCATCGACGTACAAACGCATGCGGACGGCCGCGCCCGGCTCGCCCCGCAGGGGGAGCTGGTGCGGGGCTGCGCGGACGCGCTGGCCGGTGCGCTCGCCGAACTGCCGCCGGGAGTCCGGCGGGTCGACCTGGACATGGCGGGGGTGACGTTCATGGACACCGCGGGACTGGAGTTCCTGGACACCCTCGACGAACACGGCAGACGGCACCTCGTCCAGGTGTCGGCCACCGGCTGGACCGGTCAGCCGCTGCGCATCCTGGAACTGGCCGGCCTGGACACCACCGACCCGCTGCGCCCGGCGCGGGAGGGACGCAAGCCGACCGGGTCGGCCCCCCGGGGCGGCTCCGCGGTGGCCGTGGAGCGGACGGAGCGGCTGTCGCAGTTGCAGCAGGAGGTCGACCAGTTGCGCACGGCCATCGTCTCCCGTCCGGTGATCGACCAGGCGCGCGGTGTCCTGATGGCCGCCCACGGCTGCACACCGCAGCAGGCCTGGGACATCCTCCGGGAGGCCTCCCAGCGGTCCAACACCAAGCTGCGGACGGTGGCCGCCGCGGTCACCGCGGGCGCGCAGCCCGGCGGCCCGGCGCCGCCGGAGGAGATCCGCCTGGCCCTGCGCACGGCGGTCGCCCGCACGGCGGGCGGTCCCGCCGCGCGGGCGACGACGCGCTGACCCCGGCTTACCGGGAGGGCGTGCCGGGCGCGGGTACGTGCCGGCCCCGGCGTACCGGGTGCAACGGGTGTTCGGGGGTACCCGATCCCCGAGATTCCAGCTGCGTCCGCAGGAGGCGCCACCATGAGAGAGCGCACCCCCTCCCAGGCCGAAGGCGAGCGGGACGACAACGAGGCCCGGCGGATCGCCGAGCTGCCGGACACGCCGTACCCGACGCCCTCCCAGGCCGAGGGCGACCGCGACGACCTTCCCGAGACGGCCGACGCCGCCGACGCCGACCGCCGCATCGGCCGTCGGATCTGAGCGGTCCCGTTCCAGGCCGTAGTCCTCTTCCCCAGGCCGCCACGTCCTCTGCTCCGGTGCCCCCGCCGGCCGCCGAGCCGTGGCGGCCGACTCGTGTGTACCCCATGCCGACGGTCCGTACGGTGCGGCCGTCGCGGTACGGACCGTCGGGCGGCCGGTGGCCTGCACCCCGTCGGGCGGGTCCCGTCGGCGGGTCCCCACGTCAGGTTCGGCCGGAACACCGCCGCGCTCGGGCGCCGCGCGGTCGGCGGCGACCGACTGCCCCGTCGCCCGCCCGTCACTCCGGAGCGTGAATCCACCCGGCCCGCCGAACGGGTGCGAGGGTGGGACGGCCGGGCGTGGGCATCGTTGCAGACGTCGTCGTACGGGGCTGCGGAGCGGTGGTCCCGCGGAGCCGTCGGAGGGCGCGCATGCTCGGCACAGACTTCACCCACGGATCACCCTGCTGGATCGATCTCGGCAGTTCGGACCCCGACCGGGCGGCCGCCTTCTACGGGGGTGTCTTCGGCTGGCGGTACGTCTCCGCGGGGCCCGAGGGCGGCGGCTACGGTTTCTTCCAGAAGGACGGCAGCACCGTCGCCGCGCTGGGTCCGCTGACCGAGGAGGGCGGCGCCAGCGCCTGGACGGTGTACTTCCACACCGATGACATCCGGGCCACGGCGGACGCCGTCGAGCAGGGCGGCGGCACCGTCCGGGTGGCGCCCCTGGACATCGTGGGCGGAGCGCGGATCGCCCAGCTCACCGACCAGCAGGGAGCCCGGTTCGCGGCCTTGCAGCCGGGCAGGACGCCGGGAGGGCTGGAGAAGGCGTCCGAGGACGACGCCCTGGTGTGGGTGGAGCTCCACGTGCCCGACCCGGCGGCCGGGATCGGCTTCTACCGCGATCTCTTCGGCTGGCGCTCCCAGGAGATGCAGGCGCCCGGGATGACGTATCAGGTGCTCAGCCTCGGGAACGGGGACCCGCAGGCCACGTCCTTCGGCGGGGTGGCTCCGCTCCAGGAGGGCGGGCAGGGGGCGAGCTGGGTGCCGTACTTCGCGGTCGCGGACGCCGACGAGATCGTCCGGAGGACGGCGGAGCACGGCGGCTCGGTGCTGATGCCGGCGGCGAACGTGCCGGAGGTGGGCAGGATCGCGTGGCTGACGGACACCTCGGGTGCGGTCTTCGCGGTCCTCAAGCCGAACCCCCGGCAGGCGTAGGCGGAAGGCGGCACCACGACGGTCATCTTGCTCCTGACGAGTGAACGGGGGCCGCCACGTCCGCGTGGCGGCCCCCGTCCTCACGCCGTGCGCAGGTAGAAACGCTTCTGCGCGTGCAGCGCCTGGTGGGGCGGGTGGGACTCGAACCCACGGCCGACGGATTATGAGTCCGCTGCTCTAACCGGCTGAGCTACCGCCCCGTTGCGGCGCGTCGCGTACAAGTGTGCGCGCCGTCTGCCGCAGCATAGCCGCTCATACGATCTCCTGCTTCGCCATGGTCGGCTTCCCCCGGCCCTTCATGACCTTGAAGACTTCGCCCGGGCCGCGGTGGTTCCCCGCAGGCCGGGCCGGAGAGAAGCCGGACATGAAAAAGGACCCCGAAGGGTCCTCGTTCAGCATGCTCCCCCGACTGGACTCGAACCAGTAACCTGCCGGTTAACAGCCGGCTGCTCTGCCAATTGAGCTACGGAGGACCGAGCTCCCCCGACTGGACTCGAACCAGTAACCTGCCGGTTAACAGCCGGCTGCTCTGCCAATTGAGCTACGGAGGAATGCCTCGTTGCATCGAACGTGCCTACCTGGGTATTGGCCAGGGGGCGCGCGCTCGCTGCGACACATACATTAGCGCAAGCAGGGGGGTGCTTTGCCAATCGGTTCCCCCCGGCTCCGACATCGAGGCAAGGAAGGGTGGCCACCATGCGCTACCGGCTCGTCTTCATCGCAGGGCTGGCTGTCGGTTACGTACTGGGCACGAAGGCGGGACGTGAGCGCTACGAACAGCTCAGGAAGTCCGCGCGTCAGGTCTCGCAGAACCCCGCGGTGCGCAACACCGCCGAGTCCGCGGCGCAGCAGGGCCGCCAGTTCGCGGGCAAGGCCTACCACGTGGTGAGCGAGAAGGTGGGCGACCGGATGCCCGACTCGGTCGCCCAGCGCGTGCGCTCCCTGCGCGAACGCAACGGCAGCGGATCGGACGACTGGGGCACGAGCAACACCTAGCCCTTTCCGGTCCTGCCTGGTCCCCCGGCCCCCTCGTCCCCTCGCTCTTCCTCCCCGCTCCCGCGGCGATACGGCGCCCGCGGCCCGAGCAGGCGTGGCGGTGCGGCAGAATTTTTGGCATGGGGATAGTCGCCGGGTTGGACAGTTCACCCGATTTCACTCGCATCGTGGTCTGCGACACGGACACCGGGGCCGTGCTCAGGCAGGGCTACGCGCCGCATCCGGTGGAGAGCCCCGAGGGGGGCGGTCGCCCTGCCGACGTCGATCCGCAGGCGTGGCTGCTCTCGCTCGGGGAGGCCGCGGGCGGCGGACTGCTGGAGGGCGTGCAGGCCATCGGCGTCTCCGCCCAGCAGAACGCGCTGATCCCGCTGGACAACCAGGGCACCACAGTGCGCCCCGCGCTGGTCGGCGGCGACCGGCGGGCCCAGGTCACCGCGGCCGACCTGATCGACGCGCTCGGCGGCCGGGAGGCGTGGGCGCAGGCGGTCGGCTGTGTGCCGCAGGCCGCGCAGCCCGTGACCAAGCTGCGCTGGCTCGCCAAGAACGAACCAGACTCCGCCCGGCGTGTCGCCCTGCTGCTGCAGGCGCACGACTGGCTGGTGTGGCAGCTGCTCGGCCGCCCGGTACGGCGGACCACCGACCGCGGCGGCGCCTCCGGCACCGGGTACTGGTCGGCGGCCACCGGTGCCTACCGGCCCGACCTGGTGGAGCTGGCCCTCGGTCACCAGGCCGCACTGCCGGAGGTGATCGGCCCGGCGGAGGCAGCCGGCACGACACCCGAGGGGCTGCTGATCTCCGCCGGCACCGGGGAGACCATGGCCGCCGCCTTCGGGCTCGGCCTGGGGCTCGGGGACGCCGTCGTCTCGCTGGGCGCCTCCGGTTCGGTGATGGCCGTCCACCCCGAGGCACTGGTGGACCAGACGGGGATGATCACCTCGCTCGCCGACGCCACCGGCATGCACCTGCCGGTCGTCACCACGCTGAACGCGGTACGGGCGCTGCGCGGCACCGCCGAACTGCTGGGGCTGCCCGACCTGGAGAGCCTGTCCGACCTGGCGATGAAGTCGACGCCGGGCGCGCACGGGCTGGTCCTCCTGCCGTACCTGGAGGGCGAGCGGACCCCGAGCCTGCCGCACACGGCGGGGACGCTGGCGGGCCTCAGGCGCGAGTCGATGAAGCCGGAGCACCTGGCGCGGGCCGCGTTCGAGGGCATGCTGTGCGGGCTCGCGGACGCACTGGACGTGCTGCGCGGGCGGGGTGTGGAGGTGCGCCGCATCTTCCTGCTCGGAGCGGCCGCCGAGCTGCCCGCGGTACAGGCCGCGGCCCCCTCGCTGTTCGGCGCGCAGGTCGTGGTCCCGCAGCCCGCGGACTACGCGGCGATCGGCGCCGCCCGGCAGGCCGCGTGGGCTCTGGGCGTCTCCCAGGGCACCCTGGACCCGCGCACGCCGCCGGCCTGGCAGGGCGCCGTCGCCCAGGTCCTGGAGGCGGGGGAGGAACTGGCGGTGGGCCAGGCGGTGCGTCAGCAGTACGTGTCGGTGCGCGAACAGACCCATCCGGGGGCTTTTCACCCGTAATGCCTCGTAAGTTCCCGAAGGCCACCCGTACGGAGTAGGTCCACCGGCTGACGATGCATCGGCCGGTGGACCGCTATCGGCTTAATCAGTTGAGGTAACGCGGGTGGAGTGTTCGACGATAGGGGCCAGGGGACATCGACCGCCCCCACCGCCGACTCCGAGAGACCCAGCGTGCTCATACGACTTCTGCGGACCTATCTCAGGCCCTACAAGAGACCACTTGCCCTACTGGTGCTGCTGCAGTTCCTGCAGACCTGCGCCACCCTCTACCTGCCCACGCTGAACGCCCACATCATCGACAACGGTGTCGTGAAAGGTGACACGGGTTACATCCTCACGTCCGGTGCCGCGATGATCGGCATCTCGCTGGCGCAGGTCGTCTGCAACATCGGCGCCGTGTACTACGGCGCCCGGACCGCCTCCGCGCTCGGCCGCGACGTGCGCGCCTCCGTCTTCGACCGCGTGCAGTCGTTCTCGGCGCGTGAGGTGGGCCACTTCGGTGCGCCCTCCCTCATCACGCGTACGACCAACGACGTCCAGCAGGTGCAGACGCTGGCCCTGATGACCTTCACCCTGATGGTGTCGGCACCCATCATGTGCGTGGGTGGTGTGGTGCTGGCCCTCGGTCTGGACGTGCCCCTGTCGGGCGTCCTGGTCGCCGTCGTACCGGTGCTGGCCATCTGCGTGACGCTGATCGTGCGCCGGCTGCGCCCGCTGTTCCGGTCCATGCAGACCCGGCTGGACACGGTGAACCGGGTGCTGCGCGAGCAGATCACCGGCAACCGGGTGATCCGCGCCTTCGTCCGCGACGAGTACGAGGAGGGCCGCTTCCGGAAGGCCAACGGCGACCTGACGGACATGGCCCTGGCCACCGGCCGGCTGCTGGCACTGATGTTCCCCATGGTGATGACGGTGGTGAACCTGTCGTCCATCGCGGTGGTCTGGTTCGGGGCGCACCGCATCGACAGCGGTGGCATGCAGATCGGTGACCTGACCGCATTCCTGGCCTATCTGATGCAGATCGTGATGTCCGTGATGATGGCCACGTTCATGTTCATGATGGTGCCGCGTGCGGAGGTGTGTGCCGAGCGCATCCAGGAGGTCCTGGGCACCGAGTCGAGCGTCGTGGCGCCGCTCGCGCCCGTGCTGGAGCTGCGCAGGCACGGGCATCTGGAGATCCGTCAGGCCGGCTTCCGCTATCCGGGCGCCGAGGAGCCCGTGCTGAAGGCCGTGGACCTGGTGGCCCGCCCCGGCGAGGTGACCGCCGTCATCGGCTCCACCGGCAGCGGCAAGTCCACCCTGCTGGGCCTGGTGCCGCGCCTGTTCGACGCCACCGACGGCGAGGTCCTCGTCGACGGCGTGGACGTACGGACCCTGGACGCGAAGCTGCTGGCGAAGACGGTGGGCATGGTCCCGCAGAAGCCGTACCTGTTCGCCGGCACGGTCGCCACCAACCTCCGCTACGGCAACCCGGACGCCACCGACGAGGAGCTGTGGCACGCCCTGGAGGTGGCGCAGGCCAAGGAGTTCGTCTCCAAGCTGGAGGGCGGGCTGGACGCGCCCATCGCCCAGGGCGGCACGAACGTGTCGGGTGGTCAGCGCCAGCGCCTGGCCATCGCCCGTACCCTCGTCCAGCGGCCGGAGATATACCTCTTCGACGACTCCTTCTCCGCCCTCGACTACGCCACCGACGCGGCCCTGCGGGCGGCGCTGGCCCGAGAGACGGCCGAGGCGACCGTCGTCATCGTCGCCCAGCGGGTGGCGACCATCCGGGACGCCGACCGGATCGTCGTCCTGGACGAGGGACGCGTCGTCGGCACCGGCCGCCACCACGAGCTGATGGCGGACAACGAGACCTACCGGGAGATCGTGCTCTCCCAGCTGACGGAAGCGGAGGCTGCCTGATGGCCGGGCCCATGGGTCGGATGATGGCCGGGGGCGGACCCAACAGCCGCTCGATGGACTTCAAGAAGTCGGGCAAACGGCTCATCTCCCACTTCAGGTCCGAAAGGGCCACGATCGTCACACTGGTGCTCTGCGTGGTCGCGAGCGTCACGCTCAGCGTGATCGGGCCGAAGATCCTCGGCCGGGCCACCGACCTGGTGTTCGCGGGGATCATCGGCCGGCAGATGCCGTCCGGTCCGACCAAGGACCAGGTCCTGCACTCCATGCGCGAGCGCGGGCAGGGCTCCATCGCCGACATGCTCAAGGGCACGGACTTCACCCCGGGCAAGGGCATCGACTTCGGGGCCGTCGGTGAGGTCCTGCTGTTCGCGCTCGGCACCTTCCTGGTCGCCGGCCTGCTGATGGCCGTGGCGACGCGGCTGGTGAACCGCGCGGTGAACCGGACCATGTTCCGCATGCGCGAGGACGTGCAGACCAAGCTGTCCCGTCTTCCGCTGTCGTACTTCGACAAGCGCCAGCGCGGCGAGGTGCTCTCCCGCGCCACCAATGACATCGACAACATCGGGCAGACGCTCCAGCAGTCGATGGGCCAGCTCATCAACTCGGTGCTGACCATCATCGGCGTCCTGGTGATGATGTTCTACGTCTCCTGGCTGCTGGCGCTGGTCGCGCTCGTGACCGTGCCGCTGTCGTTCGTCGTGGCCACCCGGGTGGGCAAGCGGTCGCAGCCGCACTTCGTGCAGCAGTGGCGCTCCACCGGCCAGCTCAACGCGCACATCGAGGAGATGTACACCGGGCACTCGCTGGTGAAGGTGTTCGGACGGCAGGAGGAGTCGGCGAAGCAGTTCGCCGAGCAGAACGAGGCGCTGTACGAGGCCGGGTTCCGGGCACAGTTCAACAGCGGCATCATGCAGCCGCTGATGATGTGTGTGTCGAACCTGAACTACGTGCTGGTGGCGGTCGTCGGTGGTCTGAGGGTCGCCTCGGGCTCGCTGTCCATCGGTGACGTGCAGGCCTTCATCCAGTACTCGCGGCAGTTCTCGATGCCGCTCACCCAGGTGGCCTCGATGGCGAACCTGGTGCAGTCGGGCGTGGCGTCGGCCGAGCGCGTCTTCGAACTCCTGGACGCCGAGGAGCAGGAGGCGGATCCGGTGCCGGGCGTGCGGCCGGAGGAGCTGCGCGGACGGGTCGCGCTGGAGCACGTGTCGTTCCGCTACGACCCCGACAAGCCGCTCATCGAGGACCTGTCGCTCACCGTGGAGCCGGGTCACACGGTGGCGATCGTCGGCCCGACCGGCGCGGGCAAGACCACGCTGGTCAACCTGCTGATGCGGTTCTACGACGTCACCGGCGGGCGCATCACCCTCGACAGCATCGACATCGGCGAGATGTCCCGTGACGAACTGCGCGCCGGGATCGGCATGGTGCTCCAGGACACCTGGCTGTTCGGCGGCACCATCGCGGAGAACATCGCCTACGGTGCCTCCCGCGAGGTCACCCGGGGCGAGATCGAGGAGGCGGCGCGGGCCGCGCACGCCGATCGCTTCGTCCGGACCCTCCCCGACGGCTACGACACCGTCATCGACGACGAGGGCTCCGGCGTCAGCGCCGGTGAGAAGCAGCTCATCACCATCGCGCGGGCGTTCCTGTCCGACCCGGTGATCCTCGTCCTGGACGAGGCGACGAGCTCGGTCGACACCCGTACCGAGGTGCTGATCCAGAAGGCGATGGCCAAACTCCAGCACGGCAGGACGTCGTTCGTCATCGCGCACCGGCTCTCCACGATCCGGGACGCGGACACCATCCTCGTCATGGAGAACGGCTCCATCGTCGAACAGGGCGCCCACGACGAGCTGCTGGCGGCCGACGGGGCCTACGCGCGGCTGTACAAGGCGCAGTTCGCACAGGCGGTGGCGGAGGTCGACTGACCGCCCGTGCCAGGTGCCTGGGGCCGCTCGCTGCGGATCGATCGTCGGTCCGTGGTGAGCGGCCCTTGGTGTGTCGACCACGAGGGTCGCCGACCGTCGTGATCAACACACCGAGGTCAGTCCAGGTAGCCCCGCAGCTGGTCGGCGAAGGCGTGGTCGCGCAGCTTGTTGAGCGTCTTGGACTCGATCTGCCGGATCCGCTCCCGGGTCACACCGAAGATGCGCCCTATCTCCTCCAGGGTGCGCGGGCGGCCGTCCACGAGCCCGTAGCGCAGCTGGACGACCTTGCGCTCGCGCTCCCCCAGCGTCGACAGCACAGCCTCCAGGTGCTCGCGCAGCAGCAGGAACGCCGCCGACTCCACGGGGGACGCGGCGTCGCCGTCCTCGATGAGGTCGCCGAGGGCGACGTCCTCCTCCTCGCCGACCGGGGCGTGCAGCGAGACGGGCTCCTGCGCCAGCCGCAGCACCTCGCCGACCCGCTCGGGCGGCAGTTCGAGATGGGCCGCGACCTCGTCGGCGGTCGGCTCGTAGCCGCGCTCCTGGAGCATCCGCCGCTGGACGCGCACGACCCGGTTGATGAGTTCCACGACGTGGACGGGCACGCGGATGGTGCGGGCCTGGTCGGCCAGGGCCCGGGACATGGCCTGGCGGATCCACCAGGTGGCGTAGGTGGAGAACTTGTAGCCGCGCGCGTAGTCGAACTTCTCCACGGCCCGGATCAGCCCGAGGTTCCCCTCCTGCACGAGGTCGAGCATGGTGAGCCCGCGGCCGACGTAACGCTTCGCCACGGACACCACGAGCCGCAGGTTGGCCTCGATGAGCCGGCGCTTGGCCACCCGTCCCATGACGACGAGCCGGTCCAGGTCGACGGCGAGCCTGCTGTCCAGGTCCGGGGTGTTGCTCAGCTTCTCCTCGGCGAACAGCCCCGCCTCGACCCGGCGGGCCAGTTCCACCTCCTCCGCCGCGGTGAGCAGGGGAATCCGCCCGATCTCCCTCAGGTACTGCCGGAACAGGTCGGAGGAGGGCCCGCTGGTCTCGGTCCGCGCGGGGGCGGCCGGTTCGACGGGCTCGGGCAGGTCGGCGGGGCCGTCCGCCTCCAGCGCGCCGGCCGGCGGCTCCTCCGGCTCGCGCGCCGGCTCCGCCTCGGGGTGGTGCACGACCAGGTCCTGCGGCGGTACGGCCGCCGGGATGACGAGATCGGTGGGGATGTCTGTCTGCGTGAGGGTCTGGGTCTGCACGGGGGCGACCTCCAGGATGATCGCTGCAGAGCTGTGCGGCAGCGGTACTCGGGGGGCGGAGTGGGCGGCCTCGCCGCCGTCCGTCCCGTACGCGATGAGCGGAACCGCGGGGATGAAAGACCCGTGGGGGACGGATCGGCCGCGCTCCGAGGACTCAGGCACCGGACCCAGTGTGGGGTACGACACATCGCCGCCACGAGGGGCGTGCGGTGACTTTTTGCGTCCGGGTCGTTACCAGGCGGTTATTCAGGTCGTTCGACGGTCGGACGGGGCGGTCACGTTCGGAGAGGGACGAGACCGTGGGCGAGCCGGAGGCGCTGCGGCAGAAGCAGCGGGAGTCCGGCACGACGCTGGAGCCGCGCGGGAAGGTCCTCGCCCCTCACAGCGCCGCGGCGCCGCGCTCCCGCAGCGCCTGATCGTACTGCTGGAGGATCCACAGTTCGTTCTGGCTGGCGGCCAGTTGGGCCGGGTCGCCGCCCGTGCCGAGGCGGGCGACCGTGCTCTGGAGGTCGCGGATGCGGCGTTCGACCGCGCGGCGGCGGACCGTCACCAGCTGCGCGCCCGCGTAGGCCTCGTCGACCTCCCTGCGGAGCAGGATCGCCTCGACCGCCAGCTCCGTGACCATCGCGCGGACCGTGTCGTCGGGGGCGGCCTCCCGGACGCGGACCAGGTACTCCTGCGGGTCCGCGACGCCGTACTCCGCGCCGCCCGCGTCCTGGATCGCCTGCCGTACGGCGGCATACGGCGGGGCGGTGAACTCGTCCACTCCGTAGGCGTCGAAGGCCGGGGAGACCAGCTCGGGGCGCTGCAACGCCAGCTTCAGCAGCTCCCGCTCGGTGGCGTAGACGGGGTTGCGGAGGTTGAGCGCCGGGCCGCGCGGGGCGGTGGGATGAACGGGCGCGGCGGCGTACGCGTGCTGCGGTCCCCGCTGCTGCCGCTCCGGCGCGGGTCCGCGGCCACCGCGCTCCCGTGCCCAGCGGGCCAGTTGGGCCACCCGCTTGACCACGAACTGCGTGTCCAGGATGCCGAGCAGGCCGGCGAGCTGGACGGCGACCTCGTGCTGGGCGCCGCTGTTCTTGATGCGGGCGACGATCGGCGCCGCCTCGTCCAGGGCGGCGGCGCGGCCGGCCGGGGTGTTCAGGTCGTAGCGGGCCACGATCTGGCGGAGGGCGAACTCGAAGAGCGGGGTGCGCGGTTCGACCAGGTCGGCCACCGCCTCGTCGCCCTTGGCCAGGCGCAGCTCGCAGGGGTCCATGCCGTCGGGCGCGATGGCGATGTAGGTCTCGGCGGCGAACTTCTGGTCGTCCTCGAAGGCGCGCAGAGCCGCCTTCTGGCCGGCCGCGTCGCCGTCGAAGGTGAAGATCACGCGGGCCGAGCCGTTGTCCATCAGCAGCCTGCGGAGGATCTTGATGTGCTCGCCGCCGAAGGCGGTGCCGCAGGTGGCGATGGCGGTCGTCACGCCGGCGAGGTGGCAGGCCATGACGTCCGTGTAGCCCTCGACGACGACCGCGTGGGAGACCTTCGCGATCTCCTTCTTCGCCAGGTCGATGCCGTACAGGACCTGGGACTTCTTGTAGATCGGCGTCTCGGGGGTGTTGAGGTACTTGGGGCCGTTGTCCGCCTCGTAGAGCTTGCGGGCGCCGAAGCCCACCACCTCGCCGCCGATGTCCCGGATCGGCCACATCAGCCGGCCGCGGAAGCGGTCGATGGGGCCGCGGCGGCCCTCCTGGGCCAGGCCGGAGAGGATCAGCTCCTTGTCGGTGAAGCCCTTGCCGCGCAGGAAGCGGGTGAGGTGGTCCCAGCCCTGGGGGCTGTAGCCGACCCCGAAGTGGACGGCGGCGGCCTGGTCGAAGCCCCGCTCGGCCAGGAAGATCCGGCCGGTCTCGGCCTCGGCGGAGGCGGCGAGCTGCTCGGCGTACCAGTCGGCGGCCAGCTTGTGGGCCTCGACCAGACGGATGCGCTCGCCGCGCTGGTGGGCGGGGTTGTACCCGCCCTCCTCGTAGCGCAGGGTGATGCCCGCCTGACCGGCCAGGCGCTCGACCGCCTCGGAGAAGGAGAGGTGGTCGACCTTCATCACGAACGTGATGGTGTCGCCGCCCTCCTGGCAGCCGAAGCAGTGGAAGAGGCCCTTGCTCGGGCTGACCTGGAAGGACGGCGACTTCTCGTCGTGGAACGGGCACAGGCCCTTCAGGTTGCCGCCGCCCGCGTTGCGCAGCTGGAGGTACTCGGAGACGACGGCGTCGATCGGGACCGCGTCCCGTACCGCCTTCACGTCCTCGTCGTTGATCCGTCCTGCCACGCGTGAATTCTACGGGGGCGCTACGACAGTGCCGCTCCGCTACGAGGCGAGGGTGTCCAGCGGCACACGCGGGTCCGCCAGCGCCTCCGTGTCCACTTGTGCCTTCGTACGAATCAGGTGCTGGATCGGGTCCGTGACGTCCCACACGTTCACGTTCATCCCGGCCAGGACCCGGCCCTCCTTCATCCAGAACGCGATGAACTCGCGCTTTCCGGCATCGCCCCGGATCACCACCTGGTCGTACGACCCCGGCGGCGCCCAGCCGCTGTACTCCATGCCCAGGTCGTACTGGTCGGAGAAGAAATAGGGCACGCGGTCGTAGGCGACGTCCTTGCCGAGCATCGCGCGGGCCGCGGCCGGGCCGCCGTTGAGCGCGTTGGCCCAGTGCTCGACGCGCAGCCGGGTGCCGAACAACGGGTGCGGGAAGGACGCCGCGTCACCGGCCGCGTAGATGTCCGGGTCGGACGTGCGCAGCCGCTCGTCGACCGCGATGCCGCCGCCGTGGGCGCGGTCGGCCAGCTCCAGGCCCGCCGACTCGGCGAGGGCGACGCGCGGCGCGGCGCCGATCGCGGCGAGCACGTCGTGGCAGGGGTGCTCCTCGCCGTCGTCGGTGCGGGCGGCCAGCACCATGCCGTCCTGGCCGACGATCTCGGTCAGGACGGCACCGAAGTGGAACCGGACCCCGTGCGCGCGGTGCAGCTCGGTGAAGATCTGGCCCAGCTCGGGACCGAGGACGTGGTGCAGCGGCGTGGCGGACGGTTCGACGACGGTGACCTCCGCGCCGTACTCGCGAGCCGCCGCCGCGACCTCCAGACCGATCCAGCCGGCGCCCGCGATCACGATGTGGCCGTTGTCCCGGCCGAGGTGGGTCAGGACGCCCTTGAGCCGCTCGGCGTGGGCGAGGCGGCGCAGGTGGTGGACGCCGGCGAGGTCGGTGCCGGGGATGTCCAGGCGGCGCGGCTCGGCACCGGTGGCCAGCAGCAGCTTGTCGTAGCGCACGTGGGTGCCGTCGTCGCCGTAGTGGACGGTCTTCGCGGCGCGGTCGATGGCGTCGACCGTCTGGCCGAGGTGCAGCTCGATGTCGTTCTGCGCGTACCACGCCGGTTCGTGGACGAAGACCGTGTCGCGTTCCTCCTTGCCCAGCAGGTAGCCCTTGGACAGCGGCGGGCGCTCGTAGGGGTGGTCCCGCTCGTCGCAGATGAGGATGACGCGGCCGCTGAAGCCCTCCGCGCGGAGGGCCTCGGCCGCCTTCGCGCCGGCCAGACCCCCTCCGACGATGACGAATGTCTGATCCGCGTCGACCACTTGATGCCTCCTCGTAAGGGTGCCGCCACATGCGAGCGTCCCGCACGGAGCGTGATGCGGGAAGAGGGAGTGGCCCGATCAGGCCACGGAGGGTCACCTGGGGGCCTGTTTCGGGCCTCCTGGATCACCTCTGTCCCACCGGTATCACGGGTGTCCGTAAGCGCGCTGTCAATGTCGTGCGTGCCTCGTCGCCGGGCGCGCGGGCCGTCATGCACGCCCTGTCAGCCGTGCGTGCAGCGAGCGGGCCGAGGCGTCGGTGAGCGAGGCGATCTGGTCGATGACGACGCGCTTGCGGGCGCGGTCGTCCGGGGCCTGCTCGAACAGGGCGCGGAACTGCGGGTCCAGGCCCTCGGGGGCGCGGGCGGTGAGCGCCTCGGCCAGCTCGGCGACCACGATCCGCTGGTCGGCACGGAGCCGTTCCTGTTCGTCGCGCTGCATGACGTACCGGTCGGCGACGGCCTTGAGGACGGCGCACTCCATTCGGGTGCTTCTGGGGACGACCAGCTCGGCGCCGTAGCGCGTCAGGCGTCCGCTGCCGTAGGCCTGCCGGGTGGCGCCCTCGGCGGCGAGGCAGAAGCGGCCGATGAGCTGGCTGGTGGCGTCCTTCAGGCGGGCCTGGGCCACCGCCGAGCCGTCGTAGCCGTGCGGCCACCACTCCTGTTCCAGCAGGCGGTCCAGGGCTTCGGCCAGCTCCTCGGGGTCGGTGTCCGCGGGGACGTAGCGGCCGACGGCGACGGCGAACACCGCCTGCCGCTCGGGTTCGGCCTGCAGGCAGTTCGGGTCGATGTGACCGGCGTGCAGGCCGTCCTCCACGTCGTGCACCGAGTACGCCACGTCGTCGGACCAGTCCATGACCTGGGCCTCGAAGCACGTACGCGTGCCGGGCGCGTCCTTGCGCAGCCAGTCGAAGACCGGCCGGTCGTCCTCGTATACACCGAACTTGGGCGACGCCGTGTCGGTGGGGTGGGCGCCGCGCGGCCACGGGTACTTGGTGGCGGCGTCGAGGGCGGCACGGGTGAGGTTGAGGCCGACGCTGACCAGCTCGCCGGAGGCGGGGTCGGTGACGAACCGCTTGGGTTCGATGCGGGTGAGCAGGCGCAGGGACTGGGCGTTGCCCTCGAAGCCGCCGCAGTCCCGGGCGAACTCGTTCAGCGCCTGCTCGCCGTTGTGCCCGAAGGGCGGGTGACCGAGGTCGTGGGAGAGGCAGGCCGCCTCCACCAGATCGGGATCGCAGCCGAGGGCGGCACCCAGCTCCCGGCCGACCTGGGCGCACTCCAGCGAGTGGGTGAGCCGGGTGCGGGGGCTGGGGTCCCACGCCTGGCTGCGCTCGCCCGGCGTGACCACCTGGGTCTTGCCGGCCAGCCGCCGCAGGGACGCGGAGTGCAGCACGCGCGCGCGGTCGCGCTGGAACGCCGTACGGCCCGGCCGCTTGTCCGGCTCGGCGGCCCACCGCTCGACGGCCGACGCCTCGTAACCGGCGGACGGGAGGTGGTTCTCGTACGGCCCTGCTGCCTCGGCTGCCCCGGGGGCGATCCCTTCCATGCCTCGACAGTAAGCGCAGCCAGTGACAAACGTACTGTCACCGCCTGTTTCCGGTCGGTGGCCGCCGGGGGGGTTGGACGCCTCTTCGCGCTTGGCCACCGGGCGCCGGGCGCCGGTAGTCCGGCCGCCGGACGCCGGTAGTCCGGCCGCCGG
>NZ_MUBM01000165.1 GCF_002154505.1 Streptomyces carpinensis | reverse complement strand
CCGTTCTCTTCGTCCTGACCTCGATGCTCATCACCAATCGCCGCAGCAACCAGAGGGCATGAGCCCCTGTAGGGAGTTGAAATCATGGCCCCGAGCGCCATGAGCCACCACGACTGGACGAAATCCCTCTCCGAGGCCCAGCCGGTCCCGTACTGGCTGGACGACCCCGGCAGGCCCCGCCCCGAGCCCGCCCTGACCGGTGCCGACACCTGCGACCTGCTGGTCGTCGGCGGCGGTTACAGCGGGCTGTGGACCGCGCTGATCGCCAAGGAGCGCGACCCGGAGACGGACGTGGTGCTGGTGGAGGGCCGCGAGGCGGGCTGGGCCGCCTCCGGCCGCAACGGCGGCTTCTGCGCCTCCTCCCTCACCCACGGCCTGGCCAACGGCCTGACCCGCTGGCCGAAGGAGATCCACAAGCTGGAGGAACTGGGCGCCCGCAACCTCGACGCCATCGAGGAGACGGTCGCCCGGCACTCGATCGACTGCGAGTTCGAGCGGACCGGCGAGATCGACGTCGCCACCGAGCCGTACCAGGCCCGGGAGCTGAGGGACTGGCGCGCTGAACTGGAGGAGCGGGGCCTCGCCGAGGGCGTCGAGTTCCTCGACCGGGACGCCGTGCGGGACCAGGTCGCCTCACCCACCTTCGAGGCCGGCCTGTGGGACCGCCGGGGCGTGGCCATGGTCCACCCGGCCAGACTCGCCTGGGGCCTGAAGCGGGCGTGCCTGCGGCTCGGCGTGCGCGTCTACGAGCACACCCCCGCCCTCACCCTCAAGCCGTACGGCGCCGGCATGGCCGTGCGCACCCCCTACGGCGGGATCCGCGCCCGCCGGGTCGCGCTCGGCACCAACGTCTTCCCCAGTCTGGTCAGAAGGGCCCGCTCCTACACCGTCCCGGTCTACGACTACGCCCTGATGACCGAGCCGCTCACCGCCGACCAGATGGCGTCGATCGGCTGGAAGAACCGCCAGGGCCTCGGCGACTCCGCCAACCAGTTCCACTACTTCCGGCTCTCCGCCGACAACCGCGTCCTGTGGGGCGGCTACGACGCGATCTACCCCTACGGCGGCCGGGTGCGGGCCGAGTACGACGACCGCCCGGAGACGTACGCCAAGCTCGCCGGGCACTTCTTCACCTGCTTCCCGCAGCTGGAGGGTGTTCGCTTCACGCACGCGTGGGGCGGGGCGATCGACACCTGCTCGCGTTTCTCGGCGTTCTTCGGCACCGCCCACCGGGGCAGGGTGGCGTACGCGGCCGGGTACACGGGCCTGGGCGTCGGGGCGACCCGCTTCGGCGCCGAGGTGATGCTGGACCTGCTGGCGGGTGAGCGCACCGAGCGCACCGAGCTGGAGATGGTCCGCAGGAAGCCGCTGCCCTTCCCGCCGGAGCCGTTCGCCTGGACCGGCATCGCGCTCACCAAGTGGTCGCTGGCGCGGGCCGATGCGCACGACGGCCGGCGCAACCTGTGGCTGCGGACGATGGACCGGCTGGGTCTGGGCTTCGACAGCTGAAGCACGGGCGGGCAGGCACCGGGAAGCGGCCGGGGGCTGTGAAGCGGGAGGCGGCCGGGGGCCGTGAGCCGGGCTCGGCACAGCGCCTGTGAGCCGGATCAGTCCCATTCGCTTCAACGAATGCCCTAAACCCGCGTAATGCCTGATGTAGGCCTCCCTCTCTCTCGTGGNNCCACGAGAGAGAGGGAGGCCTCCTCATGACTGGCGCGAAGACGGCGGTCGAGTGGCCGGTAGCCGTGGCACCGGATCCCCGAGCCTGCCGCCGGGAGTGGGAACGCGCCCCCCCGAGGGGTCGCCCTGCTGCGCGCGGGCAAGGCCTGGGACGTACTCAACCTGTCGGCCGAACTCGGCTACCCCACGCTCGACGTGCTCACCCGGGTCCTCGATCGGGTCGGCCCGGTCCTGGCGGCTTCGGCGACGCGCGGCTCGGCTTCCTGGTCCTACCGGGCACGGCGGTGCGCCGGCTCGGCACCGGGGTGCGCAGCGCCGGCCCCGGCACCTGGATCGTCGTGCCGAACCCGAGCCGCGCGGCCGGTGCGGCACGTCGGCTGGTGCCGCCGGACGGCTCGGGCACCCTCACCGACCCGGTGCTGCTGGAACTGGCGATGCACGAGGCGGCGGCGGTCCTGGCGGCCGAAGAGGGCGGCTGGCGCCCGGGCCGTACGGTGCCGTAGGTCTTGACAACCCAATTGGTCTGGACCAAATTGGGCGCGCTCTGCCCTCCAATCCCCCCTTGCCCGGAGGTACTTGTGGATCGCGACAGACACAGACCAACGACGCGCCGGCTGCTCGCGGTGCTCACGGCCGGTCTGCTGGCCGTGCCCGGAGTCACCGCGCTCTCGTCGGCCGCCCGTGCGGCCGACGCGGACCTCGCGCGCAACGGCGGCTTCGAGTCCGGTCTGGACGGCTGGACCTGCACGGCGGGGAAGACGGTGACCAGCCCCGTCCACGGCGGCACGTCCGCGCTGCAGGCGACCCCGGCCGGCAACGACAACGCCCAGTGCGCGCAGACGGTCTCCGTCCAGCCGAACTCCCAGTACACCCTGTCGGGTTACGTCCGAGGCTCCTACGTGTACCTCGGAGCGAGCGGGACCGGCACCACCGACGTCTACAACTGGACCCAGTCCGCGGCCGACTGGCAGCAGCTGACCACCACCTTCCGTACCGGCGCGCAGACCACCAAGGTCACGATCTACACGCACGGCTGGTACGGCACGGGCGCCTACTACGCCGACGACATCTCGCTCGTCGGCCCGGGCGGCGGCACCACCCAGCAGCCGCCGGCCGCCCCCGCCGGTCTGAAGACCGGCACGGTCACCTCCACCAGCGTGGCCCTGTCCTGGTCACCGGTGGCGGACGCGACGGGCTACGCGGTCTACCGCAACGGAACGAAGGTCCAGGCGACCACCGGCACGTCGGCGACGGTCACGGGTCTGTCCGCCTCCACCGCGTACGGCTTCCAGGTCACGGCGGTGAATGACGCGGGCGAGTCCGCGAAGTCGGCGACGGTGACGGCGACCACGGCCGCGGACCCAGGCGGCCCCGGCGGACCGGGCGGCGGCACGACGGACCTCCCGCCGCACGCCCTGGTCGGCTACCTGCACTCCAGCTTCGCCAACGGCTCCGGCTACACGCGCATGGCCGACGTCCCCGACAGCTGGGACGTGATCGACCTGGCCTTCGGCGAGCCGACCTCGGTCACCTCCGGCGACATCCGCTTCACCCGCTGTCCGGTCACCGAGTGCCCGAACGTCGAGAGCGACACCGACTTCGAGGCCGCCGTCAAGGCCAAGCAGGCGGCGGGCAAGAAGGTCCTGATCTCGATCGGCGGCCAGAACGGCCAGGTCCAGCTGACCACGACGGCCGCGCGGGACACCTTCGTCTCCTCCGTCTCGAAGATCATCGACGAGTACGGCCTGGACGGCCTGGACATCGACTTCGAGGGCCACTCGCTCTCGCTGAACACGGGCGACACGGACTTCAGGAACCCGACCACCCCGGTGATCGTCAACCTGATCTCGGCCCTGAAGACCCTGAAGGCCAAGTACGGCGACAAGTTCGTGCTGACGATGGCGCCCGAGACCTTCTTCGTGCAGATGGGCTACCAGTACTACGGCACGGGCAAGTGGGGCGGCCAGGACCCGCGCTGCGGCGCCTACCTCCCCGTGATCTACGCCCTCCGCGACGCCCTGACCCTGCTGCACGTCCAGGACTACAACTCCGGTCCGATCACGGGTCTGGACGACCAGTACCACTCCATGGGCGGCGCGGACTTCCACATCGCGATGACGGACATGCTGCTGACCGGCTTCCCGGTGGCCGGTGACGCGAACAACGTGTTCCCGCCCCTGCGGCCCGACCAGGTGGCGATCGGGATGCCGGCCTCGACCAACGCCGGCAACGGCTACGTGGCCCCGGCGGAGGTCACTAGGACCCTGGACTGCCTGACCAGGAAGACCAACTGCGGCTCGTACGCCACCCACGGCACCTGGCCGGCCCTGCGCGGCCTGATGACCTGGTCGATCAACTGGGACCGGTTCGGGAGCTGGGAGTTCCAGCGGAACTTCGACTCCTACTTCGACTGAGCCCCCCGGTCACCAGCCACAGCACGGAGAGCAGCACGGCGCTCAGACACCAACTGGCCACGACGTCCAGTGGCCAGTGGTAGCCGCGCCGCACCAGCCCGTACGAGACACCGAGCACGAGCACGGCGCACAGCGCGGCAACCGCCGTGCGGGCGAGGGCCGTACGCAGCCACTGAAGGAGGACGAGGGCCGAGGCCCCGTAGGAGACCGAGGCGGTCGCGGTGTGACCCGAGGGGTAGTAGCCGACCCCGGGCGGCATGACCGCGGTCCCGTGTCGCGCCGTCCACACCTTGAGCGGCACGAGGAAGACGGGAAGCAGCGCCATCGCCAGGGCCGCGGCGAGGGGTGGCAGCCACCAGCGTGCCGCACCCTCGCTCCGCCCCCGCCAGGCCGCGTACCCCAGCACCACCACGAGCACCGGCACCGCCACCTGCACGTTTCCGAGATCGGAGAGCAGCTCGGAGGCGCGGTCCGGGTGCAGCAGCTCGCCACTGACCCGCCGGTCCGCGCGCAGCAGCGGGCCGTCGGTGACGACCTGCCGGGTGATCAGCAGGAACAGTACGGCCGGAAGGGCGACGAGGACGAAGAAGAGCCCGCCGGGGCGTCCCGGCGAGCCGTGTCCTTCGCCGCGCGCGGCGGGCGGCCGTTCAAGGTCCTTGTTCGAGAAGGTCGACACGGTAGACAGCTTCGCAGAGCCACGGAGAAGTGGCCGGTCACGCCGAAGGGCCGGCGCAAGGGGGGGATTCGCGTCGGCCCTTCGGGTGGAACGGCCGTTCCATGTGTCTGCGACCGTCCTGACCGGAACGTCGCGCGCCCCGGGGGGTCTGGGGCGGGCGACCGTCCGATCGGTGAGGAGATTCGGAGCCCGGGGGCCCCGGTTGTGTGCGCGAGGCACGAACCAGGTCGAAGCTGGGGAGGCGACGGCCTGATGTCGCCCGCGGTTGCCCGTGGGCGGGTGTATCTCTCATCTGGAGTAGAACCTACGGCAGCCGAAGGGCGGAGGACAGCGGGAACCGCGTCCCGTCATCCACCTCGCACACGTTCTTCACACGCCCTGCCGCAGGCTCCGCCGGATGTGCGTATCCGCCGCTCAGATGCGCGCGAACGCCTGCTCGATGATGTCCAGGCCCTCGTTCAGGAGGTCCTCGCCGATCACCAGCGGGGGCAGGAAGCGCAGGACGTTGCCGTAGGTGCCACAGGTCAGGACCAGCAGGCCCTCGGCGTGGCAGGCCTTGGCGAGCGCGGCCGTCGCCTCCGGGTTCGGCTCCTTGGTGCCGCGGTCCTTGACCAGCTCGATGGCGATCATCGCGCCGCGGCCACGGACGTCGCCGATGATGTCGAACTTGTCCTGCATCGCGGTCAGGCGGCCCTTCATGACCTCCTCGATGCGTCCGGCCTTCGCGTTGAGGTCGAGCTCCTTCATGGTCTCGATCGCGCCCAGCGCGCCCGCGCAGGCCACCGGGTTGCCGCCGTAGGTGCCGCCCAGGCCGCCCGCGTGCGCGGCGTCCATGATCTCGGCGCGGCCGGTGACGGCGGCCAGGGGGAGGCCGCCGGCGATGCCCTTCGCGGTGGTGATCAGGTCGGGGACGATGCCCTCGTCCTCGCAGGCGAACCACTGACCCGTGCGGCAGAAGCCGGACTGGATCTCGTCGGCGACGAAGACGATGCCGTTGTCGGCGGCGAACTGGCGGATCGCCGGGAGGAAGCCCTTGGCCGGCTCGATGAAGCCGCCCTCGCCGAGCACCGGCTCGATGATGATCGCGGCCACGTTGTCCGCGCCGACCTGCTTGGTGATCTGGTCGATGGCCTGCTTGGCGGCCTCGGGGCCCGCGTTCTCCGGGCCGGTCGGCCAGCGGTAGGCGTAGGCGACCGGGACGCGGTACACCTCGGGGGCGAACGGGCCGAAGCCGTGCTTGTACGGCATGTTCTTCGACGTCAGCGCCATGGTGAGGTTCGTACGGCCGTGGTAGCCGTGGTCGAAGACCACGACCGCCTGGCGCTTGGTGTACGCGCGGGCGATCTTCACCGCGTTCTCGACGGCCTCGGCGCCGCTGTTGAACAGCGCGGACTTCTTCGCGTGGTCACCCGGCGTGAGCTCGGCCAGCGCCTCGGCAACGGCCACGTAGCCCTCGTACGGCGTGACCATGAAACAGGTGTGGGTGAAGTCGGCGAGCTGCGCGGAGGCGCGGCGCACGACGGCCTCGGCGGAGGCGCCGACCGAGGTCACCGCGATGCCGGAGCCGAAGTCGATGATGCGGTTGCCGTCGACGTCCTCGATGATGCCGCCGCCGGCGCGGGTGACGAAGACCGGCAGCGTGGAGCCCACGCCCTGCGCGACCGCGGCGGTACGGCGGGCCTGAAGCTCCTGCGACTTCGGGCCGGGGATGGCGGTGACGACGCGGCGCTCCTGCTCAAGTGCGGTCATGCGGGGCTCCCTGATGAGATCTTGCGTACGAGGGGCGTTTTTCGGACGCTTTTCCTTCTTTGCTCGCAGGCTAGGTCGGCAGAGGGAGGGTGGGCATGCTCCATGTGGGCGTTGTCGGCGGTCGCGGTTGTCCGCCGTGGATATAGAAGGGGTGCGGGTGCCCGCGCGAGGGGAGCGCGCGGATTGCCGCGCGCCGTACCGCGCAATCGGTGAACTCCCCTTGCCCGGGCGTTAGATTGACTCGCTGATGGTGGACGGAACGGCTGGTCAGGGGGCAAGGCAGATGGACGACGGCGGGACGCAGGACGCCCGGGGTTCGCATCCGAGGCATGCGAACCCCGTGCCGCGCCCGGCGGTGCCGAGGGACACACCGGCGGTGCCGCCCCGGCCCGCGCGCGCTCCCGAAGCGCCGGGCACGTACGAGCACCGGCCCCCGCAGCCGCTCCCGGCGCAGCACGCCCCCCGGGCCGCCGTCGCCGACTGGCTCGACACGCCCCGCCCGGACGCCGCGCCCGGCATCTGGCGCTTCGGCCACCGCCCGCCCAAGGGCAGCGAGTCCCGGGACCGGCTGCCCTCCATCACCGTCGTCGGGCTGCTGATCCCCCTGGTCGTGGCCCTGTTCGTGTGGTCCCTGTGGCGGCAGGGCGCCCTGCCCTACCAGTGGGCGCCGTTGCAGCTGTTCACCCCGGGCGACTGGTGGTGGGGCGGCACCGTCTCGCCCAAGGGGACGCAGGGGCGCGAGGCCGTGGTCGTCTACGACGGCGTGTTCTTCGCCGTGCTCGTCTACGCCGTCGGCCACCTGGGCAGCTGGCCCGAGGTCGTACGGCACTTCGTGGGCCGCCGCCCGCAGCCCGCGCGCGCCCTGTACGCCGCCCTCGGCGCCCTCGGCGCGCTCAGCCTGGTCTTCCCCGGCGCCTTCCCGCTCGTCGGCTGGGACCCGCTGCCGGTGGTCGACCCGGTGTTCTCCCTCGTCGTCCTGGTCTCGGGCGGCTACGGCCTGTTCGCCTCCCAGCTGTTCACCGACACGCTGTACGCGCTGATCACCCTGCTGGTCGTGTGGCCGTTCGCCCGGGTCGGCGGCTGGCGGACGTACGCCAGGGAGCTGGCCGCGCGCCGCCGGGCGAGCACCGACCCCGCCGCCCCGCCGCCGGCCGAGCTGCCCCGCTCGCAGTGGCCCGAGCTGCGGCACGCCGGCCAGTACCAGGCGGCCGACCTGCTCACCGCCGAGGTGGCGGGCGGCCGGATGAACGACGTGGACTGCGCCCGCGTGGAGCGGGCCTGGACCGAGGCCCGGCGCGAGGCGCGGCTCGCCACCTTCACCGACACCGTGCTGCGCCAGGGCGCCGCCGCCTGGACCCACCCGTCCGGGGCCCGTGACCTGCCCGGCCGCACCGCCCGGCACGACCTGCTCCAGGGGCAGGTGCGCATCGGCCGCTGGGTGCCGGGGGAGCGGACCCCGCGCGCCTATCACGGCGCGGGCGCGGCCGTCGGCCCGGAGACCCTCGGCACCTCGCTGCTGCTGGTCGGGCCGCCCGGCTCCGGCAAGACCCGGCACGTCGTCGAGCCGGTCACCGAGGCCCTGGCGTTGCAGGCGCTCGCCGGCCGGTGCGCGGTCGTCGCCGTCTGCGCCGCCGGTGCGCCGCTCGGCGCGGACGCGGGGTACGACGTGGTGGTGCGCGTCGGTGACCCCTCCTCCGTCCACGACCTCGATCCCTACGCCGGGTCGGACGCTCCCGACGAGGCCGCCGCGCTTCTCGCCGAGGCGCTGGTCGGCGACCTCGACACGGTGGGCAACCAGAGCGCCGCCACCGCGCTCGCCCAGCTCCTCGGCCCCTACCGGGCGGTGCACGGGCACTTCCCGCCGCTGCCCGTGCTGCGTGAACTGCTGGAGGGCGATCCGGGTGCGCTGGCCTCCCTGCGGGCGGGGCTCGCCGCCGACGAGCACGCCGTGATGCGCCGCGAGCTCGACGCCCGGATGCGCCAGGCGGGCGGCGCCGCCGACGCCGGCCCGGCCCTCGCCGACCGGCTCGCGCTCCTCGACCGGCCGGTCTTCGCCGAGTTCTTCGGCGCCGGCTCCGGCAGCCGGCCCTTCTCACTGCGGGCCGTGGCCCACCACCCGCTGCGGGTCCGCATCGACCTGCCCGAGCGGGGGCACGAGGAGGCGTCCCGGCTGATCACCCGGCTGGTCCTGGCCCAGTTCCACACCGCCGTACGGGACACCCGGCGCCCCCACTTCGCCTGCCTGGTCCTGGACGACGCCACCGGCACCGTCACCACCGAGTCGGTGCGCCGCATCCAGCGGCTGCGCGCGCAGAACGCCGGAGTCGTCCTCGCGCTGCGCACCGTCGCGGACGTCCCCGAGGCGCTGCACGGGCCGCTGCTGGGGGCCGTGGGCTGCCGTATGGCGCTGGCCGGGGTCACCACCTGGGACGGCAGCCGGTTCGCGCACGCCTGGGGCACCGAGTGGGTGGAGACGACGGAGGTCGCCAAGCACACCGTCTTCGCCGACCAGCCGATGACCCGGGCCATCCATGCCCTGCGCAAGCTGGTCACCGGAAAGGCCGTGACCACCGACGCCGTGACCACCAAGCAGGTCGAGCGGGAGCGCTGGTCCGCCTCCCAGCTGGCCCACGAGGTCCCGCCGGGGCACGCGGTGCTGTCGCTGACCAGCGTGGGCGGCGAGCACGCGCCGCCGCTGCTGGTCGATCTGCGGGGCTGAGCCGGGCCCACGGGTGCCCGCTTACGAATCGGACAAGTGGACGTGCGGGGTCGCGGTCACCGTACAGTGAGGCAGAATCGACACAGGCCGTTCATACGTCGCGGCCAAAAGATCACAATGATCACCTAACCTCCGCAGATCTGAAGGCCTCATGCCCCCGACGCTCGCCTCGCTCGTCCACCACTCCGCGCTCAAGCTGACCGTGCGCGCGGGCGGGGACCGCCTGGACGTGCCCGTCCGCTGGGCGCACGTCAGCGAGCTGGCCGACCCCGTGCCGTACATGGAGGGCGGGGAGCTGCTGCTGATCACCGCGCTCAAGCTGGACGCGGAGGACCCGGAGGCCATGCGCCGCTATGTGAAGCGGCTCGTCGGCGCCGGAGTGGTCGGGCTCGGTTTCGCCATCGGAGTCAACTACGAGGAGATCCCCAAGGCGCTGGTCGACGCGGCCGAGGAGGAGGGACTGCCGCTGCTGGAGGTGCCCCGGCGCACCCCGTTCCTCGCGATCAGCAAGGCTGTCTCGGCCGCCATCGCCGCCGAACAGTACCGGGCGGTCACAGCGGGCTTCGCCGCCCAGCGGGAACTGACCAGGCAGGCGCTGAACGCCGGACCCGAGGGCCTGCTGGCCGCGCTCGCGGCCCAGGTCGACGGCTGGGCGGCGCTCTACGACGCCTCGGGAGCCGTCGTCGCCACCGCGCCCGAGTGGGCGGGCCGCAGGGCGGCCCGGCTGACGGCGGACGTCGAGCGCCTGCGGGACCGGCCCGCGCCCGCGAGCGCGGTCGTCGGCGGGCCCGAGACCGAGGACCGGGTGGAACTCCACTCCATCGGCACCTCCCGCCGTCCGCGCGCCGCGCTCGCCGTCGGCACCGCCGCGCCGCTGGGCACCGCCGAGCGGTACGCCGTGCACTCCGCGATCGCCCTGCTGACCCTCACCACGGAACGCTCCCGCTCGCTGCACGCCGCGGAGCAGCGGATCGGCGCGGCCGTGCTGCGCATGCTGCTCGCCGGTCAGCCCGACCACGCCCGGGCCGTCGCCGGGGACCTGTACGGCGGCCTGCTGGACGCGCCCTTCCGGATGATCGTCGCCGAGCCGGCGCCGGCGTCCGCCGCGCGGGCGCACGCCGACGGGTACGCGCACGTGCAACCCGCGAAGTCCGCCTCGGCCGCAGTGCCGGCCGCGGCCGGCGGCAGCGGCGGCGACCCGCTCGCGGGCCTCGCCGAGGCCGTGGAGGCGGCTGCCGCACGCTCCGGGGAGGCGGTACTCGTCGTGCCCGAGGGGGAGCGGCTGGTGGTGCTGGCCGGGGACGGCAGCACGGCCGTCGCGGCGTGCGGGGAGTACGCCGCGGCCCTGGAGGCCCGACGGGCCGCGGCGGTGTCGGAGCAGACGGCCGGTGACGAGGACGAGCTGGTCATCGGGCTGTCCGCGCCGGCCGGGCCGATCGCGGCGGCCGCCGCCTACAAGCAGGCCGAGCAGGCGCTGTCGGTGTCGCGGCGGCGCGGCCGGGTGCTCGTCGAGCACGAGCAGCTGGTCTCGGGCTCCGTGCTGCCGCTGCTGGCGGACGACGCGGTCCGGGCGTTCGCGGACGGCCTGCTGCGCGCGCTGTACGAGCACGACGCGACCGGACGCGGCGACCTGGTGGCCTCGCTGCGGGCCTGGCTGTCCCGCCACGGCCAGTGGGACGCCGCCGCCGCCGATCTCGGCGTGCACCGGCACACCCTGCGCTACAGGATGCGGCGGGTCGAGGAGATCCTCGGGCGTTCCCTGGACGATCCGGACGTGCGCATGGAGCTGTGGCTCGCGCTGAAGGCGACCTCGACGGAGTAGCCGTACGCCAAACCGGCGCGCCCGCGCCGCGTACTGCTCCACCTCGGACAAGCGCCCGCCCGCCGTCCCCGCCCTACCGTTGACGGCGCAAGCACACACCTCCAACGCGGAAGGGCCGGGACTCTCAATGACTTCCACCCACGCCTTCTGGCTCGCCGGCCGCCAGGCCACCGGCGAGGACACCTTCGACGTCACCTCCCCGTGGGACGGCCGGCTGGTCGGCAAGGTGAGCGTGCCCACCGACGCCCAGGTCGAGGAGGCCGTGGCCGCCGCGCACGCCGTGCTGGAGGAGTTCGCCGCCACCCCGGCCCACGTGCGCGCCGCCGCCCTGGACCACGTCAGCAAGCGGCTGGCCGAGCGCACCGAGGAGATCGCGCAGCTGATCTCCGCCGAGAACGGCAAGCCGATCAAGTGGGCGCGCGGTGAGGTCGGCCGTGCGGTGTCGGTGTTCCGGTTCGCCGCGGAGGAGGCCCGCCGGTTCAACGGCGGCGAGGCCCAGCGCCTGGACACCGACGGCGGTGGCCAGGGCCGCCTCGCGCTCACCCGCCGCTTCCCCAAGGGCGTCGTCCTCGGCATCGCGCCGTTCAACTTCCCGCTGAACCTGTGCGCGCACAAGGTGGCCCCGGCCATCGCCGCCGGCGCCCCGATCATCCTGAAGCCGGCCCCGGCCACCCCGCTGTCCGGACTGATCCTCGGTGAGCTGCTGGCCGAGACCGACCTGCCGGCCGGCTCCTGGTCGGTGCTGACCGTCACCAACGACAAGATGCCCGCGCTGGTGCAGGACGAGCGACTGCCCGTCATCTCCTTCACCGGGTCCGACAAGGTCGGCTACGCCATCGAGGCGTCGGTGCCGCACAAGCACTGCACCCTGGAGCTGGGCGGCAACGCCGCCGCCGTCGTGCTCGCCGACTTCTCCTCCGACGCCGACCTCGACTGGGCCGCGAGCCGCATCGCGACCTTCTCGAACTACCAGGCCGGCCAGTCCTGCATCTCCGTGCAGCGGGTGATCGCCGACGCCTCCGTGTACGACCGCCTGCTGCCGCGCATCGTCGCCGCCGTCGAGGCGCAGGGCACCGGCGACCCGTCCGACGCGTCCACCGACGTCGGCCCGCTCGTCAGCGAGGACGCCGCCAAGCGCGTGGAGTCCTGGGTCGACGAGGCCGTGACCGCGGGCGCGCAGCTGCTCACCGGTGGCAAGCGCGACGGTGCCACCTACGCGCCGACCGTCGTCACCGACGTCCCGGCCGGCGTCACCCTCGCCACGGAGGAGGTCTTCGGCCCGGTCCTCACCGTGCAGAAGGTGGACGGCGAGTCCGAGGCGTTCGCCGCGGTCAACGACTCGAAGTTCGGCCTGCAGGCGGGTGTGTTCACCCACGACCTGCAGTCCGCCTTCCGCGCCCACCGCGCCCTGGAGGTCGGCGGCGTCGTCATCGGCGACGCGCCGTCCTACCGCGCCGACCAGATGCCCTACGGCGGCGTCAAGCAGTCCGGTGTCGGCCGCGAGGGCGTGCGCTCCGCGATGGACGACTACACCTACGAGCGTGTCCTGGTCCTGACCGGCCTGGCCCTGTAAGGCCCGACGGCCGGGTGCCGACGACGGCCCGAGCCCGCTGTGCGGGGGCTCGGGTCGTCGTCGCGTATCTGCATGCTGACCTGGGCAAAGCTCTGGAACTTGGCTGGTTCCCGTGAGGTGTTGGGAACACGGTGGGAACACCGGCGCTAGCCTCCTGCCATGGCGAGCGTTGTTCGGCGCAAGAACAAGGCCGGGGAGACCACCAGCTTCCAGGTGAAGTGGCGAGACGGTGGCTCGAAGACCGGTGACTGGCAGACGGAGCGATTTGATGACGAAGAGTCAGCCAACGTCTTCAAACAGGCCGTTGACGAAGCCGGGCAGAACTGGCCGCCGGGCTGGGTGAAGGGCCAGGGGTACATCAACGAGACGTCTGCCGACGAACTGAGGTACCGCTTTGACCACTTCGCGCGGGAGTCCGTGGAGCACCGGACGGCGAGCGACCGCTACAAGCGCCAGCGCATCAGGGCCTTGGAGATGTACATCTTCCCGACGTTCGGCCTCTGTGACGTGCGCTCTGCCGAGCACTTCAGCAAGGCCACGATCGGCTCGTGGGTCAACAAGATGCTGGCGACGAAGGTCAGGCGCGGGTCGAAGATCAAGGACATGTCGCCGGAGACGCTGCGGGGCCTCCACGGGCTGCTGTCGTCGATCCTCAAGGAGGCGGTGATCGCCGAGCCGCCTCTTCGGGACCGGAACCCGTGCGATCTGACGCGGCTCCCGACGGCCGACGACCGGGGCATCGACGACAACGAGTCGAGCGACGACATGGAGTTCATGACTCCAGAGGAGGTCGCCGGCCTGGTCGAGTGCTTTCCTTGGGCCTCTGACCGGATGCTCGTACGGCTCGCGTACGGGACCGGGCTTCGGTGGGGCGAGATCAGCGCGCTGGCAGCGCGGCATGCCCGAAATCCACGGCCGGGCGAGTACGAGGTCCGCGTCGTCAGGGCGTGGAAGAGGCGGGTGTATGCGCCCTGGTACCTGGGGCCTCCGAAGACTAAGGCGGGCCGGCGGACGGTCGAAATCACGGCCGGACTCTGGCAGGAGCTCCAGGAGTACGGGTTGGCCAAGCTGGGGAGTGACGAGCTCATCTTCCACAATGGCGAAGGGGACAGGCTCAAGTACGCGACGTTCTGGGAGCGATGGGGGCGCGCCGTCAAGAGGGCCAAGGCGCGCGGGTTGTTGCCGGAGTGGAAGCACCCCACGTTTCACGACCTGAGGCACTCTCACGTCGCAGCGCTGCTGTCGGATGGGCACAGCTTGACGTACGTGCAGCGCCGCCTTGGGCACGAGTCGATCAAGACGACGTCCGATCGGTACGGTCACCTGCTGGAGACGGCGCACAAGGCCGCCCTGGTGACGATCGACAGAGTCATGGGGTTTGTGTCGCCTGCTGCTGTTGCGCCGCCGGAGATCCGGTCAGGCGGTGACTGCAAGCGCGCTGTGCACGTCGCCTACCTCGGCTCTCGGCAGATCGGGTTCTGGGACCTGGGCCACGCTGAGGGAACGGCAGAGCGCTGGGTGCGCGAGCGTGGTGGCTCGGTGCACATTGAGACGACGACCAGCGACGGATGGGTCGGCGCATTCGGTGGCGGAGCCGGCCCTGAGAGTGCGTTGAAGGCCGTACGCAGCCAAATGCCGCGACGCACCTGGGTGTGGCGGGCGGGGCCGGTCGCTTATGCCGCGGACGGCTCAGAGGTCGTCACACACCCCGGGGCGGGAGAGCTGGACGGCCGGTGGGTGTGGGACTTCGAGGACGGCTACACGCAGGAGCCGGCACACGGGTCGGCCGAGTGGCGTCGCGGCTCGGAGGCCGAGACCGCGGCCTGGGCTTGGGGCTGTGACGAGGAGGCTGTCCGGGCCGCGTACGCGAACGCGCGAGCGGAGGCTCTACGTATCTGTGGGCAGCACCCGGACCGGGCTGCCAGGGGCCGTGAGCCGGTGACCTGACGGCAGGCAGCAGTTGGCCCCGGCTTGCTAACCGGGGCCACGCTGGTGGTCGTTGCAGCGGTGCTACTTCTTGCCCAAGAGGCAGTGTCCCTTGGACGCCTTGACGCAGATGAGCCTGCCGTGAGCCGGGCGGCTCGGGTGCGCGGGGTGCGACGGGTGCGCCGGGTGGGCAGGCCGGGCAGGGCTGGCGGTTTGGCCAGGGGCGGGGGCGGTTGCGCCGCTCGTCGGCGGTGTGTCGGTTGCGGTCCCACCCTTGTCGCCCGAGTCGCCGGCCGGGGCGTGAGCGCTGCTCGTCGGCGTTCCGCCGGGCGTGGCCTCACCGACCGAGGCGCCGACGGAAGGCGCCGGGTACGCGTCGGGAGATGCCTGTTGGTCGTCCGTCGACGGGTTCGTGTCGCGCAGCGGCCGCTCGCCGGTGTCGATGGCGGTGGCGTCCTTCAGTTCTGCGCCCGCGCCTGCGGTGCTGTCGTCGGCGGCCTCGCCGAGGCTGTCGTCGTCGGCCTGGGCGGTGCTGTCGTCGGCATCTTCGACACCGTTGTCAGGTGCGGTGGCCGGGTGCGCGGGTCCCTGGTCGCCGGGGTTGGTGGCGCTGCCGGTGGCTCCCATGATGAGTGCGGCGGCAGTGCTTGCGACGGCCACGACGCCCGCGCTAGCGACGACGGCACCACCGGGGGACCGGCTGAATGCGCTGCGCAGTCGGCTGCCGAGTGAGGTGAAGATCGCGGCGACACCACCGCCGATGTAGAGCATCAGGTGCTTCTTGCGGCGGGCTGGTTGCAGCTCGTCCGCCGCGAGCGGCGTGGTGTTCTCGAGTCCCTGCGTGAGACGAGCGATCTTCTCTGCAGTGACCTCCGCGCGGAGCTGCGTGATGATCGTCTCGTGTCTCTTGTTCGACTGGTACAGGAGAAAGATCGCCAGGACTGCCGCGCCGAGGACCCCGGCCAGCAACACGTCCGCCACTTAAACCCCCCTAGTGCTGTTTGGTAGCTCCAGGCAAGTTTGTGCATATGCGGTAGACAGTTTGCGTTTTAAATGAACCTGTAACCGTCCCGTTACCTTCGGTCACCCTGCCCGACGGTTTTGAACTTCCGTGCGATCAGCGGGAGTTGACGGTGTGGCAGATCGGCCGACCCGTCGCAGGACCTCCTCCTGCGCCTCCGGAGGGAGGGTGGCGAGGAGCGCGGCAATGGCGTCGATGTGCGGATCTGTTGCATATCCCGAGACGGCCGGGGCCGGGCTCTCGGCGGTCTCCAGCTCCTCCAGGATCTCGGCGGCCTCGACGCGGCCGGTCTCGGCGAGCTCTGCCGAGGTGACGCCAACGGCCAGGCACATGCGGGCCAGGGTCTCGTCCGGTGCCCTCACCTCGATCCGCTGCCCGCCGACCGACTGGTAGCCGGCGATGATCTGCCCCCAGCGGGACTTGCTGATGCCTGCCTGTCTGGTCGCGTCGTCGACGCGGATTCGCTTCCGCTTCAAGGCCGCCTTGATGAGCGCGGCCTCAGGCGGTGGTGCGGGGCTCGGGCTCTTCGTCATGCTGGGAGCTTCCCACGACTAGACGCTAGTCCGCCATCCAGGATGGCTTGAATTTGTAGTGAAGTTCATCAAATTTACGCGCACTAGTCCGTCTAGTTTGCGCCCCGTGCGCCCCCTGACGGCTACTACACGCCACTACGTCTCCACTACACGGCACTACGTCTAGTGGTTGCACTAGAGCCTAGTGGCGACTAGTTTGATCTGCATGACCCATCCGCCTGGAGGGCGCCGTAGGCGTCCGCTGAACCACGAGCCGAGTGCCGTGACCTACGCCCGAGAGAAGGCGGGCCTGACGCAGCAGGAACTCGCCGAGCGGTGCGGCGTCAGCCAACAGCTCGTGAGCAAGATCGAATCGGGGGCCCGCAACGCCACCCCACGGGTTCTGAACAGATTCGCCGAGGCGCTCAACTGCCCGGTCGTCGTACTGGAGGCGAAGCGTCAGACGGCAGGGGCGGGCGCCCGATGACTGCATGGACGCGCACACACTGCGTCTGCGTCGAGGTCCGGAATCTCGACTACGACGAGGCCGCCGCCGCCCTCAAGATCAAGCGCCGGTGGCTGGAGGACAACATCTCCCGCCTGCCGCACCAGAAGTACGGCAAGAACGAGGCCGTCTTCTGCCACTGCGATCTGAGGGTGATCCAGTCCATGTACGCGGTCTTGCCGCCCGAGGCCGAGGCCGTAATCAACCCGCCGGCCGACGAAGCAGCCGCGCAGATCCCCGACACCAACACGCCGTCCGTCTTGACGCTGGCCGCGATCAAGCCCGCTCAGGGCCGCAGGCGCGCCGCCGCCCGGGTGTGACGGCTGCGGGGCCGCCAGACCGTGCCGGGTCCAACAGCCCCGCTCACCAGGCCACCTCAATCCCTTGAATCGAGGTTTCCGTGAACCCGAATCCTAGCCCCGAGCAGGCCCCGGCTGTGGCCCTCGCTCAACTCCTCGGCCACCGGACGGAACTGTCCGCGCTCGTGTGGGTCCTCGGCGAGACCCCCGGCGTGCTGAAAGGCCACCAGATCGGCGAGACCGGCAACGGCGACATCATCGACGCCTGCGCCGAGCTGATGGGCGGCACGGTCGTCCGCTCCGAATGCCACCGCGGCAACGACCGGCAGGGCGTCGCCCAGCTCGTCACCTGCTACGACGGCGTGCCCGTCGAGGTGTGGGCCAGCTACCCGCTGCCCGACGACCACGGCCTGACCTCCGCCGACCTGCGGCAGCTGTTCGCCGCCCGCCCGCTGGGCACGCTGGTGTGCCTGACCGGAGGCGCCCAGTGAAGGACGCACTGATCCTCGGCGCGATGGCGGTCTGCTTCCTGCTGCTCGTCGCCTCCCTCGTCGCCGGACGCATCCACACCGACCGGTCCGCGCACGGTGCGCAGATCCCGCACCCCCGCAAGCACGACCCCAGGAACTGCCTGACGTGCTCGCAGATGCGGCACCCGTCGCAGACCGGTCTCCGCCGCCAGGTCACCGGGTCCATGGTCAGCCCGCGCCGGTCCACGGAGAACGGGGGCCGCCGGTGACGCACAGGCAGAGCCCCGCTGACCACCAGGTGGTAGCCGAAGAGGCGAAAGCGAAAGCCAAGCCCGGCACGTGGCTGCCGGTCCTGGTCTATCGGAGCTCGGTGACCGCCGGGAACGTGGCCCGGCTGATCGGCGACGGGACGATCGTCGTCTACCGGCCTCGCGGGTCGTTCGAGGCGTACGCGGCCCGGCACGAATCCGGCACCGCGGTGTGGACCCGGTACGTGGCCGGGCTCGATGTAGAGCCGATGCCGGACCGGCTGACCGTACGGGTGCCGGACTACGGCCCGCAGCGCGGGTACGAAGGCGTCCGCATCGCCACCGTCGAGATTTCCTCGCGCTGCTCTCGCTGCGGTGGCCCGCGCGGACCGGTGCGCGCGCACAGTTTCGTCCGGGACGGCGCCCGCCTGATCTGCGACCGGTGGACCAATGCGTGCGGCCACGTGGAGGAGTACAGCGCGGTCCTGGCCGAGGCTCGGCAGCTGGCCGCCTCGGCGGGGCCGGGAGGCCGGAACCGGCGCAAGCCTCCGATCGCAGGAGTCGACGGCGGCCGGTACAAGGCCGCGGTCGACCTGATCGCCGAGTACCTCCGGGAGGTGCCGCACTGGCGGGCGCTGTCGGCGTCGAACGTCGTCGAGCGGGCCGGCCACGCCGAGGCCGCACGCGTGATCCGCCGGTTCGTGCAGGCCAGCCCCACGGGCCATAGCACCAGCGCACGAGGCGCCGCCCTGTACCTGAACGACCTCGACACGAGGACCCGCATGGCGATCAAGGACGAAGCCGCACGCACCAAGGGGGCGACGAAGTGACCACCGACACGCTCGTCCGAGAGGACGCCACCGAAGCCGAGGGCCTGCCGGACGCCCCAGCCGCCCGCCTGATCCTGCCGTCCGGGTCGCTGGACGATCCCGACTACTACCAGCGGTGGCTGGCGACGCGCCGCGAGGGCATCGGTGGTTCCGACGTCGCCGCCCTGTTCGGCCTGGCCGGGAAGTACGCCTCGCCACGGCGGGTGTACGAGGAGAAGCACGGCCGGAAGGTCGACGAGGACAACGAGTACGCCGAGGTCGGCCGGGAGATCGAGGGGTTCATCGCCCACCTGTTCTCGAAGCGGTCGGGCACACCGATCGCCATCCCGCCGGGCACGCTGCAGAACATCGAGCGGCCGTGGATGCAGGTCAACGTCGACCGGTACGCCCTCGACCCGGACACCGGCGCCGTGGTGGCCCCAGTGGAGTGCAAGAACCGCTCCGAGTACCAGATCAAGGACTGGGACGGCGACACCCCGCCCGATGCCCCGGCGATCCAGTGCTACTGGGGGATGGCTGTCGGCGGCTGGGACCACGGCTACGTCGCCGGCCTGGTCGGCGGTAACAAGCTGCGCTGGTTCCGGCTGCAGCGCGACGAGGAGATCATCGGCGAGCTGGTCGAGCACTGCGAGCAGTGGTACCAGCGGCACATCGTGGAGGGCTTCCCGCCGCCCGCTGACGGCCTGGAGGACACCGCCAACCTGCTGGCCCGGCTGTGGGAGGTCAAGCCCGAGTCGATCGCCACGGTCGACCCGGCGAAGGCCCAGGACATTCTCGACCGGCACGCCCTGCTGGAGCAGAAGGTCAAGGACGCGCAGGACGAACTCCGAGCCGTGCAGAACGAGATGCGGCTCGTGGCGGGCGCGAACGAGATCGTCAAGACGTCCGACGGCCAGGTGGTCTGGACGAACAAGCAGAACGGCACGCTCGCGCCCAAGCGGCTGGAGAAGGAGCGGCCGGACATCGCCGCGAAGTACCGGAAGACGGTCAGCGTCCTGGACGTGGATGCCCTCAAGACCTCGCCGGACAAGCAGGTTTACACCAACTTCCGGGCCCGCGTGCTCCGCGTGCCCTCGGGGGGCTGAGCATGACGACGGCACTGACTCTCAAGGACCGGCTGAAGGCTGCCCGCCAGGCCGCCGAGCCGACGGCGGCCCCGGCCGCCGAGCAGCACGACCAGGCGCCGGACTCCCCGGCCGAACTCGCGGACATCAAGGGCCACGAGCAGGTCGAGCCCTCCATGAACGACACGGTCATGGAGTGGCTGGGCGTCTACCGGAAGCACTTCGAGGAGGCCCTGCCCGCCTGCGTGGACCAGTCCGCGTTCTTCGCGGCGGTCCGGTCGGTGCTCCCCACGCTGGCGAAGTGCAAGCCGGCCAGTGTCCTGCAGGCGCTGCTGACCTGCGCCCGCTTCGGGCTGATCCCGGACGGCCACCAGGCCGCCATCACGCGGCAGGGCACGACGGCCAGCTTCGTGCCGATGTACCAGGGCTACATCGAGCTGATGTACCGCTCGGGCCTGGTCGAGTCGGTGCACGTCGGCGTGATCCGCGGGCACGACGAGTACGACTACGTGCCCACCGCGCGGTACCCCGACGACTTCGTGCACCGGCCGAACCTCAAGCTGTCGCAGAAGGACCGCGGCGAGGTCGTCATCGCGTACGCGTACGCCTGGCTCAAGAACGGCGCCCGCTCGCAGGTGATCCTCCTGACGCGGGAGGACGCCGAGGAGATCCGCAACGAGTTCAGCGAGGCGTACCGGCGGGCGGAGGAGAACGAGACCCGCGACTCGTACTGGCACCGCTTCTTCCTGCGGATGTGGGAGAAATCCGCGATCCGCCGCCTGATCCGCGTGGTGCCGAAGTCCGCCGAGCTGCGGGCACTGGCCGACGCCGACGACGCCGGCGACCGGGGCGAGGTGCAGATCCTGCACGCGTCCGACACCGAGGCCGCCCAGCTCCTCGCCGAGGCGGAGCGGGCCCACACCGCGGCGGAGGCGTCCCAGGACGTTCCCACGGCCCCGGTGACCCGGCGGCCCCTCAAGAAGCGGTCGCAGCCGCGTCGGTCGACGCGGGCAGGCCGCCGCAAGGGACGGAGGTGACCACAGTGAGCCCAGCTCCCCGCCCGCTCCGCGCGGGGGAGCGGTTCGGCCGTCTCACCGTCACGAAGGATCGCCAGCCCGGCGAGACGTTCGTGGAGGTTCGCTGCGACTGCGGCACCGAGAAGTCCGTCCGCTTCCTCGACCTCGGCCGGTACACGAAGTCCTGCGGCTGCCTCCGCACCGAGCTGCTTGTCGAGCGCAGCACCCGCCACGGCCATGCCGGCACCTCGCTCTACATGACCTGGGAAGACATGGTCGCCCGCTGCACTAGGCCAAGCCACAAGAAGTGGGCCGACTACGGCGGGCGCGGCATCACCGTGTGCGACCGCTGGCGCGACTTCGCCAACTTCCTCGCCGACATGGGCGAGCGCCCGCCTGGCCTGGAGCTGGACCGCATCGACAACAACCGCGGCTACGAGCCCAACAACTGCCGCTGGACCGACCGCTCCACCCAGATGAAGAACCGGCGTGACGCCGCGTACGCGGGCACGGTCCGCGACGAGCTGACGGGCCGGTTCCTGCCGAAGGGAGACCACTGATGACCCGCAAGACATGGCTGGACTTCCCGCTGATCGGGCTCGACTTCGAGACGACTGGGGTCGACGTCAACCGGGACCGCGTCGTGTCCGGGGCCGTGGTCCGCTACGGCGGCGGCCAGCCCACCGAGGTCCGGAGCTGGCGGTCGGACGTGGGCGGGATGGAGATCCCGGCCGAGGCGACCAGGATCCACAAGATCACGACCGAGCGGGCTCGTGCGGAGGGCCGCCCGGCCGCCGAGGTCATCCGCGAGGTCACCGAGACGCTGGCCGCGTACTCGATGGTTGGCTTGCCGCTCGTGGCGATGAACGCCCAGTTCGACCTGACGCTGCTTGAGCGCGAGTGCGAGCGGTACGGCGTGAAGAGCCTGTGGAACTCGACGCCGGTCGTCCTGGACCCGCGCGTGCTGGACAAGCGCTTCGCGAAGTACCGCAGGGGCAAGCGGAACCTCGGCGCGATCTGCGCGCACTGGGGGGTCCGGCTCGACCGCGCGCACAACGCGGAGGTCGACGCGAAGGCGGCTTGCGCGGTCGTCTGGAAGATCGCCAAGCGGCATCCGTGGCTGACGCGTCAGGAGCTGGGCGACCTGCACGAGGCCCAGGTCGTGTGGGCGCGGGAGCAGACCCAAGAGTTCCGCGAGTACCTGGCCCGCGTCGGCCACGACGTGGACGACTCCCCGTTCGACTGGCCGCTTCTCCCGGCCCCGGCCACTGCCTGACCGGCCCCTCTGCTGCCGCCCCGGGGTCGCCGTGCCCCGGGCGGCAGCTCCACCGCTCACCTCACCTGGTAGGACACCCATGAGCTACGACGAAGGACCTGAGCACGAGCCGTTCGGCCCGGAGTATGTGCGTCCGAAGCAGGCTGACTGCCCCAACTGCCCCTGCTGCACTGAGGCCCTGTGCAAGCGCGGCCGGACGAACGTGATCGGCTGTGCGGGGCACGTGGACCCCGACAACCACCAGACCGTGCTGAACTGCCCGTGCGCGGCGGAGGAGACGCCGGGCACGATGGCGTGGCACATGGCGCGGATCCGCGCCGTGTCGGCGGCCAAGGGCAGCTCGCTGCCTGCCGAGACCGAGACGCTGCTCCGCGCGATCGACACCGGCCAGCCGACCGACGACCCGACGGGCCGGGTGGAGCAGCTGACGCTGCGCCGGTACGTCACCGTCGTGGACGGCCGCCCGCAGATCACCCAGTTCGGCCGCCTGTACCTGGATGCCCGGGTCGAGCCGTGGGCGGCGACCGCGCTCGTCGTGCAGGACGTCGACCAGAAGGCGTGCATGGCGCAGGTCGTGGTCGCCCGCTGGAGCGCGGACGTCTCGGTGTCGGTGCCGATGTACCAGCTCGCCAACCCGACGACGTTCCTGGGCCTTGACGAGCTGCCTGGCGTGATGCTGCACGGCTACGCGAACACTGGGGCGACTGCGGCCGACGATGTGGTCCTCATCAACGTCACGAACCCGCGGCTGGCCTCCCAGCCGTCCCAGCCGCCCCAGCCGCCGTACAAGCCGGGCGGGCTCATCGTCGCGCCGACCTTCGTCCTGCCGGACGCGCAGGGGCCCGAGCCGGCCGGGGGTGAGGGATGACAACAACGGCTGCTCGGCCGGGGGACCGGCAGCGGGCCGAGGAGATCTTGCAGTTCCTCGCCCCCGACGAAGAGACCGCGTGGGGCACCGTCTTGGCGGGGGAGCCGCACAGCAAGGCACGGCCGAGGTTCAACAAGGAGGGCCGCGCCTACAAGGACCCGGCCGACGCCGAGGCGGAGCGGGCCACGAAGGACCGGATGCGCCTGTGGTGGCGCCGCCCGCCGCTCACGGGGAACGTCGCCTTGGGCTGCGTGTTCCACCGGTCCAGCCGCCAGGAGATCGACGGCGACAACCTGCTCAAGCACGTCTGCGACGCCGGGAACGGCCTGTTGTGGGTCGACGACTCGCAGGTGACCGCGAAGTACGCCGAGATCCAGCTGGACCCCGAGCGCCCCCGCACGGTGCTCGTGATCGCCCCGCACGTCTCCACGATGCGCCGGGGCACCGACAACGTCCGCCCGTGCGAGGGCTGCGGCGGCTCGTTCACGCCGTCCCGGGCCGAGCAGAGGTTCTGCAAGCGGGAGTGCTTCCAGGACTCCCGCCGCACGAAGGCGGTGACCCGGTGAGCCCGAGTTGGGAGGGCGTGGCGGCCGTCCTGCAGGCGGAGACGGTCTCGGACCTGGAGCTCGCCGAGCGGCTGGGCTGCAGGCCGGCGTTCGTGGCCCGGGTCCGTGACAGCCTCGGCCTCCCCGCGTATCCGGCGCCGCCCCGGCCGTCGCCCGAGGAGCGGTTCCAGGAGCTGGCCCGGGTCACCAAGGACGGCCACGTGACGTGGACGGGCCGCACCACCCGCGACGGGGTGCCGCTGGTCGACCACTTCGTCACCGCGGCCAGGGTCGCCTTCCGGCTGCACCACGGCCGCGAGCCCGAGGGGCAGGTGCGCGGCACCTGCCGGGTCAACCACTGCCTGGCCGGTGAGCACCTGGCGGACCGGGTGATGCGCGAGCTGGCCAAGGGCGACCTGAAGGCGGTGCGCGCATGACGGAGTGCGAGCCCGTACGGGCGAGCTGGGAGGGCATCGCCCGCATCTTGCAGGCCGAGAACGCCCCCGATGCGGAGGTGGCGGAGAGGCTGGGCTGCCGGGAGTCGTTCGTGGCCCGCGTCCGCAGGGAGCTGGGCATGGAGCCGTGGCCGGTGCGCGCAAACACGGGCGTGCGCTGGCCGAGGCGGGACGCCCACGAGGTGTCCGAGGAGACCCGGCAGCGGTTCTTCGAGCAGAGGAAGGTGACCGACGACGGCCACCGCCGGTGGCTCGGCCGGCACCTGAAGGACGGCACCCCGTTGTTCGTCAGCGGCCAGACCGCGTACCGGGTCGCGTTCCGGATCGGGCACGGCCAGGACCCGATCGGGCAAATCCGCGTCGAGTGCGAGATGCCGCACTGCGTGGAGGGCGGGCACCTGTCCGACCGGCTGATGCGGGACCAGGCCGTCCAGCAGCGTCTTCCGGGCCAGGAGGCGCACGATGCCCACGCCTGAGACCCAAGCGGAGAAGTGGGAGCGGACGGCGCGTCTGCTGAAGGCCGGACCGATCTCGAACGGCGCTGCCGCCCAGCAGTTGCGCGTCCGCAAGCAGTTTGTCCGGCAGGTCCGCGAGGACCTCGGGATGCGCCCGTACTGGTTGCGGCGGGACCCGTGGACCCTCGCCGACTACGAGGAGCTGTCGGTGCCCGTCGGTGGCGGCCACCGCATGTGGCTGGGCCGACATTCGACGGACGGTGTGCCGATGGCGGGCAAGACGCAGACCGCGTACCGGCTGGCGTTCCGCCTGCACTACGGGCGGGAGCCGCTGGGCCGCTGCGAGGGCACGTGCACGCGGAAGGCGTGTGTGGCCGGTGAGCACCAGGAGGACGACGTCATGCGGGCTGCGGAGCCCGGCCGGCTCACCTATCGGGGCTTGGACCTGGTGGCGATCCGGAAGGCGCTGCGCGGCAAGCCGCCGTACCCGCCGCTGGCGCTGCCCGAGCAGCGGATGGCGTTCCGGCTGGCCGATCCCGCCGTGGGCCTGGTCCGCGAGGAGTTGGCGGTGGTCGAGCTGGCGCGGCGGCTGGGCTGCTGCGACCAGACGATCCGCCGGTGGCGGGATGACGGGGTGCCGACGTGACCGTGGACCTGTTCGTGCTGTGGCTCGATCTCGCCGTGGCGGTGGATGCCGCCGTGCGGTCGGCGCACCTGTGGGGGCCGCCCGCCTTGGTCCTCGTCGTTGTGCCCGCCCTGCTCTGGGCGGGCCAGTCGGACAGTGCCCGGACGCGTGTCCGGGCTCTGTCCGTGCCCCTCCTGCTTCCGTCCCGCTCCAAGCCGCCGACCTGCGAGGACACGTGTCCGGACACCTCGGCGGACAACGGCCCGGACATGTCCGGGCGCGACTCCCGAGGAGGCTGCTGATGCGCACCAGCTACGACACGCCCACGACGCACAAGCGGCGCGACTGGTGGGGCGACCGGGCCCTGTGCCGTGAGAAGGACCCCGCCACGTTCTTCCCGGACGACTGGCGGCGAGGCATCGGGGAGCTCGAAGCGACCGTGGCCAAGCAGGTCTGTGCCAGGTGCCCGGTCATCGAGCCGTGCTTGGCCGGGGCCCTCGAGCGCCGTGAGCCGGTCGGTATCTGGGGTGGGCTCGACCCCGACGAGCGAGGGGCACTGGTGACCAGCCGTGGCCGGATCACGCAAGCCCCGGCGGCCTAGAGCACCGCGCCGCCCCAGGATCCCGCCGACCGGCGTCCTCGACTGGACGTACGGCCACTGGGGCGGCGTCGACAGGAATTGCCGGTACTGCGGGCGCCTCACCCCGCTGCAAGACACAGACGGACGGCCCGCGCACAAGGTGTGCGCAGAGCTGGCCATCGCCCAACAGGCCGAGGAGTACGCCGAGGCCTGGGAGAACGAAAGGCTCCGGAAACAGTGACGAACGCCCAGATTCCCGCCGACCAGCGGGAGCGGATCGCCAAGGACATGCAGGGCCGGTACTACGCCGGGTCGTCGATCAGGAACCTGCGCGATCACTCCGGCTACTCGTACGGCACGGTCCGCAACCTGCTGCTGTCCGTCGGCACGAAGCTGCGTGTCCGGGGCGGTGTGAAGGGCGCCAAGCCCAAGAAGACGCAGGCCTGATCCCCTTCGACCGGCTCGGGGCGGCCCTTCCCCCTTGTGCCGTCCCGAGCCCTTCCACTGCCAGCCGGAGACACCTCATGGAGAACCGAACGGTCGTCGGCCTCGCCGTCGCCGCGGTCGCCGCGCTCATCATCGGCGCCGCCTGCAGCAGCCAGCTCGACGGCAACGACAGCGGATGCCAGGGCGCCGGGCAGCTCCACGCGGCCCTGGCCGCCGCCGACAAGCCCAGCCCGCGCCCGGCAGCACCCGCACCCGCCAAGAGGGCTCCCGCGGCCCCGCCCAAGCTCACCAAGGCCCCCGCACCGAGGCCGACCGCCCGCGTCAGCAAAGCCCCGCACACGGCTGGCCACGGCCACCACGGCGGCCACGGCGTGGACATCGACATCGACATCGACGTCGACGGCTGCTGACCCGCCCCCCACCACTTCCCGGAGCACCCGATGATGAGCACCGATCAGGCCGCCCAGCACATCTACGCGGCCCTCGCCGCACAGATGGGCGGCGACGCCGACACCGCCGCCGAGCACATTCAGGCCGTCGCCCTCGATGGCGACATAAACCGCGTGTACGGCATGTGCTGCGCCTTCGCGTACGCCGCCCACCACAGCCTGCAGATCCTCTTCGGCGACCAGGCCCCCCAGCCCGAACGCGGTGAGATGTGGATCGTCCGCCAGCTGGAGCCCGAACTACGGCCCGACCGCCGCGACTCCGGGGTCACCACCGCTGAAGACCTGTTCTCGCTGCGGTTCATCGTCGCCTACGCCAACGGCGACCACGACACCGATGAAGCCGTGTTCACCGCGGCCGCCCAGATCGGCGGCGAACACCTCGTCCGCTGCGTCGCCGCGCTCGTCGCCGACGCAGCCGGCCTGTGCAACGCGGGCCACGCCCACCTCGGCACCACCCCCGGAGCAGCAGCATGACCACCAGCCCGCCCGGCGTCCGCCTGTTCCACGGCGGCGTCCCCGGCCTACGGCCCGGCGACCGCGTGCTCCCGCCCATCGCCACCGGCGTCGAGCACACGCTGACCGGCACCGCCCAGGCCCTCGGCGCCAGCCCCGAACACGCCCGAGGCGACCGCGTGTACGTCACCATCGGCCGCGACGTCGCCCGCGTCTACGCGGCCGTCAAACCCGACGGGGCGCTGTACCAGGTCGAGCCGGACGGGCCCCTGGAAGTGGACCCGGACTGCGAGGTGCCCGGCGTCTCCTTCGCCTGCCAGGCCGCCGCCGTCGTCCGAGTCATCGACCCGGTGGTGCTGTTCAGGGACCGGCCGTTCGAGGCGTGGGTACGGCTGCTCAACCGGGCCACCGAGGCGGCGGGGGCGCTCGCCGGCGGGCGGCAGGCCGGATGACCGTGAGAACAGCTCACACGCACGAGGCGGGGACAGCCATTGTCGGCTGCCCCCGCCTCGGCGTGCCTCAGGGGCGGTCAGCGTTCCTCGGCCTTGCGCCGACTCGTGACGGTGGGCTCACGCAGACGCTCGACGTCAGCAGCCCGTGCGATGCGGCGGATCGTCTCGTAGTGGACCCCGGTGGCGTCGGCGACTTCCTTGGGCTTCATGCCGTCGTGAGTGAGCGCGTAGACGACGGCTTCGGCGAACTGCGCGGCGCCCTTGTCGCGGATCTTCTGGGCCTCGTCCTCAGCGGCCTTCTTGGCAGCTGCCGCGGCCTGCAGACGGGTCAATGGCGTCTCCTCGGGCATGGGCTGATCTTCCCACAGGCCGTTGGCCACAGTCGGCTTGGCCTCGCGGGTGTGTACGCGAACTACTACTACCGCATTGCCAACATCAGTGTTGGCCAAATGCTATGTTGGCTATGTCTTGATCATCGCCTCTCGGGTGGTGATCAGCCCAACGCGTCTGCCCGCCTGAAGGAGTTGGAAATGTCAGTCACCCCGCGCATGCGGTTCGAGGTGCTGCGCCGAGACGGCTTCCGCTGCCGCTACTGCGGAACCACCGCAGCCGATGCCGAGCTGACCGTCGACCACGTCACGCCGGTAGCCCTCGGGGGCACCGACGATCGCAGCAACCTCGTCACAGCCTGCGGACCGTGCAACAACGGCAAGACCAGCACGGCACCCGACGAGGTCGTGACGACCGCGCTGGAGGCCACCAAGCCCGTGGTGACCACGGCCTTCCAGCGATCGGTGTGGGGACTGCTCGCGGAGAACTCGGCGGCGGACCTGCGGCAGCCCTACGACCCGGCCGCGGACTCGTTCTGGCGGCATCAGGTCCTCGGTGGCTGGGGTCTACGGCTGGACCGGCAGCTACCCCAACCCGGACCCACAGCCCACTGAAGAGGAGATGTCGGCAGCACGGAAGTCCGTGGAGGAGATCGCCCGCCTCGGCTACTCGGCCCCGCTCTTGTGGGCCGCTGCCGTCCGGGCCGGCGCGCAGAGGTCCACAGACCTGGCGCCGATGGCGCTCGCCCTCCACGAGGCCGTCATGGCCGAGCTGAAGCGCTTCCGCGAGCAACAGGCCGCCTGACCCCCACCCCTGACCAGTACGACTCAGAGAGGCACACGTGGCGACCACCGAGCACAAGCAGTCGGTACGCAACGCGTGGATCAACCGCCTCCGTGACGAGGCTCTGCGGATGCGGCGACAGGAGGTGTCGAAGTGCGTGCACATCGGCATCCTGATCGCCACGTACGCGGACGCTGACGGCACGAATGCCTTCCCGAGCTACCAGACGCTCGGCGCCATCGCCGGATGCACGGAGGAGACAGTCACGCGCTGCGTGAAGGTCCTCATGGCCGTTGGTCTCCTTCGCCGGAAGCGACGCCCGAATCTGCCGTCGGTGTACCTGCTGGTGCCTCCGGTCGGCAAGGAAGTGCCGTGGTTGGAGCACCTGCACCTCTACACGGACACCCGGCAGGCCAAGCGAAGGAAGGAGCAGAAGGCGAAGGAGATCGCTTGTGCTCTCGCCAAGAAGGCGGAGGAGGAGGCCGACGAGGGCTCGCGGACCCCCTTCCAGAACGGGGTCCGGGAACCGTTCCCGGACAGGGTTCCGGACACCGTTCCCGCCGGGGGTTCCGAGATTCCCGGACCCCGTTCTGGAACGGGTAGTGACCCCGTTCGGGAACGGGTTCCGGACACCGTTCCCGCCGGGGGGGACCAGTACCGCCCTACCTTCGGTAGGGACCCGGGAACTGACCAGACGATGGCTGATGACTCACCTCAGCCACCGACGCGCGGGCGTGCGAGGCCCGGGGAGAGCGATCAATCGTCAGCGGAACCCGATGACGTGCCGTACGGCCGTTGCGAGGAGTGCGGTCGGGCGCTGACGAAGCCAGGCCGGACCCGCTGCTCGCGGCACCAGGAGCTGCCCGCCCACCCGAAGACCCGACGCGGGCGAGCCATCCAGCCGCCGATCATCGCCGTCGTCCCGGACGTGCCGCCCGCGCCCGCCGAGCCCGCGCGGCCGCCGTTCCAGTGGAAGCGCGAGGACCCGCTTGCCCCGGCCCGGATCTGTGGCTGTGGGCGTGAGTTCCGGTCGCGGACGGACCAGACCTGCCAGGACTGCCAGTTCGCGACCTACCAGGAGGCAGAGACCGCATGAGCAAGCACGTGACCGAGCTGGGCGTGGCGTTGCGCGCCCTGGGTGAGCGGGGTGAGCACCTGATCGCCCTGCAGCCCGCCCCGGAGGATCTGGACGAGATCCGGGAGGAGATGGACGCGGCCCGGCGGCTCCTCGTCGTGGCCCGCGCGTCGCTGGCCCGGAGGTGTGCGCAGCACCCGAATGCGCCGGTCGATCCGTCGGCCGGGGACGCGTGCCTGTTCTGCGCGACGAACCGGCGCCGTGGCGAGACCGGCGACGGGTCGGTGGTGCAGGCGGTGCCGCTGGAGCAGGTGGCCCGTGCGGTCGCCGAGCTGGGCCAGGACGAGGCCGTGCGCCGGTTCGGGGCGCGGACGGTGACCCGGGCGGTGCTCCGTGCCGCAACGACCTGGCCCTGTCGCAGGAGTCGGCGTGATGGCCGACAGCACTGCGGAGGAGACGCCCGCCCGCTTCCAGCTCGGCCCGGACCGGCTGAAGGAGGTCCGCCAGGTCCTGGCCCGGCTGGGCGCGGTGAAGCCGCCGGCCGACGCCGACTTGCGGCGGCTGCTGGCCGACTGCCGGACGGCGCTCGCGGAGGTCCTCGACGAGCGCGAGGGCCTGGTGCGGGCGAACGCGGAGGCGGCGGAGGAACTGGCCCTGTGGACGGGGGCCTTGGGATGACCGGACTGGGAGGACGAATGACGACCACTGCAGAGGCCGATGCGCCCCGGATCGTCGGCGATGCGCTGGCGAAGGGCGTGACCGGTGACCTGGAGGGCGGTGTCGACCTGATCGTGCCGCTGATCGCCGGGGGCTACCGGGACGCGTTCGCGTTGGCGTGCATGCTCGCCGAGGTCGCGGCGTTCACCGCGCTGCGGGACCGGCAGCCCGGCTCGTACTTCGGCATGCCCGTCGAGAACACGGAGACCGGCGAGGCGGGTTCGGCTGAGGACCTGCCGCCGCATGTGCGGTTCGCCGCGCAGTTCACGGTCGCGCGGGCGAACCGCGACGGCGACCACGCCGAGGCGCTGTTCCACGCGCTGTACCGGCAGGCGGGCGCGGACGGGCAGCTGCTCGTCGACGGGCTGCTGATGCTGTTCCAGATGGCCGTGTGCACGGCGACGGACGTGCACCAGGAGGTGCGGGCCGCCCGCGAGGCCGGGGGTGGCTCGTGACCCTCGTGACCCGCGACCCGGTCACCGGCCTGCGCCGGGGCCCGATCCGTTTCCGCGACGGGAACCCGCCGGTGCCGTCCGGCTGCCGCTGGTGCGGCCTTCCCGAGAGCACGCACGGCCGGGCCTACATCGCGTCGGCCGGGATGCACACGTGGGAGCGGCCCACCGTGGCGCAGGTCCTCGCCCGCATGAGGGCCCGCGCGAAGGCCCAGCGGGAGGCCAGCCGCATGGCGCCGATCGTCGCCGCGTTCGAGCGGGGCGCCGACCTGGTCGGCCCGTCCGAGCGCCGCCGCCGAGACCGAGCCGAGCAGACCACCCCGACCAGCGAGAGGACCCCATGACCACCCAGACGCCTGCGCGGCTCGTCATCGCCGCCGACCCGACCCCCGTCGAGCTGGCCATCGTCGACGACATCGCCGACCAGGCCGGCCCCGAGACGTTCCTGTGGATCGTCTTCCACCGCCCCGACGGCGGGACCCGGCTCCGCATCGCCTGGACCGACGGCGGCCCCGCCCTCGGTGACCGCGTCGACCAGCTGGCTGTCGCGGCCGACCTGGACGCGGGGGACTGGCTGCACATCGGCGACCGGCACAAGCAGGTCCACCACCGCGGCCGCATCTGCACCGAGGCGATCCCGCTGCGGCCGGTCCTCGCCGACGTCCAGTCCGGCGAGCGCTGCCCCGACGACCGGCGGGCCGGTCTGCGCCGGGTGATCGCCGCCGCGATCGCCGAGGCCGGACGGACCACCACCCCGGACGTGCCGCCGTGGCACGGCTTCGGACCCACCCTCATCAACCGGAAGGACCAGTTCTGATGGACTACCTGGAGACCGAAGACGACGTCCGCCGCTTCCTGGCGATGTGCCTGGACCCCGGCGGTGGCCGCACCACGCGGACCCCGGTGGAGCTGACCCGGCTCCTGCAGCAGCCGCACCTGGACGCGGTGGAGCGGCACGCCCCGCAGCTGGCCACGCTGCGCAAGGACGCCGAGTTCCGGCAGCAGCAGGCCGACATGGCACGGCAGATGTGGGCCGACGGGCTGGCCGCGTGGATCCACGGCGAGAAGGTCAGCCCTGCGGCCCTGGCCGACCCGGAGATGCCGACCGGGCAGGATCTGACCGCGCTGGTGCTGCAGGCGGGAGCGGCGTTCACAGCAGCCCGCGAGCACATCGACGAGTGCGACGTCTGCCGCCCCAACATGCGGCTGCCCGAGCTGTGCGTTGTCGGCCAGGACCTGGCGCTGACGGCGGCGAACGCCGTCACCGCCCCGGCCCCGGCCGACGCAGAGCCCGAGCCGGTCGACGGCTGAGCCCCGTGCAGCAGTGAACGAGCGCCCTGCTCGTATCAGGGCGCTCGTCTCCCTCCAGCAAACCAGACGGGCCGGCGGACGCCAGGCCCCACCCCGGAAGGCCCCGAACCGTGAGCGATCAGCAGCAGCGCGTGGGCTCTTGCCCCTGCGGGTCATGTGCGCGGCCGTGCTTCGAGCAGCAACCCGGCTGCCCGCAGCACGGCAACCGCTGCGAGCCCGACCACCACTGCGAACCGCCCACTGTGAACGGAGAGGTTGCCTGATGCATCCGCTCCTCACGGTCGTCTTGGCCTCGCCGCTGCTGCTGGCCGCCGCGGTCGGCTTCGTCCGTCACTTCCTGAGGGCGTGGCGGAGGTGGGCGCAGTGACCGGCGCCGGACGAGCTGCGTTCGTCGCCTACTGCGTGGTGTTCCTCGCCGCTTCCGGGAAGGGCGCCGTTCTCCTCCACGAGCGGGCGCCGTTGGACATGGTCGGAGCCGCCTACGCGGTGGCCCTGGTCTGCCTGGTTGCCCTGTGCCGGGAGATCGGCAGGGCCTCCCTGGAAGAACTCCGCGTCCGCTTCCGCCCCAACACCTGTGACTGCGACCTGTGGTGGACGTCCATGGGCCGCTTCCACGACGACTGGTGCCGCACCAACCGGAGCAAGCATTGAGTACCCCTGAGATCGTTCACGCCTGCCCGCTGCCCGGGCAGGGCCTCATGCCCTGTTGCGGGCGCCCGCCCGGCGAGGTGACGAACCACCGCGTCAGCACCGATCCCGCCCGGGTGACGTGCCGGGAACGGCAGACGGCAGAGCTGCAGGTCGACACCGATCGGGGCGAGTCCCCGTTCGGCTGGAGCGGCCAGACCGCGGCCGCCGGCCCCGCCGACCAGCCGCCCGCCAACCCTGACGACGGCGGCGGCATCCTGCCGCCGTTCTCCGGGGACGACGCCGAATGCCCGAAGTGCCTCCACCCCGAGGCGGACACCGAGTACCGGCTGTCCTTGCCCGTCCGGTGCCTCGACGCCTTCAACGGCCGCCACCGGCCCGGCCCGCAGCCCGAGCGGCTGCAACGCACCTGCGGGCGCTGCGGCTACCAGTGGGACGAGGCCTTGGCCGTTGGCGAGCCCGGCATGACCGTCGACGCCCTCGCGCACGCCGTCGACAACGCCTCGCCGTACCCGTACGACCTGCCGCGCGAGGTCTGCGTGTTCATGGCCCGCCAGCTGCTGGAGATGTGCCACGTCCGCGCCCGCCCAGACCACGCCCTGTGGCGCTACGACCCCGGCCGGCCCCAGCCGACCGTCCAGCCCCAGCCCGCACCCGACCCGAACGGGGAGTCCGCATGAAGGTCACGATCGAACAGGTCGCCGCCCTGCGCACGGCAAGCCGCAGCTACCGGCTCACGCCCAGCGACGACAAGGCCAAGGAGGAGATGGAGATCCCCGCAGAGGAGATCGTCATCACCTGGCAGAAACTCGACGAGAACCCGCCGACCGTCACCGTGACCGCGCCGACCGGCCCCGACGGCTGGCACCTACCCATTCCGCAGCGCCCCGACTGGCTGGTTACCCTCATCCGCAGCGGTGCCCCCGACTGGTGGATGCCCGGCAGCGGGCGCGTCCCGCGCGCGCCCGAAGCCCCCACCGAGCCGCGCCGTGAAAGGGCCGCGAAGTGACCGACTCCCGTCGGGCGGAGATCCGCCGGGCCATCACCGACGCGTTCCTCACCGACGAGCCAGCCGAGACGGGCGGTATCCGCGGCCTCCTCGGACACGTCGGCGTCGACACCACCGGCCGGTGCATCATCGTCGCCGGCCGGTGCGTCGACCCCTCCCCGGGCTGCTCGTGCGGACTCACCAGCGAACTGCTGGCCGTCGACCCCGCAGGCGGGCACATGCACGCAGCCCCGACCGGCCAGGACGACCAGGCGGACACCGTCCGGACAGCCGACGACGACCGTCCGGACATGGGCGGCCTCGTGTCCTTCCCACCCGCCGCCGACGACACCGGAGACGACCCGATCAGCGCGGACACTGTCCGGACCGTGCCCGAGGACACCGGCGCGGACAGTCCGGACACCGGTCCGTCCGGGTTCCGGTTCGCGTACAGCGCCACCGTGCCCCGCCAGCTCGCCGGGGCCGCCTTCGCCGAGGCGTTCGGCCTGCTGCACAAGGAGATGGACGCCAACCAGGCCGGTCCGGGCGACGAACACGCCGAGCTCGTCCAGTCCGACCAAGACGACCAGGTCAGCGCCTCGGAGGAGGTGGACGAAGAACGGCGTCGGCTGATCCACCTCGTCCACGGCTGCGTGCCCCTGCACGAGCACCTGGCCGCCGCCGACGCCGCGCAGCGCACCATCGAGGACCTGCGGCAGCGCAACGCGGACCTGACGGCCACCCTCGGCGACATCCTCGGCCGGTTCACCGCGGGCGACCAGGCGTTCCGCACCGTGCACGTCACACCGAAAGTGGTCGAGCGGTGGCGGCGGGTCCTCGCCGGCGAGAGCCGCGCCGAAGCCGAGCGCATGCCCAAGGTGGTCGGCATCTGCCCGGCCTGCCGCCGGCCCAGCCTGTTCCTCGGCAGTGGCGGCTTCGTCACCTGCGCCATGCTGTCCTGCCCCAAGCCGGACGCCCCCACAGCCGTCCTGGAAGACCCGGTGTGGGCGGACGGCGACTGCGGACGGCCCGACTGCACCACGGCGCTCGCCGGGGCACTCGAGCGCGCCAGCCGCGCCAGCAACGCGTACGAAAGGCTCCGCGCGAACGTCGTCACCGCGGGGAAGTACATCGCCCTGCAGCAGCAGCTCGGCCGCTTCACCCGCGCCCGCCGGACCGAGCTTCTCGACTTCCTCGCACGCGGGATGAAGGACCCCGGCCCGCTCACCAACGAGTAGGCCCCGGGCACGACGAGGCCTCCGCTGGCTTCCTCAGCGGGGGCCTCGTCGCCTGTCTATCACGCAGCGTCCTGCGCGGCTACATAGGGTCAGTGCGCTCGACCTTGGTGACCCGGACGCTCTTGATATCGGCGATCTTGCCGTTGGAAATCTCCGCCTCGAGCGGGGCCGTGTCCCCGGTGTTGGTCTTGCCGACACCGAGCTTCTCGGCGGTCACGCCGGTCGACCCCAACACGTCTCCGTCGGCGTCCAGATAGTCGAGGCTCACAAAGTAGTCAGCAGCGCCCGTGCCGTGGTTGGTGATCGTGTAGTGCGTGACGTACGCGTGGTCACCCCATGTGGGGTGGTTCTCGAACCCGGTGCGGACGATCTTGACGTCCCGCTTCGCCAGGTCCGCCTTCGGGGCCTTGGCGGGCGCTGTGGCCTCGGCCTTGTTCTCGCTGGTCGCCGAGCTGGTGTCGGTGCTGTTGCAGCCCGTCAGGGCCGCCGCAGCGACGGCGATGCCCGCCAGCCAGATACGCGTGCGCATGTTCTTGTGGTGCCTTCCTGATCAACCTTCGGACGGCAGAAGCTATCGGCCTGAACCGTGCGCAAGCCTCGAACCAGCTGGTAAGCACTCGAAGGGGGTGTTTATCGGCGGTTTGACCGATCCTTAGTCAGAAGATGCCGTGCCGGAAACCCGCGTGCGCCCGCCCCCACTCGCCCGCTACGGTCGTGCCTCGTGCAGGTGCGCAGGCAGCGGCTACTTCTCCTGCTAAGAGCGTGACGCGGGTTCGAATCCCGCCGCCGGCTTCCCGCCGGTGTCGTCCAGCGGCCCAGGACACGTACGTCGCCGCAGCCGACCCAGACCTCTGCACACCAACGGCACGGGCCGCCCGCCACGGGGGAGTTACGGCGGGCGGCTTCGTCATGTCCGGGCATCCGCCCGGTGGCTCACCCAGACGCGGCGGACAGGAGCACGTCCACGAGCCTGTCGGCTGCGTCGGGGCGACCGTACGCACGGGCCCGTTCCGCCATGCCCCATCGAAGATCGGCATCGGTCAGGAGCGGGCCCAGTGCGTCGCGCAGC
>NZ_MUBM01000164.1 GCF_002154505.1 Streptomyces carpinensis | reverse complement strand
CACACGACCGCGGGCAAGCTCGCGGATCTGAAGCGCCGCATCGATGAGGCGACGCACGCCGGCTCGGAACGCGCCGTGGCCAAGCAGCACGCCAAGGGCAAGCTGACCGCCCGTGAACGGATCGAACTCCTCCTGGACGAGGACTCGTTCGTGGAACTGGACGAGTTCGCCCGGCACCGCTCCACCAACTTCGGCCTGGAGACCAACCGCCCCTACGGCGACGGGGTCGTCACCGGCTACGGCACCGTCGACGGCCGCCCCGTCGCCGTCTTCTCCCAGGACTTCACCGTCTTCGGCGGCGCCCTGGGCGAGGTCTACGGCCAGAAGATCGTCAAAGTCATGGACTTCGCCCTGAAGACCGGCTGCCCGATCATCGGCATCAACGACTCCGGCGGCGCCCGCATCCAAGAAGGCGTCGCCTCACTGGGCGCCTACGGCGAGATCTTCCGCCGCAACACCCACGCCTCCGGCGTCATCCCCCAGATCTCCCTGGTCCTGGGCCCCTGCGCGGGCGGCGCGGTCTACTCCCCCGCCATCACCGACTTCACCATCATGGTCGACCAGACCAGCCACATGTTCATCACCGGCCCCGACGTCATCAAGACCGTCACCGGCGAGGACGTCGGCTTCGAGGAACTCGGCGGCGCCCGCACCCACAACTCCGCCTCCGGCGTCGCCCACCACATGGCCGCCGACGAAAAAGACGCCATCGACTACGTCAAACAACTGCTGTCCTACCTGCCCTCCAACAACCTCTCCGAGCCCCCCGCCTTCCCCGAGCAGGCCGACCTGACCGTCACCGACGAGGACCTGGAACTGGACACCCTGGTCCCCGACTCGGCCAACCAGCCCTACGACATGCACACGGTGATCGAACACATCCTGGACGACACCGAGTTCTTCGAGACCCAGCCGCTGTACGCCCCCAACATCCTCACCGGCTACGGCCGCATCGAGGGCCACCCCGTCGGCATCGTCGCCAACCAGCCCATGCAGTTCGCCGGCTGCCTGGACATCACCGCCTCCGAGAAGGCCGCCCGCTTCGTCCGCACCTGCGACGCCTTCAACATCCCCGTCCTCACCTTCGTCGACGTCCCCGGCTTCCTGCCCGGCGTCGACCAGGAACACGACGGCATCATCCGCCGCGGCGCCAAACTGATCTTCGCCTACGCCGAGGCCACCGTCCCCCTGATCACCGTCATCACCCGCAAGGCCTTCGGCGGCGCCTACGACGTCATGGGCTCCAAACACCTGGGCGCCGACCTCAACCTGGCCTGGCCCACCGCCCAGATCGCCGTCATGGGCGCCCAGGGCGCCGTCAACATCCTCCACCGCCGCACCATCGCCGACGCCACCGACCCCGACACCACCCGCACCCGACTCATCCAGGAATACGAGGACACCCTCCTCAACCCCTACATCGCCGCCGAACACGGCTACATCGACGCCGTCATCATGCCCTCCGACACCCGCTCCCACATCGTCCGCGGCCTGCGCCAACTCCGCACCAAACGCGAAACCCTGCCCCCCAAGAAACACGGCAACATCCCCCTGTAAACCACCCCCCGGGAGCAGGCATGACCATCAAAGTCATACGAGGCAACCCCACCCCCGAAGAGCTCGCCGCCGTGGTCGCGCTGCTGACCGTCGCCGGCGCGCCGCGTCCCGGCCCGGTCCGGCGCCGCACCAGCGCCTGGACCTCGCGGCGCCGTCTGCTGCGCACACCGCACGCCTACGGTCCGGCCGGCTGGCTCGCCTCCGCACTCCCCCACTGACTGAGAAGACAATCGGAGAGACCATGAACACCGTCCACGAGGCGGCGCGCGGCGCCGCCTCCGCGTCGGCACCGCGCGCTCGCGTGGTGATCGCCAAGCCCGGACTCGACGGCCACGACCGCGGCGCCAAGGTCATCGCCCGCGCTCTGCGCGACGCCGGCTACGAAGTGATCTACACGGGCCTGCACCAGACCCCGGAACAGATCGTCGCCACCGTCATCGCCGAGGACGCGCCGGTCCTGGGACTCTCCGTCCTCTCGGGTGCCCATCTGACGATCGTGGAGAAGGTGATCGAGCTGCTGGCGCGGGAGGACGCGGGTGACGTCCGCGTCCTGGTCGGCGGCATCATCCCGGACGCCGACGTCACCGCCCTCGAAGCCATGGGTGTGGCCGCGGTGTTCACCCCGGGCGCGGACATCCGCGGGATCGTCGGAACCGTCGACCGGCTCACCGCGTCCCTCGCGGACATGACGGAGGCGACATGCTGACGAAGGTGCTCATCGCCAACCGTGGCGAAATCGCTGTCCGCGTGGCCCGGGCCTGCCGGGACGCCGGGATCGCGAGCGTGGCCGTCTACGCCGACCCGGACCGGGACGCATCGCATGTCCGCGCCGCGGATGAGGCGTTCGCCCTGGGCGGTGACACCCCGGCCACCAGCTACCTGGACATCGACAAGGTCCTCAAGGCCGCCAAGGAGTCCGGCGCCGACGCCATCCACCCCGGCTACGGCTTCCTCTCCGAGAACGCCGACTTCGCCCAGGCCGTCCTGGACGCCGGCCTGATCTGGATCGGCCCGCCCCCACAGGCCATCCGCGACCTCGGCGACAAGGTCGCCGCCCGCCACATCGCCCAACGCGCCGGCGCCCCCCTCGTCGCCGGCACCCCCGACCCCGTCTCCGGCGCCGACGAAGTCGTCGCCTTCGCCGAACAGCACGGCCTGCCCATCGCCATCAAGGCCGCCTTCGGCGGCGGCGGCCGCGGCCTGAAGGTCGCCCGCACCCTCGACGAGGTCCCCGAACTCTACGACTCCGCCGTCCGCGAAGCCGTCGCCGCCTTCGGCCGCGGCGAATGCTTCGTCGAGCGCTACCTCGACCGCCCCCGCCACGTCGAGACCCAGTGCCTGGCCGACAAACACGGCAACGTCGTCGTCGTCTCCACCCGCGACTGCTCCCTGCAGCGCCGCCACCAAAAACTCGTCGAGGAAGCCCCCGCCCCCTTCCTGTCCGAAGCACAGCTGGCCGAGCTGTACCGCGCCTCCAAGGCCATCCTCAAGGAAGCCCACTACGAAGGCGCCGGCACCTGCGAATTCCTCGTCGGCCAGGACGGCACCATCTCCTTCCTCGAGGTCAACACCCGCCTCCAGGTCGAACACCCCGTCACCGAGGAAGTCGCCGGCATCGACCTGGTGCGCGAGATGTTCCGCATCGCCGACGGCGAGCACCTCGGCTACGACGACCCGCCCCTGCGCGGCCACTCCTTCGAGTTCCGCATCAACGGCGAAGACCCCGGCCGCAACTTCCTGCCCGCCCCCGGCACCGTCACCCGCTTCGATGCCCCCACCGGCCCCGGCGTCCGCCTCGACGCCGGCGTCGAAGCCGGCAGCGTCATCGGCCCCGCCTGGGACTCCCTCCTCGCCAAACTCATCATCACCGGCCGCACCCGCGCCGAGGCCCTGGAACGCGCCGCCCGCGCCCTGAACGAGTTCCAGGTCGAGGGCATGGCCACCGCCATCCCCTTCCACCGCAAGGTCGTCACCGACCCCGCCTTCGCCCCCGAACTGACCGGCTCCGACCAGCCCTTCACCGTCCACACCCGCTGGATCGAGACCGAGTTCACCAACGACATCCCGCCCTTCACCACCCCCGCCGACACCGAACCGGACGAGGACACCGGCCGCGAGACCGTCGTCGTCGAGGTCGGCGGCAAACGCCTGGAAGTCTCCCTCCCCATCTCCCTGGGCATGTCCCTGGCCCGCACCGGCCTCGCCGCCGGCGCCAAACCCAAGCGCCGCGCCGCGAAGAAGTCCGGCCCCATCGCCTCCGGCGACACCCTCGCCTCCCCCATGCAGGGCACCATCGTCAAGATCGCCGTCGAAGACGGCCAGGAAGTCAAGGAAGGCGACCTCATCGTCGTCCTCGAAGCCATGAAGATGGAACAACCCCTCAACGCCCACAAAGCCGGCACCATCAAGGGCCTCACCGCCCAGGTCGGCGCCTCCATCACCTCCGGCGCCCCCATCTGCGACATCACCGACTGACCACCCCCACCCAAGCCCCCCGGACCCGACACCGGCTCCGGGGGCACCCCACTCCCCGACAACCGGCTCCCGGCGGCACCCCACAGCCCGACAACCGCAGGATTCGGACCACCCACCCCACCGCAATCCAGGCCAGGGATGGCACAAACCCGCCAATCCCTCACAGGCACCCGCGCCCAGAACGACCGAGCGACGTACCGGCCGCTCCGTCGGAGTCCGTCCCGTTCATACGAGCTGGGCGAAGTCGACTGCCGGTACGAGCGACTGTTCGGACCAGATGGTCTTGCCGCGGCGGCTGTAGCGGCTGCCCCAGCGGACGCTGAGCTGGGCGACGAGGAAGAGCCCGCGCCCTCCCTCGTCCGTCCAGCGGGCCCGGCGCAGCCGGGGCTGGGTGCTGCTGGGGTCGCTGACCTCGCAGACCAGCACCTCGCCGCGGATGAGCCGCAGACCGATCGGGCCGCCCGCGTAGCGGACGGCGTTGGTGACCAGCTCGCTGACGATCAGCTCCGTGGTGAAGGCCAGCTCCTCCAGCCCCCAGGCCGTGAGCTGCTGGGCGACGGCCTCGCGGGCGGCGGCCACGACGGCCGGGGCCGCGGGGAACTCCCAGCTCGCCGTGTCGTCCGCCGGTACCGCGCGGGTGCGGGCCAGGAGCAGGGCGATGTCGTCGCGGGGCGGGGTGTCGCCGAGGCCGGACAGCACCGCGCGGCCCGCGTCGGCCAGGGGCAGGCCAGGGCCGCACGAGGCCGCCAGGTTCTCCGCCAGCCGGCGCAGTGCCCCGTCGACGTCGCCGTCCTCCCGCTCGACCAGGCCGTCGGTGTACAGGGCGAGGACACTGCCGGGCTCCAGGTCCACGACGGTCGTCTCGAAGGGCATGCCGCCCACGCCCAGCGGCGGCCCTGGGGAGACGTCGATGACCTTGACGGTGCCGTCGGGCCGGACCACGACCGGGGGCGGGTGACCGGCGCTGGCCAGCGCGCACTCGCGGGTGATCGGGTTGTAGACGGCGTAGAGACAGGTGGCGCCGACGGGGCTCTCCGTGTCCGACTCCACGGTCAGCTGCTGCACGCCGTCGTCGAGGTGGGTGAGAAGCTCGGTGGGATCGAGTTCGAGGTCGGCGAGCGTGCGGACCGCGGTGCGCAGCCGGCCCATCGTGGCGGTGGCGTACAGCCCGTGCCCGGAGACGTCCCCGACGACGAGGGCGACCCGGAAGGAGGGCAGCGGCACGACGTCGTACCAGTCGCCGCTGATGCCGGACCCGCCTCCGGCGGGCAGGTAGAGGCCCGCCGTCTCGGCGGCCGGGCTGTCGGTCGTGGGCTGGGGCAGCAGGCGCTGCTGCAACGCGAGCACCGAGCGGCGTTCGCGCAGGTAGCGGCGGGCGTTGTCGACGTTCAGCGCGGAACGGGAGGCGATCTCGGTGAGCAGGTCCACGTCCTGCTCGTCGAACGCGTCCGGCTGCTCGGTGCGCCACACCGCGACGGTGCCGAGGACCAGGCCGCGTGCGAACAGCGGAGCCCACATGGCCGAGTGCCCGCCGTGCGGGATGAACCGGCCGAGCTGCGCAGGGTCGTCGAACAGGGCGGCCACGGTCGCCCGGTCGAAGACGGCGGCCCGGCCGTGCAGGAGGTCGGACAGCTCGGCCGTCGACAGCATCGGTGGAACCGTCTCGCCGGGCTGGAGCAGAGCGTCGGGATAGGGGCCGGCGGCCGAGGCCACGCCGGCCCGCCGCAGGTGCAGGTCCGCCCCGCCGCGGGTCTTCGGGGGCTCCTCCCCGTGCAGCACGGCCTCGGCGAGCGAGACGGCCGCCAGGTCTCCGAGGGCGGGCACCAGGACGTCCGCCAGGTCCTGTGCGGCTCGCCTGGGATCGAGGGAGCCGCCGATCCGAGTGGCGGCCAGTTGCAGCAGATCCAGTTCGCGGCGGGCCCGCTGCAGCGCGATGGTGTCGAGGTACAGCGCCACGACGCCCTCCGGAACCCCGTCGGCGCCCTCCACCCGGAAGGCCGACAGCGCGACCCGCTGCGGTTGCCTGTCCTGCGGCCGCCGCACGCGCAGGTTCCTGCCGATCACCGGGACACCCGTCCGCAGTACCCGGCGCAGCGCGGCCTCGTCGGCCTCCGGATCCCGCAGCGAGAAGACGTCGCCCAGCCGACTGCCCGGGGTCGGGGCGGTGCCGCCGAGCACGTCGGGGGTGAGGTTGCTCCGTACGACGGTCATGTCCCGGTCGTGCAGGCTGATCCCGATGTGGTCCTGGGCGAGCAGGGCACGCAGGGTGTTCGCGCCCTGCTCCCAGTCCTCCGCCAGCCGGGCGGGCGCCAGGAGCACGACGGACTCCTGCGTCGGCCGCAGGCGCAGCACCCGGAAGAAGGTGTCGACCGGGCTGCCGGTGCGGCGCCGAAGCAGCGCCCGTCCCGCGGCCGGAAGCCCGCTGTCTCCCCCGTCCGCGGCCGGGCCGGCCCTGTCGCCTGCGACGAGGTCCCGGAACGGGCGCCCGCAGACCTCTTCGGCGGTCCGTCCCAGCAGGTCGCGGGCCGCCTCGGACCAGCCCACCACCGTTCCGTGCTCGTCGAGCACGGCCGTCGCGATGCCGGCGAAGGAGAACACGTGCTTACAGTACGTCCACAACGGCGGTGGGCGCCCACCTCGGCATCGGGTGGCGTCCTGTCACGGTCGGCGACCGGAGGCCGTCACCGCGGGCGCGTGCACCGGTTCACGCCGTCGCTGGACGCCGCCGCGACGTCGCCCCGCAGAACGAGTACGTCCAGGTGGGCGGACGTCTCGTTGCCGTCCCCGGACCGTCTTGCACGCGTCGGCGTGGTCCGTGGCCGGCACCGGGTGCTCCAGGTCCGGATCAGAAGTGGGGCTTGCGGTGCTCACGGTGCGAGGCGAGTCCCTCGCGCACCTCGGGGCCGCCGAAGCCGTAGAACTCCAGGGCGAGCGAGGAGTCGAAGATGGCGCCGGCGACCTGCCGGTACCAGTTGTTCAGCGACTGCTTGGTCCAGCGGATCGCCGACGCAGCGCCCAGGGCGAGTTCGTGGGCGATCCCCCGGGCGGTGGACAGCAGGTCGGCCTCGTCAACGCACAGCGACACCAGGCCGATGCGCTCCGCCTCCTCGCCGGTCAGCGGGCGGCACGTCATCAGGTAGTACTTGGCCTTCGCCATGCCGCACAGCAGCGGCCAGCACACGGCCGCGTGGTCACCCGCGGCGACACCGAGCCGGGTGTGGCCGTCGATGATCTTCGCGGTCCTGCTCACCACGGACACGTCGGCGAGCACACCGGCCACCAGCCCGGCTCCGACGGCCGGTCCGTGCATGGCCGAGACGATCGGCTTCGAGCAGTCGATGACGTTGTAGACGAGGTCGCGGGCCTCTCGCATGGTGCGGGTCCGGGTGTCGTAGTCGTTCGTCAGCTTCTCGACCAGGTCGAACGAGCCGCCCGCCGAGAAGCCCTCGCCCTCGCCCCGCAGCAGTACGGCCTTGACCGCCGGGTCGGCGTCGAAGACACGCCAGATCTCGGCGAGGTCCGCGTGGGCGGCCTCGCTGACGGCGTTCAGCTTCGGCGCGTCGAGCACCAGCTCGATCACACCTGCCTCGTCGGGCCCGTCCACACGCAGGTGGGCGAAGTGTGCGTAGCGGCTCATGGTTGTCCCTTCCGATCGTGTCCTGGAGCGTGCGGGGCGCCGTGGCACCGGCAGTCGGCCATGGGATGCCCGCTGTGGCGCATGAGCTCCCGGCCGATGATCAGCTCAGCGGTGCCGACGGTCCTCATGCTTCGAGTCCTCCTCGCTTGACCAGCTGGCTCGCGATCACGTTCCGCTGGATCTCGTTGGTGCCTTCGCCGACGATCATCAGCGGTGCGTCCCGGAAGTACCGCTCGACGTCGAACTCGGTCGAGTAGCCGTAACCACCGTGGATGCGAACGGCGTTGAGGGCGATCTGCATGGCGGTCTCGGAGGCGAAGAGCTTGGCCATGCCCGCCTCCATGTCCACGCGTCGGCCCGCGTCCGCCTCCCGGGCGGCGTACAGGGTGAGCTGGCGGGCGGCTGTCAGTGAAGTCGCCATGTCCGCCAGGTAGTTGCCGATCGACTGGTGCTGCCAGATCGGCTTGCCGAAGGACTGCCGCTCCTGGGCGTAGGCGAGCGAGTCCTCCAGTGCCGCCCGGCCGACCCCGAGCGCGCGGGCTGCGACCTGGAGGCGACCGGTCTCCAGGCCCTTCATCATCTGGGCGAAGCCCCTGCCCTCGACTCCGCCGAGCAGCGCGTCGGCCGGCACGCGGTAGTCGTCGAAGGCCAGTTCGCAGCTCTCCACGCCCTTGTAGCCGAGCTTGGGCAGGTCGCGGGAGACCGTGAGCCCGGGGCCGTGCTCGGCCAGGAGGATCGAGATCCCCTTGTGCGCGGGGCCGGCCTCGGGGTCGGTCTTGCACATCAGCGCGATCAGTCCGGCACGCCGGGAGTTGGTGATCCAGGTCTTGGAGCCGTTGACGACGTAGCTGTCGCCGTCCTTGCGGGCGGCGGTGCGCATGGCCTGGAGGTCGGAGCCGCCGCCGGGCTCGGTCAGGGCCATGGTGGCGCGCATCGCGCCGGTTGCCATCCTCGGCAGGTAACGGCGCTTCTGCTGCTCGGTGCCGAAGTGCACCAGCAGCCTGGCGACCACGGTGTGGCCGCCCATGGCTCCCGCCAGGCTCATCCAGCCGCGGGACAGTTCCTCGGTGACCAGGACGAAGCACGGCATGGAGACGGGGTTGCCGCCGTATTCCTCGGGGATGGCGAGCCCGTAGATGCCGAGCTTCTTCATCTGCTCGATCAGGGCCTCGGGGTAGGCGTTGGAGTGTTCGAGTTCCTGGACGACGGGCTTCACCTCCCTGTCGACGAAGTCGCGCACGGTCTTCACGACGAACTGCTCGTCGTCACAGAGGGCGTCCAGGGTGCTCACGGTGTGCTCCTCAGTCTTTCGGTGCCGAAGCGCGCTGTTCTCGGTGCCGGTTTCCGTGCCGGAGGCCGGTGTCAGATGCCGGAAGCCGGTGTCAGATGACGCCGTCGGCCCGCAGTCCCTCGATCCGGGCTGCGGAGAGTCCGAGTTCGGCCAGAACCCGTTCGGTGTGCTCGCCGGCGGCGGGCACGGGGTCCATGCGCGGTTCGGTGCCGGCCAGGTCCACCGGCGGCCGGAGGGCCGGCACCACGGCGCCGGGGATGCCCACCTCGTGCCAGCGGTTCCGCTCGGCGAGCACCGGATGCGCGATGAACGCGCGCACGTCGTTGACCCCGGCGTTCGCGATCCCCGCCGCGTCCAGCAGCTTCATCACCTCGTCGCCGCCCGACCGCTGGAACCGCTCGGTGACGACCGCGTTGAGCTCGTCGCGGTGGGCGACCCGGTCCGCCCCGGTGACGAACCGCGGATCGTCCACCAGCTCCGGTCGGGCGAGGACGCGTTCGCACAGCGCCGACCACTCCCGCTCGTTCTGGATGGAGAACAGCACCTGCTTGCCGTCGGCCGCCGTGTAGGCGCCGTAGGGCGCGATGGTGGCGTGCTGCGTGCCGATCCGCGGGGGCTGTGTGCCGCCGTGGCGTGTGTAGTACGCGGGCTGGCTCATCCACTCCGCGAGCGCTTCGAAGAGCGAGACCTCCACCGCCCGCGCCACACCGGTGGTCGCCCGCGTGTACAGGGCCGTCAGAATGCCGGAGTAGGCGTACATGCCCGCGGCGATGTCGGCGACCGACACCCCGACCCGGGCGGTCTCCTCCGGCGTGCCGGTCAGCGAGACCAGGCCGGTCTGGCACTGCACGAGCAGGTCGTAGGCCTTGCGGTCCGCCCATGGGCCGCTGGTGCCGTAGCCGGAGACGGTGCAGGGGATCAGCGAGGTGTGCCGCTGCGTGAGGGACGCGGCGTCCAGCCCCAGGCGCGCCGCGGCGCCCGGAGCCAGGTTCTGCACGAACACGTCCGCCGTCGCCAGCAGTTCCTCCAGCACCTCCCGGCCGGAGGCGGCCTTCAGGTCCAGGGTCACGGACTCCTTGGACCGGTTGAGCCAGACGAAGTAGCTGGACTGACCGTGCACGGTGGTGTCGTAGCGGCGGGCGAAGTCGCCGCCCCCGGGCCGCTCGATCTTGATCACCCGGGCGCCGAGGTCGGCGAGCTGGCGGGTGGCGAACGGCGCCGCCACGGCCTGCTCGACGCTCACCACGGTGACTCCGGAGAGCGGGAGTGCGGTCATGCTCTGACCTCCACGGACATGGGGCCGGTGAGGCCCACGCTGCTGGTCGCCGGTCGCAGGGTCGTCGCCGGTGGCCTCCCCGCGCGGGGGCACAAGGGAGATCCACCGACTTCGAGGGCGTGTGACGTGTGCGGTCGCCCTCGAGCCGCCCGATGCACCACGGTGGAGCACGGGGTGCGTTCCGGGAACCTCCCTCGTTCCGGCAGCAGTGTCATCATGAATGTTCATGGGGCCCAAGGTGAAATACCGATCGCTGATGTCCCGATGCCTGGCGCAGATGGACGTGGCAGGTGGGCCTGGCTGGAGGGCGGAACGGTGGACATCAGGCAGCTCAGGGCGCTCGTCACGGTGGCCGAGGCGGGCAGCGTCACACGGGCGGCGGAGCTCCTGCACCTGGTCCAGCCGGCTGTCACCCGGCAGATCCGCGCCCTGGAGCACGAGCTGGGCGTCGCCCTGTTCGAGCGGACCCGCCAGGGAATGCGGCCCACGGCCGCCGGTACGACCATGGTCGAGCGGGCCCGCCGCGCCCTGAACGAGCTGGAGCGGGCCCGCGCGGAGATCCGGCCGACACCGCGGGCGGTCACCGGCATCGTGACGGTGGGCCTGCTCGACAGCGCCGGCCACCTGCTGGCCGAACCACTCGCGTCGGCCGTCCTGCGCGACCACCCCGGCATCGATCTCCGCCTCCTCTCCGCCTACTCCGGACACCTGCAGCAGTGGCTCGACGACGGTGACCTGGACCTGACCCTGCTGTACAACCTCGCCAGCACACCGTCGCTCAACGCCGACCCACTGGTGCGGGAGAAGCTGTGGGCGGTGGCGCCACCCTCCGCCGGGCTCCGGGCCGAGCGGCCGGTCCCCTTCGAGGAGGCCGTGTCGCATCCGCTGGTGGCGCCGGCGGCCGGCCACGGACTGCGCAGGGTGATCGACGCGGCCGCCGCGCAGGCCGGAGTGGAGATGAACCTGCTCGTCCAGACCAACTCCATGCATGTGCAGAAACAGCTCGTGCTGGCCGGTCACGGCTGGACCATCCTGCCCGGTGTCGGCATCGCCGAGGACGTCGCGAACGGCTCGCTGAGCGCAGCGCCGCTGTGCGAACCGGACGTGTGGCGCTCGATCGTGCTCGGCACCTCCAGGTCGGGCAGGATCACACCCGCCGTCGAGGTCGTCGCAAGGGAACTGACCCGCCGGATCCACTCGGCGGTGCACGAGGGGCGGTGGCCGTCCGCGGAGCTGCACGACGGGGCTGCGGCGAGCCGGGCGTGACGGCAGCCCCACGACTTCCCTCGGCTTTCGACCGCTCCCGACGGCTCCGCACGGCCCCGATGCCCACGACCGCGTGCCGCCCGAATCAGGGCCGTACATGACGGGCACCATGCCGCGGCAGCATCCGGGCATCACGTCTTTCTATTACGTGGGGCCTCTCAGCGGCGCGCATGATGAGGACCCGGCGGTCGTCGACGGTGCCGTCACCCGGCCCGCCGGCCACGGCGTTCGGAGCCCGACCGACTGAGGAGAAGCATGCGGATCACCCGGAGCGGGCTCGGCCCGTACGTGGAGTCCTGGAACCCGGGAGCCGTCGCGGAGGAGGACGTGGTGTCCCCCGGCCCTGTCGCCGCGCTGTCGGCGGTGCTGGACCTGCCGGAACCGGCCGCCGGGCCCGGCGATCCCCTGCCGCCGCTGTGGCACTGGCTGCACTTCCTGCAGTGGCCCGCCCAACGGGACCTGGGGGACGACGGGCATCCTCTGCACGGCCACTTCCTGCCGCCCGTCCCCCAGCGGCAGCGCATGTTCGCCGGGGGCCGCTGCGAGGTCGCCGAGCCTTTGCGGATCGGCGAGCGCACCCAACGCGTCAGCAGCGTGGGCACGGTGACGACCAAGCAGGGATCGACCGGGGAGCTGCTCTTCGTCACGGTACGCAGCGAATACCTCCAGCAGGGCCGCACGTGTGTCGTCGAGGAGCAGGACATCGTCTACCGGTCGGGGCGCAGCGCCGGACGGCATCCGGCGGACCTCGGCACCTCCGCCGCACCGGATTCCGACGAGGCCTGGCAGCTCCCCCTGCACCCGGACCCAACGCTGCTGTTCCGGTTCAGCGCCCTGACCGCGAACGCGCACCGCATCCACTACGACGAGCCGTACGCCCGGGGTGAGGAGGGTTACCCGGGTCTCGTCGTCCACGGCCCGCTGCTGGTGCTCACGATGCTGGAACTGGTGCGCCGCAACGCGCCGTCGCGCCTCGTGCGGTCCGTGTCCTACCGGCTGCGGCGTCCCGCGTTCTCCGGGGAGCGCCTGCTGGCCTGCGGGACGCCCACCGACCGCGACGCCGCCCTGCGCATCGCCACGCATCGCGAGCAGCGCCACGCCACGGCCGAGGTGACCTTCGCCGCGTCGCCCGAGCCCGGCTGACGCCTGGTGAGGACGTCGCCCGTTTCTCCTCACGCTCGGCCGCTCTTCCGTCCAGCTCCCCGGCGGCCTCGGCCCGCTGTGCGACGCGGACACTGCCGAGGAGGCACGGCTGCCCCGTGTCTGCACGTGGGACGCTGGAAGCCGCGCGCGTCAGCGCTCCGGCTGCGCTCAGGGCTGACCTGTTCGCGGCTCCGCTGCCGTAGAGTCATAAGCGGCTCGCGCCTGGACGATGGCACCGCGATGCCGCTCCGCCCACTCCACGAGACCGGTGAGGTAGGAGTACAGCTCTCGCGCCATGGGAGTGAGGCCGTACTCGACCTTCGGCGGCACGGTGGGATGAACGGTCCTCGTCAACAGCCCGTCGCGTTCGAGTCTGCGCAGGTTCAGGGTGAGCATCCGCGGCATGTTCGGCCTGTTGTTCTTCGGCACGCTCTACCTACAGCGCGTACTGAGGTACGGCTCGCTGCAGGCCGGCATCGGGTTCGTGCCCATCGCCGCGGTGATCGCGGCAGTCTCCCTCGGTCTCTCGACCCGGCTCCTCACCAGGTTCGGCCACCGCGCGATACTCCTCCTGGGGCTCGGCCTCATCGTCGGGGCGTTCGTCATGCTGTCGTTCGTCCGCGTCAATGGCGTCTACCTGGTGGACTTCCTCCCAGCCGGCCTTGTCATGGGGCTGGGCTTCGGCCTGGCCGCGCCGGCCATCATGGGGCTCGGCATGACCGCTGTCACGCCGGCCGAGTCCGGCATCGCCTCCGGACTGCTCAACACCACCCAGCAGATCGGGGGCGCGATCGGCCTGGCCGCGCTGAGCACCTTCGCCGGCGCACGGACGAACGGCCTCAGCGCCGCGGGGAAGACCGAGGCGGAATCGCTGGTCGGCGGCTACCACGTGGCCTTCCTGGCCGCCGCCGGGTTCGCCCTGACCGCCTTGATCATCGGCGCCGGCCTACTCAAGGCCACACCGTCCACAGGCGCAGAACAGCGAGGCGGTGCCCCTTCCGAACAGGACGCCTCGGTCTCCTGATCAGGCCCTACTGGTTGAACTCCGGGTGGCCAGGCCAAGGCCCCCGGGCGAGCGATCGACGCCCAACACCGTGCGTTCCGGCCGTAGCAGCCTCCTCGTCGCGCACTCACGGACGACGATGGAACAACAACATGCGGCAGCCGTCGGCTGCGGTCGCTGGACCGCCGGGACGAAGGGGGCAATGGATGCGGATCGACCAGATATGGCGGTATCCCGTGAAGTCCGTGGGCGGTGAGCGGCTGACCGCCGCCACGGTCGGCGCGCTGGGGATCGAGGGGGACCGGGACGTCGCCGTCCACGACGAGCGCGATGAGGTCACCTGGGCGGGTGCGATTCCGGCGCTCATGCGGCTGCGGGCGGTCGCCGTCGGACCGGGCCTGGCGGAGCTGATCCTGCCGGACGGACGACGGTTCCGCTCCGATGCGCCTGACGCCGCCGACCGGCTCAGTGCCGCGGTCCGGGCCAAGGTCACGCTGGTCGAGCACCGGCCGCCGCACCCGCCGCACGCCGCACTCCACGTCATGACGACGACGGCCCTGCGCAGCCTCGGATCGGCACTGCCGGACAGCGCGCTGGACGCCAGCCGGTTCCGGCCCAACCTGGTGCTCGACGACGTGCCCGGCGACCAGGCGAGCGGATACCCCGAACACGACTGGTTCGGCCGCCGGATGGCCATCGGCTCGCTGCGGTTGCGCTTCACCGAGGGCTGCGACCGCTGCGTGATGATCACCAAGGAGACTCCGACCGTCCCGCACGACCGCTCTGTGCTGCGCTGGGTCGCCCGCGAGCTGGGCAACACCCTCGGTGTGTACGCGGCGGTCGAGACACCGGGCCATGTCCGTGTCGGGGACAGGGCGCGCTGGCTCGACTGAACGCCCCATACGCAGCGTTGAGCAGGTTCGGGCGGTGAGACGTTGCGTCTCGACCCCGAACTCACGGTGCCAGGAGCAAAGCGCTTGACCCTCACGTGGCGTGATGCCGCATTGTCGGTGGCGTGGAGGAGCACCTGACCGTGGGACGTGTGGCCGAACTGGCCGGTGTGAGCGTCCGCACGCTGCATCACTATGACGAGATCGGCCTCGTGCAGCCGTCTGCGCGGACCGCGGCCGGGTACCGGGCCTACTCGGCGGGCGACGTGGAGCGACTGCGGGAGGTGCTCGCCTACCGGCGGCTGGGCTTCGGCTTGCGCGAGATCGCGGATCTGGTCGACGACCCGACAACCGACGCGGTCGCGCACCTGCGCCGGCTGCGCGGCCTGCTGCTGGACCAGCGCGATCGCGCCGCTGCCATGGTGACGGCCATAGACAGGGAACTGGAGGCACGGGCAATGGGGATCAGGACGACGCCGGTGGAACAACTGAAAGTGTTCGGCGCGCAGTTGTACGAAGCCATCGGGTCCGCTTACCCCGCGACACGGCGCACCGAGCCGCGGATCGCCGCGAGGGTCTGGGATGCGCTGGGGGACGCACAGACGGTACTGAACGTCGGGGCCGGGACCGGCTCCTACGAGCCCCCCGACCGCGACGTGACCGCGGTGGAACCGTCAGCGATCATGCGGGCGCTGCGTCCCACGGGCGCGGCGCCGTGCGTGGCCGCCAATGCGGAGAGCCTTCCGTTCGAGGACCAGTCCTTCGACGCCGCGATGGCCTTCAGCACCGTTCATCACTGGCAGGACCCGATCGCAGGGCTGCGCGAGATGCGGCGGGTGGCCCGGCGCGTGGTGGTGTTCACCTACGACGCCAGTGACACCGGCCGACGTGAGCGGTTCTGGCTCACCCGCGACTACCTGCCTGAATTCGCTGACCTTCTCGTCGACTGGCCTTCACTGGCCGACCTGGCCGGCGCGATCGGGGGCCGCGCGGAGCCGGTGCTCATCCCGTGGGACTGCGCTGACGGCTTCTTCGAGGCCTACTGGCGCCGGCCCGAGGCCTACCTGGACGAGCATGTTCGCCGCGCGGTATCGGTATGGACCAGAGTCGGGCCGGAGGCCGAGCAGCGGGCAGTGAACAGCCTCCGCGACGACCTCTGCTCGGGCCGGTGGGCCGAGCGCAACCGCGACCTCGTCGCCCTCGACGCGGCAGAGCTCGGCCTCCGCCTGCTCGTGGCCTGAACCATCGTGCACGAGAACGCCGCAAAGGAGCTGACCCGCCGAGACCAGCAGATGTCGCCGCGGCGGTCCATGGCCTCGATGGCGCGCTCGAAGGTCGTCGCCGTACAGGTCGGGCATGGACCGCCCGGTCCGCCCATCAGCCGCATCAAGACACCCCGGAGCGCCCTACGTCCACCTTGTTACGGCCACCGCTGCCGCACGGGTCATGCGGCTCCGCACATGATCGACCGGACAGCTCCAAGTCACCATGCCACAGACAAGGGGGGCCAGGACGCACGGGTTTCCGAGGGCGGGCCTCACCTGGGCGGCAAGAAGAAGCCCTGAAGATTGCCTGGTTCTGGCAATGATCTCCGGCGCGGACTCGGCGAAGATCTCCCAACGTGTGGATGAGGCAAAGGGCTCCAGTGAGGCGGACTGTGTGCCGCTGTTTCCTGACGGCGGCAGTATCGGTCCAGAGCCCGTGCGTCATCTCCGGTTCTGTGTGAAGTCCCCGTTCTCGACATTCGCAAGGAAGGTTCACAGGTGAGACTGACCCGCGCTGCCCTGACCGTCGCGGCCACTGCTCTGACGCCGGCGCTTCTGCTCGCCGCTCCCGCCGTCGCCGCTGATGCGACCGGCACCTCGCCCACGAGCGTGGCGGCGGTGTCGGACACGGACGGCTCGACCACCGCGGTGGACGAGATGTCCGACGACGACGTCCGGGTCGCGATCATGCGCATCATCGCCGACCCCGCCACAGGCAAGGCCGTCGCCGCCGCCGCACAGGCGGCCATGGACGGCACCATCGAGGACCAGCGGTACTTCCTCAAGACAGGGCGCTGGACAGCCCAGGCCGAGGACGACCGCGTCGCCGTCTTCCGTATCCTCGCCACCGCTCAAGAGAACAATGACAAGGCGGTCATCAGGGAGGCCACCGAAGCCCTGGACAACGGCACTCCCGAGGCCCTGCGCGCATTCCTGGAGACCGGCTACCGCCTCGCCCAGGCCGAGGACGACCGTGTCGCCGTCTTCCGTATCCTCGCCGATCCGACCATCAGCGGCGCGCTCCGCACGGCGGCGGAGCAGGCCCTCGAGACTGACACGCCGGAGGCGTTGCGGTACTTCGTGGAGCACGGCCAGTACGAGGTGGACGCCTGACCATCGCCGGTGGAACCGGCAGGAGTCAGTGCGGTTGCGCCACGTGACACCGGACGATGTCCACGCCTACGGCCCGATGCGGTGCGATCCTGGGTCTGTCCACCGGCGTGCCGGCCGTCGGCCTGCGGGCGGGGACCATGAGAGCTTGTTCGCCGGGGGCTGGATGAACATGCTGTCCGGCAGGCGGTTCGGCCCGGGGTGGGCGAGTTCCAGCCGCTCACCGCCGACCTTGAGGAGTAGCGGTCGTCGAACGTCTCCCTGGGGACTGGTGGTTGGGGTCGCGGTCGATGCGGAGCACAAGGCGGGTCTCCGTGTGACGATGCGGACCATGTCCTTGCCAGGAGGACGGAGGCTCCTCAGCCGCAGGCCGACACCAGACGGCGGCCTCGTTCACTGACGGTCGGTGTTCAGCCGGCGCTGCTCAGGCTGTGGTCTTCGGTTGCGGCTCGCCGCCTTGGGCCCGCAGTTGCTCGTTGAGGCGCTGGGCTTCTTCGAGTTGGTCTTCGAGGATGATGATGCGGCAGGCGGCCTCGATGGGGGTGCCCTGGTCGACGAGTTCGCGGGCGCGGGCGGCGATGCGCAGCTGATAGCGGGAGTAGCGGCGGTGGCCGCCTTCGGAGCGCAGCGGGGTGATCAGGCGGTGTTCGCCGAGGGCGCGGAGGAAAGCGGGGGTGGTGCCGAGCATCTCGGCGGCCCGGCCCATGGTGTAGGCGGGGTAGTCGTCGTCGTCGAGAGGGGCGACGGAGCGGGTACTGCGAGGGGGCATAGACCTCTTCTTTCAGGGACGCGTCGGGGGGCCCGGGTGCCGTACTGGCACCCGGGCCCCGAGCTTTCCACACCATCTACCGGCAGACTGCGCCGGCCTTCTGTGTCCACAGGTTCCGCCTGGGAGGGCGGGGCTGCGGGGATCGCGAATGCGTGACCGGGGACCACCTTCCAATCCGAGGCCTTGCGGTACCCGGGCGGACTGCTTCCTCGCCCGGGCGATCCTGATGGCGTTCTGCTCCTTACCTTCGGTTACTCGGTCGTACTGCTGATACCACGGGTACTGCTCTCGACCCCGTGGGGCCGTTTACTGCTTGACGTGCTGTACGGCAGTTTCGTGTCTGCCGTACCCTCTTCGACTTCCTGGGTACGAACAAGAGAGTAACCCCGCGACGAACCAATGTCTACCATCGCCACGACAGGTTTTCTTCAAAGGCGACCCACTGCCTTCTATCGCACATACATACGAAAGAGCGCTGTCCTGAGTTGAATCCGACTCAGTGGGGACACCCGCTCATGGCCGTCGAGCACGAGAAACCGAGCGAGCCGCCCGCCGACCTGCCGCGCCGTAAAACCGGCGGCGCTCGCGGACCTCGCCCGCCGTACGGCCGGCGAGCTCCCGACGCTTCCGCCCGCCAGCGTGAACGACACCGACAGCCTCACTGCGGACGTCATGCACGCGTGTGCCGCCCGGACTTCGCGGAAATGCTGTGCGTCCGTCCCACCCAAAGGGCTTTGCTGCACCGTACACGTACATGCATAATGCGGCTATGCATAAGCGGGTTATGGACCCTGTCCCCCAGGATGCGCCGTCCGAGGACCTGATGATCGCGGTGGAGCAGCTGGTCCGGTACGTGCGCCACAGCGCCACCGCCGGCGGACTGAGCACGGCGGCCTCGTCCGCGCTCGGCCGGCTGGGCCGCGAAGGACCGCAGCGACTGACCGAACTGGCCCGGGCCGAGAACGTCTCCCAGCCCAACATGACCCAGCTCGTCACCCGCCTGGAGCGTGCGGGGCTGGTACGGCGCACCGCCGATCACACCGACGGCCGGGGGGTGCTGGTGGAGGCCACCGACACCGGCTTGGAGGTGTTCAGGCAGCGGCGGGCCGAGCGTGCCCGGGCCCTGCAGGAGGTGGTCGAGGAACTGTCCGGACCGGAGCAGAGCGCGGTGGGGATCGCGCTCCCCGCACTGGCCCGCGCGATCCAGAACCACCGGACGCGTTCCTGAGCCCGCCCCGCCGAGATCACCGTCCCCCACCACCGCGGCACGACCGATCGACCGAAACGACTGGAGAGAAGCGGTAATGAGTGCACCGCACGGAGCACCACATGGAAAGACTGCCAGCCCGTTCAGGCAGCCGAAGGCCGTCTGGGCCGTCGCGTTCGCCTGCGTGATCTCGTTCATGGGCATCGGACTCGTCGACCCGATCCTGCCCGCCCTGGCCGAGAGCCTGCACGCCTCACCTAGCCAGGTCTCCCTGCTGTTCAGCAGCTACCTGATCGTCACCGCCGTCGCGATGCTGTTCGTCGGCTGGTTCTCCAGTCGCTTCGGCGCCAAGCGCACTCTTGTCATAGGTCTTGCCGTCATCGTCGTCTTCGCCGCCCTGGCGGGAAGCACGGACTCCATCAACGGCATCGTCGGCTTCCGCGCCGGATGGGGGCTGGGCAACGCCCTGTTCATCGCCACCTCCCTGGCCGTGATCGTCGCCTCCGCCAGCGGCGGCTTCGGCGGCGCGATCATCCTCTACGAGACCGCGCTCGGCCTCGGCATCGCCGTGGGCCCGCTGCTGGGCGGCGAGTTGGGCGCCGTCAGCTGGCGCGGCCCGTTCTTCGGCGTCGCCGTGCTCATGGCCATCGCCCTGGTCGCCACCCTCGCCTTCGTGCCGTCCCTGCCCAGGCCGAAGCGCCCCACCTCTCCCATCGCCCCGCTCAAGGCGCTGCGCCACCGCGGTCTGCTCACCATGGGCATCATGGCCCTGCTGTACAACTGGGGCTTCTTCACCATGCTCGGCTACGCCCCCTACCCCATGAAGCTGAGCGCCCACCAACTCGGGCTCGTCTTCACCGGCTGGGGCCTGCTGGTGGCCGCCTTCAGCGTCTTCTTCGCCCCGCGCCTGCAGGCTCGCTACGGCACCGCCCCGGTCCTCTACGCCAACCTCCTCGGCCTCGGCATCGTGATGGCGGTCATCGCCGCCGGCGTCAGCACCCCCACCGTGGTCATCGTGGCGGTCATCGTCAGCGGCGCCTTCATCGGCATCAACAACACGCTCACCACCCAGGCCGTCATGCTCGTCTCCCCGGTCGAGCGCCCCGTGGCCTCCTCCGCCTACGGCTTCCTGCGCTTCATCGGCGGTGGCCTGGCGCCCTACGTGGCCGGCAAGCTCGCCGACGCCACCGACCTCAGCGTCCCCTTCTACCTGGGTGCCGCCACCTTCCTCCTCGCCATCCCGGTGCTCGCCAGCGGCCACCGGCTGCTCCGCCGGGCCGAGACGCACACCGAGGAGAGTGAGCCCGTGACGCCGTCGTTCACCACGGTCGGCTCCCCGGTCGCGAGCGACCTGCCTCCCGTCATCGTCGCCGTCGGCGCCCACGACAAGGCCGCCGCCATCGTCGACGCGGCGGCCCGCCTGGCTCGCGACACCGGCAGCCCGCTGGAGGTCGTCCATGTCCAGCAGACGGCCGTGGTCGAGGAGCAGGCCGCCGAAACCGAGACCGCCGACCAGGCCCGGGCCGCCGTCACCGCGCACCTGGACCGGCTCGCCGCCCACGGCGTCGTCGCCACCGGACAGATCCTCACCAGCGTCGGCGACCACGCCGCCGCCGGCCGGGCCCTGGCCCAGCACGCCGATCACGTGGGCGCCCGGACCATCGCGGTCGGCCGCTCGCCGCGCGGCCCCCTCGCACAGTTCGCCGACGGCAGCCTGACCACCGCCCTCACCCACTCCGCGCACTGCACGGTCGTCCTCGTCGACGCCGATCACACGCCCCGGCAGCTGACCGCGGCCGCCCTGGCGGAGCTGCGCGGCAGCACCGCCTGAACCACCTCACGACGCACGCGCGGGCCACGGCACGGATCCTGTGCCGTGGCCCGCGCGCGTCGGACCGTTTCGCTGTTCGGGGTGGGCCCCAGCTCGGCGGCGAACTCACCGCCCGGGTCGCCAGGAAGGTCACCGACGAACAGCTCGACGGGCCGCGGACTCCGCAAGGACGAAGCCGCCTCCTGAAGCACCGGGCATCCCCCGCCGGCCCAAAGTCGTCGGCCCAAAGTCGCCGGGGCGGCGCCGGGCGTCAGCGCAGGGCGCTGCGGGCGCGCCAGTCGTCCCAGCCGAGGTTCCAGTCCCCCAGACCGTTGTTCACGGCCACGGTGCCCTCGGTCTCCGACCCCGTGACCTCGAACGGGTCGCCGATGCGGGCGTTGTCGCAGAGCCACCGGGCGTCGGCCTCGCTCATGCCGATGCAGCCGTGGCTCCTGCTGGCCCGGCCGACGTAGGCGGCGTTCCATGGTGTGTTCGCCGGCCCGGAGCCGCACGAGAGCGCGGCCGGGCTGCACACGGAACTGCCGCCGTTCCACGGGCCCGTGGAGGTGGAAGGGTCCGGCCACGGGGTGGCGCTGCGCCTGCCCCTCGCGGTGCGGCGGCTCGATGCGAGCGCGGTGCGCCAGGTGGTGTGTACGGCGGCGTACACGGAGGGCCGCGACGGCACAGCGGAAGTGACCGTCCGGGGAGACGACGGCGCGCTGCCCCCGGCCGTCTGCTGACGACGGCTCGGCACGCGGGGCAACGGGCGCGTGGCGGGCGATGCCCTCACCGGAGTCTGCGAGTCCGGGAGTCCGCCGACCGGCTCCTCAGTGGCCGACGGGGCGGCTGAGGAGCTCGGTGACCTGTCGACCGAGGACCTTCCACGCGGCGGCGGGAAGGCCGCCGAGGGCGGTGCTCCGCAGCGTGTCGAGGACCTGTGCGGTCTCGGCGCCGGTCCGGGTGCCGCCGTCGGTGGCGCTTTCGCACAGGACGCTGTCGCTGAGCACGTCGTAGCCGTCGCGGACGGCGGCACGGAGGCGGTGGTGTCCGCTGCCGTCGGCGTGCAGTGCGGTGGCGACGACGAGCGGCGGCGGTCCGCCCGCTTCACCCGGCAGTTTCCGGTAGGCGCTGGCGACCGGCTCGCGCCAGTGCAGGCCGAGCAGTACGGGACGTTTGGCCAGCACCTCGGCCAGGTCGGTCTCGCGGGCCCCGTCGGACTCCAGCACCGTCGCGCGGGCGTCGAGGACGAGGGCCGCGGGCAGCAGGCAGCGCAGCGTGCTGCCGACGATATTGCCGCCGACCGTCGCCGTACGGCGCACGGCCCCGGTCCCCACCGTGCCGGCCGCCCCGCGGAGCACCTCCGATGTGCGGTCGTCGATGCGGTCGAGCACCACCGCGGCGCCCAGCGCCCCCGGCCCCATGACGTTGGCCTCCGGCAGATCGCGCAGGGACATGGCCTGTTCGGGGAAGCCGTCCCGCTGCCAGGTGGCCCACACGAGTGTCGCCCCGCCGATCGGGACGGCCCCCTCGGCGAGGCACTCCTGCGCTTCGGACACGGACGTGGGCAGACGCAACAGCACCTCGACCGACCTGCCTTCCTCGGAAGCTGGCGGTGGACGGGCGCTCCCTGGACCCCGTGCCCGCCGACACCGCGCATCCTCGCCGCACGGGCGGGGGCGCGTACAGGGCTCACGCGAGGGTGCCGTGCGCCGCCGCGGGCCGCTCCTGCCGGCCTCCCGGTCGGCGGTGTCCGGTCGAGGGGGCTCCGCTTCCGTGCGACCGGCGGTCGCCTCCCCTGTGACCGGCGCTTTCACCCGGGTGAAGGGAGGTTCCGCACCATCGTCTCACCCCACCACGACACATGCTCCGAGCACCCAGATCTCTTGCCCCGGAGAGGAGCTTGACGTGCGTACAGGCAAGGAATACCTGGCGGCGCTGAACGACGGCCGCAGGGTGTGGGTGGGTGACGAGCTCGTCGACGACGTGGCCACCCACCCCCGGACCAGGGCGTACGCCCGGAGCATCGCGGACTTCTACGACCTGCACCACCGCCCGGACCTTCAGGACGTCATGACGTTCGTGGACGAGGAGGGCGTCAGGCGGTCCATGACATGGTTCCGGCACCACTCCAAGGAGGACCTGCTGCGCAAGCGGCGCTACCTGGAGACGGTGCAGCGGGAACTCGACGGCGGGGCGATCCCGCGCACACCGGACGTCAACAACTACGTCCTGCTGACCTACGTCGACGACCCGGAGCCCTGGAGCAGCCAGTCCGTCGGGACCGACGGCAGGGACCTCACCGAGGGCATCCTGGACTTCTGGAACGAGGTGCGCGACGGCGACCTCAACGCGACGCCGGCCTTCGTCGACCCGCAGGCGGACCGCTCGCGTGATTCCGCCCAGGCCGAGTCCCCCGCCCTGCGGGTGGTCGGCACCTCGGACGAGGGCATCACCGTGCGGGGTGTGAAGGCGATCAGCACCGGCGCGGCCTTCGGGGACTGGATCCACATCGGCGTCTTCTACCGCCCCGGCATCATCCCGGAGCAGATCATCTACGGAGCGGTGCGGCCCAACACCCCCGGGGTCACCATCATCTGCCGGGAGAGCAACGTCCGCGACGGCGAGGAGGTGGAGCACCCGCTCGCCGCGCGGGGTGACGAGCTGGACAGCATCATCGTGTTCGAGGACGTGCTCATCCCCTGGAACCGCGTCTTCCACATCGGTAACCCCCAGCACGCGTCGCTGTACCCGCAGCGCGTCTTCGACTGGCTGCACTACCACTCGCTGGTGCGGGCCATGGTCAAGGCCGAGCTGATGCTCGGCCTTGCGCTGCTGATCACCGAGCACATCGGCACCTACCAGCTGCCGCCGGTCCAGGCCCGGATCGCCCGGTTCGCCGGCTTCCACCAGACGCTCAAGGCGCATGTGATCGCTTCGGAGGACGAAGGGTTCTTCACTCCCGGCGGCATCTACAAGCCGAATGTCCTGATGTTCGACTTCGGACGGGCGTACTACATCGAGCACATCACCGACATGGTCCACGAACTCGTCGACCTGTCCGGTCGCGCCGCGCTGATCTACCCCACCGAGGGCCAGTGGCAGCAGCCCGAACTGCGGCCGTGGCTTCAGGCGCTGCAGACCGGTCCGGTCGGCAGGCCGCACGACCGGCTGAAGATCAGCCGAGTGATCCGCGACATGTTCCTGTCCGACTGGGGCGACCGCATCAGCACCTTCGAGAACTTCAACGGCACGCCCCTGCTGGCCATCCGCAGCCTCACCATGAAGCGCGCCGAGATGTCCCCGGGCGGCAGCATGGCCGACCTCGCGCGCCAGGTCTGCGGCATCGACAGCGTGAGCGGCGAGGGGGCCGAGGAGACCGCGTACCGGGCCCAGGCGGACTACGCCCGGCGCCAGGACGCGTCGTAGCGAGGTGCTTGGGCCCGGATCAGAGCACGCCGCACTCCCGGGCCCTTGCGACGGCTGCGCTCCTGTCGTGCGCGCCGAGCTTGCGGAAGATCGCCCGTACCTGTGTCTTGACGGTGTTGTGGGAGACGTAGAGCTCGGCGGCGATCTCACGCAGCGTCAGCGGGCCGCAGAGGGCGCGGAGCACCCGGCGCTCCCGCGGCGAGAGGTCCTGGGGGCCCGGCGCCGAAGGCGTCACGGCCGAGGCCTGACCCGGCCGGGCGAGCAGGAGTGCCAGCACCCCGGGCGACTCGCACCGGGCCGCCGCGCGCTCGGCCGCCTCGCGGGCCTCTCGGGCCGCGTCCGTGTTGTGCCGCGCGCTCTCGAGTCGCGCCCGCGTGAAGTGGCACAAGGCGCGTACGTGGGGCTCGCTCCCGGCCTGGGTCGAACCCGAAAGCAGCACCTCCGCACCGGCCAGAACCCGTTCGGCCCCATCGGTGTCTCCCTCTTCGATGAGCAGGCCGGCCCGGCCGATGTGGGCGGACACGGCGACGAAGTGCCCGCCCAGGCGGGCCGTCGCGGCCGCCCCGAAGGCCTCGTCGCTCAGAGCCCGTGCGCGTTCGCGCCGTCCGGCCAGAAGCGCGCACACCGCCCGCAGCCCCAGAGCGCGGACGAGTGCCAGGCCGTGCCCGGCGGCATGCGCGTCACGGGTCGCCTCGTCGAGCACCGCCTCCGCCTCGGCGTACCGGCCGGCCCACAGCAGGGCGGCGCCGCGGGCCGTACAGGCCAGGGCGCGCCAGAAGCTCAACGGCATGGTGCCGGCGACGGCGGATTCGGCGAGCCGGTCGGCGGTCACGACCTCCCCCTCCAGACAGCAGGCCACGGCCTGTGCGACGGCTGCCGCATCGGACACCGTGCTGCCTTCGCCGACCGTCTCCGGTCCGGTCTGTCTGAGCCGGGCGACGTCCAGCCAGCGCCGGGCCGTCTCCGGGGCGCCGCCCGAGAGAGCCGCCATCGCCGCCACGACGCACAGCCTGGCGTCGGCGGCGACGGTGCGAGGCGGCAGGAGGTCCAGCCAGTGCGAGACCTCCGCACCACGGCCCGCCGAGACGGCCTCCTCCCAGCCGTCGAGTATCGACGCGGCGGCCGCGGCCTCGTCGCCGCTCAGCGCCCAGTGCCGTACGGCGGCGGTCGTCTGCCCCTGCCGGGAGTACCACCGAGCCGCCGACCGGTGCAGGGACGCGACGGTGTCCGTCCCTTCGGACATCAGGAGGTCGGACAGCAGCGGAGACAGAGCCGGGTGATGCCGGTACGCCGACGGATCGGCGGCGACGGGGACGAGCAGTTGCACGGTCCGCGCGAGTTCACGCAGCAGTGCGCCCGCCCGGTTCCCGGCGAGTGCCTGGCAGGCTCCGGCGCTCAGCTCGTCGAGCACACTGGTCCGCAGCAGGAACTCGCGCTGCTCGGTGGTGAGCCGGTGGAGCACCTCGGTGGCCAGATACTCGGCGACCGCCTGCCTGCCGCGGGCCGGGTTCCCTTCCGGGCCGGCCTCGGTCGCCGAACGGGTGAGGGCCCGCCCCATGATGCACAGCCCCGCTGCCCATCCCCCGGTGGCCTCGTACAGCGCGCTCGACGTCTGCGCGGTCGGAGCGGATCCGAGGAGACCGGTGAGCACCGCCCGGGCCTCCTCGGGGGTGAAGGCCAGGTCGTGCTGGTCGAGTTCGGCGGTCAGACCCCGGGCGCGCAGGGCCGGAAGGGGCGTTCCGGGAACGTGCCGGGTCGACAGGACGATACGGAAGCCCCGGGGAAGCCTGGTCAGGAAGTCCGCCAGGCTGCGGACCGCGTCGGCGTCCGTGACGGACTCCAGCCCGTCGAGGATCAGCGTGAGCGGCCGCTCTCCGCCGAGTCCGGCCAAGAAGCCCGGCAGGATCTCCTCCAGCCATGCCTCGGGCGTCCAGTCGTCGTCGGGACGGCCCGGCAGTGTCGGCCGTACGCGACGCAAGGCGCGCAGGATGCCGGCCCAGAGCCGGCCGGGCGCGTTGTCGTACGAGTCCAGGCTGAGCCAGGCGCACTCTCCGCGAGCCGCCGGGCCCTGCGACCACTCGGTCAGGAGCACCGTCTTTCCGGCACCGGCCGGCGCGGAGACCACCACCACGGGCTCGGTCGCCGCGTCAAGCCGACGCAGCAGACGCGGGCGTGTCAGCAGGTGCGGGGGCTGGGCCGGAGGCCGCAGCTTGAAGGCCGGCACGGAGCTGGTCATGGCATCCTCCGCGGAGTCGTAGGGACGAGCGGAGCCCCCGACGGCCCTGGCTCCCCTCGCGGGAGCCGGGCATCGGGGGCGGCGGCGGGCGGGTCACGGGCCGCGCAGTGGCCTCCTTCTGGCCGCCGCCACCAGGTCTAGAAGGCTCATGAAGATCT
>NZ_MUBM01000163.1 GCF_002154505.1 Streptomyces carpinensis | reverse complement strand
GGCGGGGATGGTGGTGGATCTCTCGGTGGAGGGTGAGGCGCGGTCCTATGGTCCGGAGATCGAGCAGACGGCCTACCGTGTGGTGCAGGAGGCGTTGACGAACGTCCACAAGCACGCGGCGGGGGCGAAGACGCGTGTGCGGCTCGCGCATCGGGATTCGGAGATCGCGATGCAGGTGGAGAACGGGCCGCCGCCGGAGTTGTCGTCGGCGTCGTCGGCGCGGTTGCCGTCCGGTGGGAACGGTCTGCTCGGGATGAGGGAGCGGGTCGTGGCGCTGGGCGGCGTGTTCGTGTCGGGACCGACGGATGCCGGGGGCTTCAGGGTGTCGGCGGTGATTCCTGCCTCGTAGGGGCCGGCGTCTTCTGCTGTTTTTCGTTCGGTTGTCCCGGGTGTCCGTCAGCCCGTTGTCAGGCGTACCGGGGCTGTGCCGGAGATGAGGGCGGACAGGGCCTGGTCGATGTCCGGGCCGAGGTACCAGTCGCCGGTGTGGTCGAGGGCGTAGACGCGGCCTTCGGCGTCGATGGCGAGCAGGGACTGGGTGTCGGTCTCGGTGCCGAGGGGGCAGACCTCGGTGTCGAGGGCGCGGCCGAGGTCGCCGAGGGTGCGGGCCATGTGCAGGCCGTGCAGTGGGTCGAGGTCGAGGGTGGTGGGGGCGATCTGGCGGCCGGTGCCGGTGGGGGTGATGCGCAGGCCGCCGAATTCGGCCCAGGCTTCGACGGCTGCGGGGAAGACGGTGTGCCGGTGCCCGGCGGGGGAGGTGTGGTCGCGCAGGGCGTCGGCCCATACTTCGGCCTGTTTTATGTCCCAGCGTCCGGGTTGCCAGCCGGCGGCGCGCAGGGCGGCGTCGACGGGTACGGCGAAGCGTGTGGTCGTGTGGCGGTCGGGATGCATCTGCCCTTCGTTCGTCGAGGCCGTGCGGTGCGCGGTGTGGCCGGGGTGTGGGGCGTCAGGCCTGGTCGTCCGTCGGGTCGACGATGCGGACGCCGAAGTGGGCGCTGAGCGCGGTGCAGGCGCGGCAGGGGGTGGCGAAGCTGCCGTGCAGGGGGTCGCCGTCCTCGCGGATGCGCCGGGCGGTGAGTTTGGCCTGTTTGAGGGCTTTGCGGGCTTCGCCGTTGGTCATGGGTTTGCGGGCGGCGCGTTTGCTGCGGCCCGTGTCGGCGGCGCTGATGTGCCGTGAGATGAGGATGGTCTCGGCGCAGCGGCCGGTGAAGCGGTCGCGTTGGGCGCTGGTGAGGGTGTCGAGGAAGTCCTGGACGAGGGGGTGCAGGGCGGGGGGTTCCTCGCCGCGGGCGGCGGTGCCGGTGAGGGTGGCGCCGCGTACGGACAGGGCGGCGGCGATGGTGGGGAGTATGCCGTCGCGGCGGTGGCGCAGGGTGGGTGCGTGCGGTGTCTCGGTGCTGCTCCAGCCGATCCTCGGGTCGCCGGAGGCGCTGGCGTGTGGTCCCGTCTGCGTCGCGTTCATGATCATCATCCCCTCCCGAGCATCCCCCCAGAGGACACAGAGTGCCAAATCGCGTGGCGGGTGCGGAAGCTGGGGCGGTGCGACACGCCAGGGCCGGGGCGGTGCGTCACCGCGGGGTGACGGCTGGTCATGTCCGGGCGGTGTGGAGGTCGGGTTCGGTGGGTGGAGGGCCGGTGACCGGTGTCGGCGTACCGCATAGGCTGTCGGCACGCCGCGATGCGCGCGGTCGACGCGTCGGAGAGTAGTAGTCGATACGGGTCTTGGTGGGACGGCACGGGAAGTCGTCCCCATCGTGGGCCGTACAGAGTGCCGCAGGGGGCAACCGCCATGACAGCAGGTCGGCTCGGGCAGCAAGCCGCGCCGCCGAACGCGGCCTATGCCGGGCAGGTCGTGCACTTCCCGGACCCGGTACGGGCCGCCCGTCACCCGAGAGGGGTGCGGGTGGACGAGCGTGGTTACCCCGACTTCTCGCCGTACGCTCGGGCGGCGGCGGAGATCGCGGAGCCGCCGGAGGGCTTCGGTGTCGACGAGTTGCGGCTGACGGACTACGTCTCCGCGAACGCGGCGCTGGCGGCGTCGGGGCACGAGCTGTGGGACACGGTGCCGAGTGTGGCGACTCCGCACGGCTGGACGTGGCACCACGTGGCGGGCGGCCGGCGTCTGGAGCTGGTCCCGGTGGAGGTGAAGGCGCTGCTGCGCCACCACGGCGGGATCGCGACCGCGAACGTCGACCAGGCCAAGCGCGGTACACGGCCGTTGCAGGAGACGAGGCCGGCGCACTTCGGGTTGCCGAAGTCGGGTGCGGCGGTGTCGGAGCAGCAGGTGCAGCAGGTCGAGGAGGACTTGGGGTACCGGCTGCCGGGGGCGTACCGGTCGTTCCTGCGGGCGGCGGGTGGTTGCGCGCCGGTCGGGACGGCGCTGGACGCGGAGTTGGGGCTGCTGATCGACCAGCCGTTCTTCACGGTGCGCGAGGAGGCGGCGGTCAACGACCTGGTGTACGTCAACAAGTGCCTGCGCGACCACCTGACCAAGGACTACCTGGGGGTGGGTTTCGTGCAGGGCGGGCTGCTGGCCGTGAAGGTGAAGGGCGAGCGGACCGGGTCGGTGTGGTTCTGCGCGTACGACGACGTCCGGGATGCCGATCCGGCGTGGTCGCAGGCCGAGCGGGTGGAGCGGCTGCTGTTGCCGTGCGGCGCGGACTTCGATGCTTTCCTGTCCCGGCTGGCGGGGTCTCCGCCGGAGTTGGAGACGGTGGCGAACCTGATGGTGGACGGTGGTTTCGCCCGTGCCGTCCCGGTCTCTTCCGTGTCGTCGGTGGGGGAGTGAGCTTCAGCGATGGTGACCTTCGCACAGGCGCAGGAGCGCGCGGAAGAGTGGATCAACGGTGATGTGCCGGCGTATCAGCACCGTGAGGTGCGGGTACGGGAGTTCGACCTCGGTTTCGTGGTGTGGGCCGAGGACCGTGCCGACGGACCGCGGTCGGACGGCGGTGCGCAGCGGCTGGTGATCGCGCGGGACAGCGGTGAGGCCACGCTGTGGCCCGCGCTGCCGGTGGGTGAGGTGATCCGGCGGTACGAGGAGGAGTACGGCGGGCCGGACGGCGTCGTGGACGCCGCGCCTGCGGCGCCTCCCGCCCGGGTGGATCTGAACCAGACGTCGTTCCTGCTGAGCCCGCCGGAGTGGTTGCAGGAGGCGGCGGACAAGCTGGGGATCCCGGACCGGCGCGGCGGAAGCGGTGGTGCGGGTGCCGGGGACGGCTCGCTGCCGCGGACGCAGGCCGGGGTGCCGGTGAGCGGGTCCGCCGGGGCCGGTACGGGCGCCCCCGTGGCGCCCGCTGCGCCCGGTACCGCGGGGACGCCCGCCGGGGCGACCCCGTGGGCCGGGACGGACACCAACGCGGAGGGCGGGGACGACCGTTCCGTACCGCTGCCCGCGACCGTGTTCGCGCCGCCGCTGAGCGACGCCGACGACGACGCCCCGCCGCCGGGGGCCGCACCGGACGCCAAGACGGCGCTGATAGAGGGCGGCAGCCGCCTTCCGCGCACGGCGCTGGCGCCCGCACTCGACGATCCCGCCGGACCGGGCACACCCCAGGGCAGTACTCCGCCTCCGCCGCCGGGTGGTCCGTCGTACGGCTATCCGCAGGGGCCGGGTGCGCCGGGGGTGGCCGGTGCTGCGGTTGCGGGTGTTCCGGGGGGTCCGGCGGTGCCCGGCACTCCGCCTCCGCCGCCGGGT
>NZ_MUBM01000162.1 GCF_002154505.1 Streptomyces carpinensis | reverse complement strand
CGGCCCGACCTGGATCTGCCGCGACACGCGCCGCTCGGCGATCGGCCGGGCCGGTACCTCTGGAACGCCCAGGGAAATGGCGGTCATGGCGTCAGCCCCGGTTTCCGGAGACGGTCTCGCGCATGGCGCGCAGGGACTCCTTCAGCGACCCCATGGTGGCCAGGACGGCGGTGGGCTCGTAGCCGCAGTGCGCCATGCAGTTGTCGCAGCGCGGGTCCTTGCCGCGGCCGTACTTGTCCCAGTCGGTCTTCTCGATGAGTTCGCGGTACGTCGGGACGTAGCCGTCGCTCATCAGGTAGCAGGGGCGCTGCCAGCCGAAGAGCGAGTAGTTCGGGATGGCCCACGCGGTGCAGGGGAAGTCGACCTTGCCCTCGAGGAAGTCGAGGAACAGCGGGGAGTGGTTGAGCCGCCAGCGCCGGCGGTTGCCGCCCGCGAAGGCCTTCTTGAACAGCTCCCGGGTCTGCGTCACGCCCAGGAAGTGCTCCTGGTCGGGCGCCTTCTCGTAGGCGTAGGCGGGCGAGATCATCATCTCGTCGACCTTGAGGTCGTCGTTGAGGAAGTTGAGCACCTCGACGACGGTCTGCGGGGTGTCGGTGTTGAAGAAGGTGGAGTTCGTGGTCACCCGGAAGCCGCGCCGCTTGGCCTCCTTGATGGCCTCCACCGCCTCGTCGAACACGCCTTCCTTGGCCACCGACTCGTCGTGCCGTTCGCGCAGCCCGTCGATGTGCACGGCGAAGGCGAAGTAGGGGGAGGGCTTGAACTTGTCCATCTTCTTGCGCAGCAGCATGGCGTTGGTGCACAGGAACACGTACTTCCGTTTGGCCACCAACTGGCGCACGATCTCGTCGATCTGGGGGTGCATCAGGGGCTCGCCGCCCGCGATGGACACCATCGGCGCACCCGACTCCAGTACCGCTCCCACGGCCTGGGCGACCGGCATGCGCTGCTTGAGCACCCCGGCCGGGTGCTGGATCTTGCCGCAGCCCTCACATTTCAGATTGCAGGCGAACAGCGGCTCAAGCTCCACGATCAGCGGGAACTTGTCCCGCTTGCGCAGCTTCTGTTCGGCCAGATATGTAGCGACCTTGATGGACTGGCGCAGTGGCATGGCCATCTGGCTCACCTCCTGGGGAGCAGCACATTACGGTGCCATTCAAAGAAAGTCGGTAGTACGGAACGAAGAACGCGGAAAGCCGATATTCCACCGCGCACTGTGCCGATTCGGACGAGTTCATGTTCTGGAGCGTCCACGACCACCCGGACGGCCGCAACCGGGCGCGCGCCCGTGCGTACGGCGCTCAGGAGCGTCGCCGCCGACTCCATGTCGACGGCGATCGCGCCGGTGGCGCGCAGGTCGGACCGCTCGTGACCGCGTACCACGTGGTCGGAGCCGGTGAGCGGCCCTGTGTGGACGGTGCGGCCGGGCAGGGTGCGGGTGAGTTCCTTGACGAGCAGTTCGATGCCGACACAGGGGACGGTTCCGCGCGGGTCCCGGGTCTCCTCCGCGACGACCAGGTCGCCGGGGTGCATCCCCGGGGCGAGGCCGGCGCAGAAGCCCGTGGCCAGCACGGCCGCCCGGTCCAGTACCGGGTCGGCGAGGACCCGGGTGACGGAGCGTTCCGCCGCCCGGGGTCCCATGCCGGTACGCAGGACGGTCACCGGCCCGCCGGCGCCCCATTTGTTCGGTCCGGCTCCGGGGCGCCGGCTCACGCTTGTGTCGCTCATGCGCAGGGCGAGGTGCTCGATGCCGAGCGCGCAGGCGATCAGCAGCGGGGCCGGGGTCGGCTGGGTGCTCATCAGCTCCCCTGGGCCTCGGCGAGGGGCTGGCCGGCAGCCTCCTTCTCGGCTGCGGACCGGTCGGCGAAGGGTTCGCCGTGGACGTACCGGCCGAGCGCGGTGAGCGGGAAGACCTGCCGGTAGAGGTGGTAGTTGATGGAGAAGTCCCAGGGGAAACCGGTGCCGGTGAAGTACGGCTCGTCCCAGGAGCCGTCCTCCCGCTGGGTGGCCGCGAGCCACTCGACGCCGCGCTCGACGGCCTTGGACTCCTTCTCCCCCGCCGCGAGCAGGGCCATCAGCGCCCACCCGGTCTGCGAGGCGGTCGAGGCGCCCTTGCCGCTCCACTCCTTGACGTACTTGTAGGAGCGCAGGTCCTCGCCCCAGCCGCCGTCGTCGTTCTGCACGCTCTCCAGCCAGGCCACCGCGCGGCGGATCGCCGGGTGGGAGCCGGGCAGGCCGGCGGCGGTCAGGGCGGGGACCACGGACCCGGTGCCGTAGATGTAGTTGACGCCCCAGCGGCCGAACCACGAGCCGTCCGGCTCCTGTTCGGCCAGCAGCCACTGGATGCCGCGCCGGGTGCGCGGGTCGTGGCTCAGGCCCTCGACCGCGAGCATCTCCACCACGTGCGCGGTGACGTCGGCCGACGGCGGGTCGATGACCTCGCCGAAGTCGCAGAAGGGCAGCCGGTTGGGGAAGGGGCTGGTGTTGTCCACGTCGAAGGCGCCCCAGGCCCCGTTCTTCGACTGCATCCCGAGGTTCCAGCGCACCCCGCGTCCGATCGCCTTCTCCACCCGTTCGGGGTCGTGGTGCCTGACCCTGCGCAGGGCCAGGACCACCTCGGCGGTGTCGTCGATGTCGGGGTAGTTGTCGTTGTGGAACTCGAACGCCCAGCCGCCCGGCGGCAGTCCCGGACGGCGCACCGACCAGTCACCGGGGCGCACGATCTGCTCGCCCAGCATCCAGTCGGAGGCCTTCACCAGCTGCGGATGGTCGGCGGGCACACCGGCGTCGGCGAGCGCGATGGTGGCCAGGCACGTGTCCCAGACCGGCGACTGGCAGGCCTCGATCATCCGGGCACCGTCCTCGCGCCGGACGGCGAAACGGTCCAGCGACTCGAGGCCGGCGCGCATCACCGGGTGGTTCAGGTCGTAGCCCAGCAGGTGCAGGGCGATGATCGAGTACACGGCCGGCGGCTGGATGCCGCCCCAGCAGCCGTCGTTCTCCTGCCGTTCGACGATCCAGCGGGCGGCGGTGTTCATCGCGGCCCGGCGCAGCCGCCTGGGGGCGACCTTGCGGTAGGCGTGCAGGACCTTGTCGATGCGCTGGAAGGCGCCGTCCCAGCTCGCGACCGGGGCCATGGGCTGGGGCGGGTTGGGCACGCTCGGATCGGTGTGCAGCTCGTCGAGCGGGAAGGGCGCGGGGCGTACCGGCCGCTTCGCGGAGACGATGGTGAGCGGCACGATGGTCTGCCGGGCCCAGCAGCCGAAGTCGTAGATGTTGAGCGGCACCCAGGTGGGGAAGTAGATCAGTTCCGGCGGGAGTTCGGGCAGGTCCTCCCACTTCCACCAGCCGAACAGGGCGAGCCAGATCCGGGTGAAGACGCGGGAGGCGGCGATGCCGCCCTGCTCGCGGATCCACGCGGAGGCCTTCGCCATGTGGGGGTCGTCGGGGCTGTCGCCGGCCAGGCGGAGGGCGACGTAGGCCTCGATGGTGGTGGACAGCTCGCCGGGGCCCTTGTAGAAGGTGGCCCAGGTGCCGTCCTCGCGCTGCTCGCCGCGGATGAAGAGCGCGGCGGCCTCGGTGGTCGCCTCGTCGGCGATGCCCAGGAACTGGCGCAGCAGAAGGTCCTCGGCGTCCATCGTGACGTTCGTCTCGAGGTCGCCCTTCCACCAGCCCTCGGCGTCCTGCTTCGAGAGCAGGAAGTCGGTGGCACGCCTCACGGCGTGTGCGGCGGCTTTTTGTACCCCGGCCGCCTCGGGAGTGGTGTGTGCGGTGTCGCTGGCCGCGGCAGCGCGGGTCGGCAGTGTCGCCCCGGTGCTTCCGTCGGTCGTCGCTGTCATGGCTTCCCCTTCGTGCAGTCGTGCAAGTCGTGCTGCTGTGGGTCCGCCGTCGGCCGGTGCCCGATACCTTCCGGCACCGACCGGCGACTACGCGAGGGTGCTTCGACCGATAGTGATCATCTCTTTCGTACGACGACGAAGTCCGCGAGCGCCGTGAACGCGGCCCGTACACGCTCGGGCATGTCGACGGCGTCGAGGGCTTCGATGGCGATGGTGTGCTGACGGCGTGCCTCCTCGGCCGTCCACTCGCGGCCGCCCGCCTCCTCGATGAGGGCGGCGCGGGCCGCGAACTCCTCCTCGGAGAAGTTCTCGAAGTCGCTGCTCTTGGCGTCGGCGGCGAGGATCTCGCCGAGCCGCTCGGAGGCTTCTCCGCCCGCCGCGAGCGCGGCCACGACCGGCAGGGACTTCTTGCGCTGGCGCAGGTCGCTCCAGGTCTGCTTGCCGGTGGCGTCCGGGTCGCCCCAGATGCCGAGGAGGTCGTCGACGGCCTGGAAGGCCAGGCCGAGGTGGTAGCCGTACTTCTCCAGCGTGTCGGCGGTCGCGTCGTCGGCGCCGCCGAGCACCGCGCCGATGGAGCAGGCGCAGGCGAGCAGGGCGCCGGTCTTGTTGCCCTCCATCTCCAGGCACTCCGCGACGCTGACCCGGTCGCGGTGCTCGTAGGAGATGTCCTGGGCCTGACCGTCGATCAGGGCGCGGGTGGCGCTGGTCAGCCGGCGGGTGGCGCGGCCGGCCTCGACCGTGCCGAGCTCCAGCAGCACCTCGTTGGCGAGGGCGAACAGGGCGTCGCCGACCAGGATGGCCTGGGCGGGGCCGTGGACCTTCCAGACGGTGTCGCGGTGGCGGCGCTGTTCGTCGCCGTCCATCAGGTCGTCGTGCAGCAGCGAGAAGTTGTGCACGAGCTCGACGGCGACCGCGCCGGGCACGCCGGCCTCGGGGGCGGCCCCGGTGACCTCGGCGGAGAGCACGGCCAGGGCGGGACGCACGGCCTTGCCGCCGTCCCCGTGCGCCGGGTTGCCCGCGGCGTCGATCCAGCCGAAGTGGTAGGCGGCGACGGTGTCCATGGGAGGGGCCAGCCGGTCGACGGCGGCCCGCAGGACCGGCGTGGCCAGGGTCCGGCCGCGCTCCAACAGCGCGGTCACGTCCACCGCGGACCTCCGAACGGCCGTCGAAGCCGGGGGCACAGTGGGCACAGTCTCTCCTCTTGTCGCGGTGCCGGACGTGCGGGGGCCTGCCGCGGGCTGCTGGTCGACCCTCATCGGATCCCACCTCGCACGGACGCTCCGGTCACATCCGGTCGTCGGCCGGGCGGCCGGGGGATGTCCCCCGGCAACGGCCGGGAGGCCGTCTCCTCGAACGCGAAGAGACGGCTGGGTCGGGGCCGGCCCAGGGCGCTCAGCGCGGCGTCCGCCGCGCCGACACCGCTGCGGACCGCACTCTCCATGGTCGCGGGCCACCCGGTGGCGGTCCACGCTCCGGCCAGGTACAGGCCGGGTGCCTTGGTACGGGCGCCGGGCCGCAGCCGTCCGACGCCGGGGGCCGGGGCGAACGTCGCCGTGCGCTCCCGGGTCACGAAGAAGTCCCGTACCTCGGCGTCGCGTGCCGAGGGCAGCAGCCGCCTCAGCTCGGGCAGATAGCGTTCGCGCAGCACCGCGACGGGCGCGTCGATGTCGTCGTACGCCACCGACTGGGACAGCGCCAGGTACTGACCGTGCTTCAGCCCGGAGGCCTCGGTCCGGTCGAAGACCCACTGCACCGGGGTGCCGAGGGCGGCGACGAAGGGCCGGGCGAGGACCTTGCGGTCGTAGACGACGTGGACGTTGAGGATCGGCGCGGTGCCGATGCCCAGCAGCCGCTCGGGGCCGTCCAGGGCACCCGGCGGGAGCAGATCGTGGGCCTCGCGCTGCGGCACGGCGAGGACGACCGCGTCGGCGTCGATCCGCTCGCCGGGAACCTGAACGTTCCAGCCGCCGTTTTCGTTTGTGGAGACGGAGGTGACGCGTGTACGGACCTCGGTACGGACGCCCGCGGAGTCGAGCGCCTTGCGGGCCAGCCGGTCGTGCAGTTCGCCCAGCGGGACGCGGGCCCAGCCGATGTCGGCCGCGCCCGGGTCGGACAGCAGACCGGTCTTGAACACCATCGCGGCCAGCCCCAGCGAGGCGTCGGAGGCGACCGCGTTGAGGGTGGCGACCCCTACCAGGTCCCACAGTGCCTCGACGGCACGCGCCGACTGGCCGTGCGCGGCCAGCCAGCTGCCGAAGTCCTGGGCGTCCAGGGCCGGATCCGCCGGGTCGAGGGCCTTCAGGGCGAGCGCGGCGCGGCCGACCCGGGCACGCTCGGCCAGCGAGAGGTGCGGGTAGGTGGCGAGGCTGCGCCCCAGGTGCAGGGGTACGGGCAGCGGATCGCGCCGCAGTCTGCCGAGCCGGCGGCCCTCGGGTCTGGCCAGGTCGATGACGGGCACGTCGAGCCGGTCCTGAAGCGGGGCGAGCGCCGCGCCGCCGATGCGGTCGAGGAACCAGCGGTAGGCGGTGCAGCAGCGCAGGTACACGTGCTGGCCGTTGTCGACGGTGAGGTCGCCGCGCCGGAAGGAGAAGGCGAGGCCGCCCAGGCGTGGCCGGCCCTCCAGCAGGGTCACGCGCACTCCGGCGTCGGCGAGCGCGAGCGCGGCGGTGACGCCCGCCAGGCCGCCGCCGACCACCACCGCGTGCCGTCCGGAGGGTCCCTGAGCCATGGGAAGGGAGCCTTCCGGTCGTGTGCCCTCGGTCATCGTGCGCCCTCCCCTGTGCGTCCGCCGCGGTGCGCGGGTGTCCCACGGCCGACCGTCGCCGTCAGGGACGCGGTGAGGCCCCTCGGGGTTGCCCGCCGCTCGCGGCCCGGGGAACCCGGCAAACCCGGGGAACCCGGGAAATCGGTCTGGATCAGCTCGGCCATCAGGCGCGCCTCCTGAGGGTCTGCCGGGTCACGTGCCGGGTGTCCAGTCCGGACAGCCCGCGCACGGCGACGTACGCCTTCTCGCGTCCGGGCAGGGAGACCCGGCCGCGCAGCACCGCCTCCGGTTCGCGCTCGATGCGGTCGAGCAGGCGCCGGTAGATGCCGGCCATGGCGGCGACGCACGCCCCGCTGCGCCGGTCCAGCATGGGCAGCAGCTGGTACCCCTCGGCGAACAGGGCCCTGGCGCGCCGCACTTCGAAGTGGACCAGGCCGGCGAAGTCGGAGCCCTCCGGCGGGGTCGGGCCGTGGAACCCGGCCGAGCAGCCGAACTTCGCCAGGTCGTCGGAGGGAAGGTAGGTGCGACCGCCCTCGGCGTCCTCGCGGACGTCTCTGAGGATGTTGGTCAGTTGCAGCGCCAGGCCCAGGGTGTCGGCGTACTCGGGGGCCCGCTCGGCGCCGCGCGCGCCCGGTTCGGTGCCGAACACACCGAGCGAGAGCCGTCCGATGGCCCCGGCCACGCAACGGCAGTAGACCTTCAGGTCGTCCCAGGTCTCGTAGGACTCGCCGCGCACGTCCATCAGGACGCCGTCGATGAGTTCGTCCAGGCCGCCGAGCGGGATCGGGAACGCGCGGGCTGCGTGGGTGAGGGCGACCGCGACGGGGTCGGTGTCGTCGTCCTCGACGGCGCCGTCGCGGATCCGGTCCAGCAGCGCGCGGGTGTCCTGCAGCCGGGCGACCTTGACCTCGTCCGCCAGCGCTCCGTCACCGATGTCGTCCACGCGCCGCGAGAACGCGTACAGCGCCGACATCGCGCGGCGCTTGGGCGTGGGCAGCAGCCTGATGCCGTAGGCGAAGTTGCGGGCCTGCTGCCCGGTCACGGCCTCGCAGTAGCTGTAGGCGGCGAGTACCGGTGCGGACGCGTGCTGTTCCGACTCCACGGCCCGGATCACCCCTCTCCTCGCAGAGTCACGCCCACCTCGCGCAGCAACTGGACCTTGCCGGGCTTGGGCGGGCCGGGAAGTACGTCGTAATCGGCGGCGGCGATCGCCCGGATCGCCGCCCTTCCCCCCGCCACGAACCCTGCGAGCAGCAGCTTCAACCTGCCGTGGACGCTACCCACCAGGGGGGCGCCTTCATTCAGGAGTTCACGGGCGCGTTCCGCTTCGTACGCGACCAGGGCGCGCACCGATGCGCCCGCGGTGGGCGTGGCGAGATCCGCCTCCTGGACGTGAAAGCGTTTCATGTCCGCGGCGGGGAGGTAGACACGGTCACGTCCGAGGTCCTCCTTGACGTCCTGGAGGTGCTCGACGATCTGCAGGGCGGTGCAGATCGCGTCGGACCGGCGGATCCGCTCGGGCGTCGAGGTACCGGTGACGGCGAGGACGAGGCGGCCGACGGGGTTGGCGGACAGTTCGCAGTAGGCGAGGAGGTCGTCCCAGGTCTCGTACCGGGCGACGAGCTGGTCCTGTCGGTTTGCGGCGATCAGGCCGAGGAACGGCTCGGGCGTCAGCGAGCGGCGGCGGACGGTGGGCTGGAGCCGGCGCAGCAGGGGGTGGCGCGGCGTGCCGTCGAAGACCCGGCGCAGATCGGCCTCGAAGGCGTCGAGCAGGACCAGCCGGTCCGCCGCCTCCTCGGGCGACACGCCGAGCAGGCGGGCGTCGGCGCCGCCGGGGGCCAGGTCTCCGTCGCCGATGTCGTCGACCAGACGGGCGAAGCCGTAGACGGCCATGAGGTCGGCGCGCCAGACGGCGGGCAGGAAGAACGGTGCCACGGGGAAGTTCTCGCCCGCGGCCTTGTCGAGGGTGGCGCTCTCCGGATCCAGCGCCGCACTGGTTCGCGTCATCGTCCGCTGCCTGGGGCGGGGACGGCACATGCTGCGTTGAGCTGGGGAGTTTCCGTAGCCATTGCCGTCACATCTCCCGTTCTACACTGCGGACCCAACACACACTATTTCGGACACGCCGCTCAGCCGCCCGGGCGGCGGCCCTGGCGGAGGGTGTCGCGCATTATCTCCCCACTTGCCGCTTTCCGGGACCGGTACAGCTTACGTTGTACAACGCAGCGAGCTTCACGGGGGTGTCCCGCAGATCACAACAACACACCGATCGGTGTCAAGATTCCTTGGCTCCTGAGGAGTTGACGTTTCCTTTGCAAGACGCGGGGCCCCACCGGAGCAGTTCCGGCGGGGCCCATGAGGCGCAGACTACTTGCCCGTGAACTTCTCGTACTCCTTGAGCACCTCTTCAGTGGGCCCGTCCATGCGGAGTTCCCCCCGTTCCAGCCACAACACCCGGTCGCAGGTGTCTCGGATCGACTTGTTGTTGTGGCTGACCAGGAACACGGTGCCGGCCTCCTTGCGCAGCTCCCGGATGCGCTCCTCGGACCGCTTCTGGAAGGCCCGGTCACCGGTGGCCAGCGCCTCGTCGATCATGAGGACGTCGTGGTCCTTGGCGGCGGCGATGGAGAACCGCAGCCTGGCCGCCATACCGGAGGAGTACGTCCGCATCGGCAGCGTGATGAAGTCGCCCTTCTCGTTGATGCCGGAGAAGTCGACGATCTCCTGGTAGCGCCCCCTGATCTCCTCGCGGGACATGCCCATGGCCAGCCCGCCCAGGATGACGTTGCGCTCGCCGGTGAGGTCGTTCATCAGCGCCGCGTTCACGCCGAGCAGCGAGGGCTGGCCGTCGGTGTAGACCCTGCCCTTCTCGGCGGGGAGCAGGCCGGCGATGGCGCGCAGCAGGGTGGACTTGCCCGAGCCGTTGGAGCCGATCAGGCCGATGGCCTCGCCCCGGTAGGCGACGAAGGACACCCCGCGCACGGCGTGCACCTTGCGCACACCCCGCGCCGAGTCGTCCGAGCCCCTCTTGAGGATGCGGCTGAGGGCGGCGGTGGCACTGCCCTTGCCGGACTTCGCGCCGTTGACGCGGTAGACGATGTGCAGCTCGTCCGCGATGACGGTGGGGACCCGTGCCCCGTCGTTCCGCGCGGCGCGCCTGCCCGAGTTCTGGTCAGCCACGGCCGTACCTCTCCTCCGCCTTCCAGAAGTACACGAAACCGCCGCCGAAGACGGCCACGGCCCAGAACAGGGCGAGGGCCCACACGTGCGGCGGGAGGTGGGAGGCGCCGTAGCCGTCGATCAGCGCGAAGCGCACGAGGTCCATGTAGACCGCGGCGGGGTTCGCCTGCATCAGGCGGATCACCCACTCCGGCTTCCCGACCAGCATGCCGCTGATGGAGAACATCACGCCCGAGGCGTACATCCAGGTACGCATGACGAACGGCATCAGCTGGGCGAGGTCGGGGGTCTTGGCACCCAGCCTGGCCAGGATCAGCGCCAGGCCGGAGTTGAACAGGAACTGCAGCACCAGCGCCGGGACGATCAGCAGCCACGACAGGCCCGGGTAGTTGCCGAACCCGATCGCCACGAGGAACACCACGACCATCGAGAACAGCAGCTGCTGGAGCTGCTGCAACGCGAACGAGATCGGCAGGGAGGCGCGCGGGAAGTGCAGCGCGCGCACCAGGCCGAGGTTGCCGGAGATGGCCCGCACGCCCGCCATGACCGAGCTCTGGGTGAAGGTGAACACGAACACACCGATCACCAGGAACGGGATGTAGGTGTCGTGGCCCATGCCCCGGCTGGCCTTGAGGATGACGCCGAAGATGAAGTAGTAGACGGCCGCGTTCAGCAGCGGGGTGGCCACCTGCCAGACCTGGCCGAGCTTGGCCTGGCTGTACTGGGCGGTCAGCTTCGCCTGGGAGAAGGCGAGGATGAAGTGGCGACGGCCCCACAGCTGGCGTACGTACTCCATGAGCGGGGGCCGGGCGCCGCTGACGGACAGCCCGTACTTGGCGGCGAGCCGGTCCGCCGGCAGTCCCTCGTCGGGCGACGGAGCCGCGCCGAGGGCGACGCCGCCGTCATGCGTTGTCTCACTCACAAGTGGATACTTTCGTCTTCGAGATGCGCACCCTGCGCGGATCTACAGGCGAGGCGCGAGCACGGGCCGGGTGTGGCCGGCCGGTGCTCCCAGGGAACGAGCTTGTCAGATGACCGGCGGCCGGCCCAGCCGGGTGAGCCGCCATACCGTGCGCCACTTCATGGGCCGGCGCGGTCCGCACGGCGCGGTCCACCCCTCCTTGAAGCCTCCGAACCAGGCCTTCAGGGCCGAGCGCGCGGGGCGGCGGGCGAGGGTGAGCAGCAGCCAGACCCCGAGGTAGACCGGGACCAGGAGGGCCGGGAGGTTGCGGCGGGCCAGCCAGACCCGGTTGCGGGCGACCATGCGGTGGTAGACCGCGTGCCGCGAGGGCGCGGTCGCCGGGTGGTACAGCACCATGTCGGACCGGTAGTCGATCATCCAGCCCGCGTCGAGGGCCCGCCATGCAAGGTCGGTTTCCTCGTGCGCGTAGAAGAATTCGTCCGGCAGGCCGCCGACGTCCGCGAAGACCTTCGTGCGTACGGCGTTGGCGCCACCGAGGAAGGTGGTGACCCGGGAGGAGCGCATCGGGTCGGAGGCCCGCAGCCGCGGCACGTGGCGGCGCTGGGTCTGTCCGGTCTCCGGGTCGGCGATGCGGAAGCTGATGATGCCCAGCTTCGGGTCGGCGGCGAAGGCCTGCCGGCACAGCTCGGCGGTGTCGTGGCGGGCGAGCAGGCCGTCGTCGTCGAGGAAGAGCAGGATGTCCGCCTCGCGGCCGCCTGGGCCGAAGGCCTCGATGCCGACGTTGCGGCCACCGGGGATGCCCAGGTTCTCGGGCAGCTCGATCGTGCGGACACTCGATGAGAACTCCGAGACGTCCGGGACGGGCGAGCCGTTGCCGACGACCACCACCTCGACCCGGTCGCCGTCCTGCTTGGCGACCGAGTCGAGCAGGGCCCTGAGCTCGTCGGGGCGGTTGCCCATGGTGATGACGACGGCCCCGACCTTCGGCGACGTGCCCACGCCCCTCACCGCAGCCTGCTGGAGGCGAGGATGGACACCAGGTGCAGCAGCGTCTGCACCAGCGCGATGCCGGCCAACACGGCGGTGCCGAGCCGGGTGAAGAACAGGTCGCCGCGGGCCTGGTCCACCACGGCGAGGACCAGGATCAGCAAAGACGCCTCGATCCCGAGGATCAGCCGGTGGAACTTGAGCGCCGCGGCGGCCCGGCGGGCCAGCGCCATCCCGGACGAGCGCGGCTCGGCCGCGGCCTCCCGCACCGGAGGCAGCCCGCCCTGGTGGCGGGCGACGCCGACGAGGTCGGTCTCGGCCTTGATCAGGATCGCGCCGAGCGCGGCCAGGGTCCCGAGGAAGGCCCACAGCCAGTCGATGCGTCCGCCTCCCCACAGGTCGGCGGCGCGCAGCCCCAGCCCGACGAGGACCGCCGCGTCGGTCAGATAGGCCCCGACCCGGTCCAGGTAGACGCCGCCGAGCGAGAACTGCTGCTTCCAGCGCGCGACCTCGCCGTCGACACAGTCCAGCAGCAGGTACAGCTGGACCGCCACCACGCCCAGCACGGCGCCCCAGATCCCCGGCACCAGCAGGGCCGGGGCCGCGAGGACGCCGAACAGGGTCATCAGGTAGGTGAGCTGGTTGGGCGTGACCCTGGTCCCCACCAGGTAGCGGTCGATCCGCAGGGACACCTCGCGCATGTAGAGGCGTCCCGCCCAGTGCTCGCCGCTGCGCCGGTCCTTGACCCCCGCGGGGTGGACGACCGGTCTGAGTTCAGCTACCGATGGCCTTGACATAGTCGGCGTAGAGGTCCTTGATCTGGTCGGTCTTGAGGTCGAGGTGTTCGAGGATCGTGTAGCGACCGGGCCGGGTCTCCGGGGCGAACTCCACGGCGCGGACGAACTCGTCCACGGTGAAGCCGATCTCCTCCGGCAGCACGGGCAGCCCGTGCCGGCGCAGCACCGCGGCCATGAAGGCCGACTCCTCGTGGGCCCCGCGCAGGTACATCGCGAAGGCCGCGCCCAGTCCGCACTGCTCGCCGTGGCTCGCGGCGCGCTGCGGGAACAGCAGGTCGAAGGCGTGGTTGATCTCGTGGCAGGCCCCGGAGGACGGCCGTGAGTCGCCCGACACGGACATGGCGATACCGCTGAGCACCAGCGCCTCGGCGAGCACCTGCAGGAAGTCGTTGTCGCCGATGCCGCCGGGGTGCCGCAGCACCGCCTCGCCGGCCTGCCGGGCCATGGCGGCGGCCAGGCCGTCCACCTTCTCGCCGTTGACGCGGTTGGACAGCTCCCAGTCCGCGACGGCCGAGATGTTCGAGACGGCGTCGCCGATGCCCGAGCGCACGAAGCGCGCCGGGGCCTCGCGGATCACGTCCAGGTCGATGACGACCGCGATCGGGTTCGGCACGCCGTACGAGCCGCGGCCCGCGTCGTTGTCGAGGGTGGCGACCGGGGAGCACAGGCCGTCGTGCGCGAGGTTCGTGGGCACGGCGACCAGGGGCAGGCCGACGCGCGCCGCGGCGAACTTGGCGCAGTCGATGATCTTGCCGCCGCCGAGGCCGACCACCGCGTCGTAGCGGCCGGACTTCATCTGGCCGGCCAGCCGGATCGCGTCGTCGAGGGTGCCGCCGCCCACCTCGTACCAGGTGGCACCGGGCAGCAGGGGCGCGATCCGCTCGCGCAGCAGGGCCCCGGAGCCGTTGCTGACCGCGACCGCCAGCCGCCCCGAGTGCGAGACGCGCTCGTCGGCGAGCACGCTCGCCAGGTCGTTCAGCGCACCGGGGCGGATGTCGACGGCGACCGGCGTCGGGATGAGCCGGGTCAGTACTGGCACGCGATCTCCCGGCCCTTGGCGAGGTCGTCGTGGTTGTCGATCTCCACCCACTTCACGTCGCCGATCGGCGCCACGTCGATCTGGAAGCCGCGGTCGACCAGCTCCTGGTAGCCGTCCTCGTAGTACAGCTGCGGGTCCCGCTCGAAGGTCGTCCGCAGCGCGTCGGCCAGCTCGGCCGCCGCCTCGCCCTCGATCAGCGTGACACCGATGTACTCGCCGGTCGCCTCCGCCGGGTCCATCAGCTTGGTGATCCGCCGCACGCCCTTGTCGGGGTCGACGACGACCTTCATCTCCTCCTCGGCCAGGGACTTCACCGTGTCCAGGGCGAGGATGATCCGCTTGCCGTCGCCGCGGGCGGCCAGCAGGGTCCTCTCCACCGAGACCGGGTGGACGGTGTCGCCGTTGGCGAGGATCACGCCGTCCTTCAGTGCCTCACGGCCGCACCACAGGGAGTAGGCGTTGTTCCACTCCTCGGCCTTGTCGTTGTCGATGAGGGTGAGCTTCAGGCCGTACTTCTGCTCCAGCGCCGCCTTGCGCTCGTACACGGCCTCCTTGCGGTAGCCCACGATGACCCCGACCTCGGTCAGACCCACCTCGGCGAAGTTGCCCAGGGTCAGGTCCAGGACCGTCAGGCTGTCCTCCGCGCCCTCGGGCCCCACCGGCACCAGTGCCTTGGGCAGGGTGTCGGTGTAGGGGCGCAGACGCCGTCCGGCGCCGGCCGCCAGCACGAGGCCGATCATGCGGGTTCTCCTTCGTCGTGTACGGCGGGCGCGCCGCCCTTGTGGGCGGACACCCAGAAGCGGATGCTCTCGGTGAGCACCAGCACGGCCACGAGCACGGCGAGGACCGTGAGCGTGACCTTGAACTGAGCGGCGGTGAGCAGTGCGGCCAGCACGGTGACGAGCAACGTCCGCCCCTCCTGCCCCCCTATGGCGCGCACCAGCAGGGCCGGTGGCGCTCCGGCGTTGCCGCGGATGCGGTACACCGTGTCGTAGTGATGGTAGGCGACGGCCGCAACCAGCCCGAAAGCCGCCGGCAGTGCTCCGTTCACATCGGCCCTGACCGCCAGGGCCAGCACGGTGCCGTACTCGGCGGCGCGGAAGAACGGCGGGACGAGCCAGTCCAGGGCGCCCTTGAGGGGGCGCGCGACGGCGAGGGCCGAGGTGAGGACGTACACGAGGGCGCCGAGGACCGGCCAGGGCCCGCCGAACCCGGTCAGGGCGGCGGTGGCGGTGACGGCGAGGCCGCCGAGGAGGGCGGCGGCCGGCGTGACGAAGCCGGGCAGCCGGCGGGCGGGCCCCCGAAGGAGGCGGCTCAGGCCCTCGGCGAGCGGTCCGCTGTCGGCGAGGGCGGCGAGCGCCCGCCCCGCGCGGTCGGTGCGGGTGGCCCTGCGGGTCACCGAGCGCAGTACGCGGCCGCCCATGGTGTACGTCGCCGCGAAGGCGCAGCCGATGAGCAACGCGTAGAAGGTGATGCGGGGGGTGGTGGCTGCCGTGAGGATTGCGATCATGGCCCAGCGCTCGCCGATGGGCAGGACGATCATCCGGCGCAGCCAGACCGTCCAGCCGACGTCGTCGAGCCGGTCGGAGAGGGCGGCGGTGGGGCTGGTGTTGGCGGTGGCGTCGTGGTTGGCCTCGGTGAAGGAGAAGTCGACCACGTGCCGGCAGGTCTGCAGGACCATGGCGCCGAGCGCGAGGGCCCACACGTCGTCGCCGCCGCGGGCGGCGCCGAGGGCGAGTCCGGCGTAGTAGGCGTACTCCTTGGCCCGGTCGAAGGTGGCGTCCAGCCAGGCGCCGAGGGTGGAGTACTGGAGCGAGTAGCGGGCGAGCTGTCCGTCGGTGCAGTCCAGCACGAACGAGGCGATGAGGAGCACGCCGGCAGCGACGAACCCGCCGCGGGTGCCGGTGGCGGCGCAGCCGGCCGCTATCAGCGCGGTGAGCAGGGACGCGGTCGTGACCTGGTTGGGGGTCAGGCCCCGGCGGGCGCACCACCGGGCGATGTAGCGCGAGTACGGGCTGATGAAGTAGGTGGTGAAGAAACCGTCGTGGGCCTTCACGGCCGATTTCAGGCGGACCGCCTCGTCGTCCACGGCGGCGACGGCCTGCCGGGCCTCGTTGCGGGCCTGGGGGTCGGTGGGGACGACGGCGACCAGACTGCCGAGCGCGGGGTGGTGCACGTCGGCGCCGTCCGCCTCCAGGGCGGTGGTGATCCGGTCGGCGAGGCTGTCGACGGCGACCGCGGTGCCGCCGCCGGCGGAGTTCTCCCGGGCCATCGCCCGGGTCAGCACCTGTCTGCCGGCCGGCTGGGCGGTGACGGCGCCGGGGACGGCGGCGAGCGGGTAGCGCGGGTCGGTCAGCCCCAGACGCAGGGCGTGCAGATGGCCGACGAACCCGGCGTCGACGACGGCGACCCGCCGGTCGCCGGGTACCTGGGCGAGAAGGGTCTCGGCGGCGGAGACGTCGGCGGCGATCCGCACGTCGAAGCCGAGGGACTTCAGATCGCCCTCGATCGACGATCCGGGCACCGGCCGGCCGGTGAGGATAGCGGTCGACAACCGAACTCACTCCCTGGTGCCGACGCGTCCGCGCCGGTCATGTGCATGGTGGGGGGCGCCGTTTGCCTGTGGCACCCGGGCGGCATGTCGGCAGAGGCTATCGGATACCCGGAAGCCCTCGTTCACCGGCCGTTCATGGGCTGATCGACGGGGCCTGCTGCAGGCCGTGGCTGCGATCATCATGGTCGATCGGGCCGCCGGGCCACAAACTCCGCACCAGATCGGGCATTCCCCCCGCATATGTCCACGACCGCGGGCCCTGCTCCCTGGACCGGCATAGGGTGAAGGACCATGACATGGCTGATCACCGGCGGGGCCGGTTACATCGGGGCACATGTGGTGAGGGTCATGGCCGGTGCCGGGGAGCGGGTGGTCGCGCTCGACGACCTGTCGGCCGGGCACGCGGCGCGGCTGCCCGAGGACGTGCCGCTGGTGCGGGGGTCGTCGCTGGACGGGGAGCTGCTCAAGCGGGTGCTCGCCGAGCACGAGGTGACCGGTGTGGTCCACCTCGCGGCACGCAAGCAGGTCGCCGAGTCGGTGGCGCAGCCGACCCGCTACTACCAGGAGAACGTGGGCGGCCTCGCGACCCTGCTCGACGCGGTGGCCGAGGCCGGGATCCGGCGTCTGCTGTTCTCCTCGTCGGCGGCCGTCTACGGCAACCCCGATGTGGACCTCATCACGGAGGACACCCCGTGCGCCCCGGTGAACCCCTACGGTGAGACGAAGCTCGCCGGGGAGTGGCTGGTCAGGGCGGCGGGGCAGGCGCACGGCATCGCGACCACGTGCCTGCGCTACTTCAACGTGGCCGGCGCCGCCGCCCCGGAGCTCGCCGACACCGGCGTCTTCAACATCGTGCCCATGGTCTTCGACCGTCTCACCCGCGGCGAGGCCCCGCGGATCTTCGGCGACGACCACCCCACCCCGGACGGCACCTGCGTGCGCGACTACATCCACGTGGCCGACCTCGCGGACGCGCACCTCGCCGCCGCCCGGCGGCTCGCCGACCCGGACGTCACCGGTGACCTGACGCTGAACATCGGGCGCGGCGAGGGAGTGTCGGTGCGCGAGATGATCACGGTCATCGGCGAGGTCACCGGCGAGCGGCGGACACCGCTCGTCGAGGGCCGCCGCCCCGGGGACGCGCCGCGCGCAGTCGCCTCGGCCGAGCGGGCCGCCGCCGAGCTGGGCTGGCGGGCCCGGCGCGGGGTACCCGAGATGGTCTCCTCGGCGTGGCGAGGGTGGCAGCTGCACCACGGCAGCTGAATCGTCGCGCGCCCTGACCTGCGCTTCGTTTACGCAGGTCAGGGCACATGACAACGGTGTTCAGTGCCGCGTTGCCCGATACCCCCCACCCGTAGTTCACTGTGATCCCGAGCGGAACACAGGAGGGCGGTCAGTCTCATGGGGGCCGGTCACGACCACGGGCACACGCACGGCGCCACCGGTACGGCCGCGGCGGCGCACCGCGGCACGCTGCGCATCGCACTGTCGATCACGCTGACCGTGATGGTCGTCGAGATCGTCGGTGGTGTGCTCGCGGACTCGCTCGCGCTGGTCGCGGACGCCGCCCACATGGCGACGGACGCCCTCGGGCTCGGCATGGCGCTGCTGGCGATCCACTTCGCCAACCGACCGCCGAGGGGGAACCGCACCTTCGGCTACGCGCGGGCCGAGATCCTCGCCGCGCTCGCCAACTGTCTGCTGCTGCTCGGCGTCGGCGGCTACGTCCTCTACGAGGCGATCCAGCGGTTCCTCGCCCCGGCCGGCACCGACGGCGGACTGATGATCGTCTTCGGTCTGATCGGCCTGGTGGCGAACTCGGTCTCCCTGGCGCTGCTGATGCGCGGCCAGAAGGAGAGCCTGAACGTGCGCGGCGCGTTCCTGGAGGTGGCCGCGGACGCGCTGGGCTCGCTGGCGGTCATGATCTCGGCGGCGGTGATCCTGCTCACCGGCTGGCAGGCCGCCGACCCGATCGCCTCCCTCGCCATCGGCCTGCTGATCGTGCCGCGCACCGTCAAGCTGCTGCGCGAGACCCTCGACGTGCTGCTGGAGGCGGCCCCGAAGAACGTCGACATGGAGGAGGTACGGGCGCACATCCTGGCCCTGGACGGCGTGGATGACGTGCACGACCTGCACGCCTGGACGATCACCTCCGGTCTTCCGGTGCTGTCCGCGCACGTGGTCGTCAGCTCCGACGTGCTGAGCGCCATCGGCCACGAGAAGCTGCTGCACGAGCTGCAGGGCTGCCTCGGCCACCACTTCGACGTGGAGCACTGCACCTTCCAGCTGGAGCCCGGCGGGCACGCCGAGCACGAGGCGCGCCTGTGCCACTGAGAATGCGCGTTCCCGCTGCCCGGGGGTGCCCGGACGGTTCCGCGCGGGTCCGGCCGGGCACGATCATCTACCGGGTCACTCCTGGGGCGCCGGACCGGTGACGGCCGCTGTCCACGGCTGAGGCGTGGGACATGCGGGTGTGCCGGGAAGTGCCGGGAGTGCCGGTTTCGTACGGCAGACTTGGGGCTCGAGGACCGATGTGAAGGATGGGTATGCCGATCACACCTGCTACCGCGACGCACAGCTCGTCGAACGGCACCGCGGACGCGATCTTGCTGGAACTCGTCGACGAGGACGGCGTGACGATCGGCACCGCGGAGAAGCTCGCCGCCCATCAGCCGCCGGGGCAGTTGCACCGCGCCTTCTCCGTGTTCCTCTTCGACGAGCACGGCCGGCTTCTGCTGCAGCAGCGTGCGCTCGGCAAGTACCACTCCCCGGGTGTCTGGTCCAACACGTGCTGCGGTCACCCCTACCCGGGTGAGGCGCCCTTCGCGGCGGCGGCCCGGCGGACGTACGAGGAGCTCGGGATCTCGCCGTCGCTGATGGCCGAGGCGGGCACGGTCCGCTACAACCACCCGGACCCGGACTCGGGTCTGGTGGAGCAGGAGTACAACCACCTCTTCGTCGGTCTGGTGCAGGCTCCGCTGCGTCCGGACCCGGAGGAGGTCGGCGCCACGGCGTTCGTGACGCCCGCGGAGCTCGCGGAGCGGCACGCCAAGGAGACGTTCTCGTCCTGGTTCATGACGGTGCTGGACGCGGCGCGTCCCGCGATCAGGGAGCTGACGGGCCCGGCGGGCTGGTGATCGGCTGGCACCGTCCGGTGACACGATCGGTCACCGGACGGGGCCACCCGATCACCGGACGGGCCTGAGTCGACCGGTCACGGGAGGGGTTTGAGCGGCAGGGCGGCCCAGATCACCTTGCCGCCGCTCGCCGTGTGCTCGACGTCGCAGACCCCGCCCGCCTCCCGGGCGATCTCGCGGACCAGCAGCAGTCCGCGTCCGCCGGTGCGCCCGTGGTCGGTCTCGAGCGCGGTCGGCCGGTAGGGGTGGTTGTCCTCCACGGAGACCCGCAGCCACTCGGCACCGACGGCGACCTCCACGGCGAGCATCGGCGAGAGCACGGCCGCGTGCCGCACGGCGTTCGTGACCAGCTCGGACACGATCAGCAGCAGCCCGTACACCAGGTCGTCCGGCGCCGGTACCCCCTGGCGGCGCAGCAGGTCCCGCACCGCGTGGCGGGCCTGGGGGACCGAGGCCTCGACGGCGGGCGCGGTGAACCGCCAGACCCCCTCGTACGGCGGCGGATCCGGCGGCCGGACGTCCAGGAATGCCTCCGCACCGGCCGCAGGGCGCGGCCCGTCACCACGCCCGTGGTTGTCCATTGCCCAGTCGCCGCCCTCGCGCTCGATTGTCACCACACGTCGAGTGTTGGTAACGCGGTGCTTCGCCCCAAAGGACTGAACGGAAGTCAGCTGGTTTCCAGCAATTTCCGACCGTTTGCGCCTGTGCCGGTCGTGGCTGCGACCGTTCTTGTCCGGTCCGCGCCGACTTTGCGAACTCTTCGGGTAGTACGTGTCGCCACGGCCGCCCCTTCGCCACCGTGCCCGGCCGCGGCACACTCCTGACCGTGCCGAGGCCGGCCGCCGTCCGCGTCCCCGGCCCCGCCTGTCCTGCTGCCGCCCACCGCACCCTGTGAGCAAGCGCTTGGCCTGGCGGATAGCATCCGGCGCATGGAGCCCCAGTTGTCGCACCGGGTCGTCGACTCGGTCGCCACCGTCGTCGTCCGCCACCCGGCCAAGCGCAACGCCATGACGGCCGCGATGTGGCGGGCGCTGCCGCCGTTGCTGGACGGGCTGGCCCGTGACCCGGGCGTGCGGGCGCTGGTGCTGACCGGGGAGGGCGCGACCTTCTGCGCGGGCGCGGACATCTCCACGCTGCAGGACACGCCCCAGGAGGCGCAGGCGCTGGCGGTGGCGGCCGAGGAGGCGCTGGCCGCGTTCCCCAAGCCGACGCTCGCCGCCGTGCGCGGTCACTGCGTCGGCGGTGGGGCCCAGCTCGCGGCGGCCTGTGATCTGCGGCTGGCCGAGGAGGGGGCGCTGTTCGGGGTGACCCCCGCGAAGCTCGGCATCGTCTATCCGGCCTCCTCCACCCGGCGGCTGGTGTCGCTGGTGGGGCCGGCCACCGCCAAGTACCTGCTGTTCTCGGGCGAGTTGATCGACGCGGAGCGGGCGCTGCGCACCGGCCTCGTCGACGAGGTGCTGCCCGAGGGCGAACTGGACAAGCGTATATCCGAGTTGACGCGGGTCCTGGTGTCGCGTTCCCAGCTGACCCAGGCCGCGGCCAAGGAGTTCGCGAACGGCCGGACGGACCGGGACGCCCACTGGGCCGAGCAGGCGGCCGGCAGCGGCGACACCGCCGAGGGGGTCGCCGCGTTCCTGGAGCGCAGGCGGCCGCGCTTCACCTGGAGCGTTTCCTAGAGCGTCTCGGAACACCTCCGGCGCCGGGCCGCGCCCGGGGCGTGGCTCAGCTCAGGACGAAGCGGCTTTTGGCGCGGAACTCCTCGACGAGGTGGGCGGGGGCCTTCTGCGGGGATCCGGCGTCGTAGGGCGGCTGCGGGTCGTACTCGGTCAGCAGCTGGACGGCCTGCGCGTGTTCGTCGCCCGCGATGGTCCCGAGCAGGGTCAGGCCCATGTCGATGCCGGAGGAGACCCCGGCCGCGGTGACGTACTTGCCGTCCACGACCACCCGCTCCCCCGTGGGCTCGGCCCCGAAGGGCCTGAGGTGGTCGAGGGCGAGCCAGTGGGAGGTGGCGCGGCGGCCCTTGAGGAGCCCGGCGGCGGCCAGCAGCAGCGAGCCGGTGCACACGGAGGTGGTCCAGGTGCTGGTGGCGTCGGCCGCGCGCAACCAGTCCAGCAGGGCCCGGTTCTCCATCTGCTGCGTCTGGCCGGGTCCGCCGGGGACGACCACGATGTCGGGGCCCGGTACCTCGGCGAGGGTCCGGTCGGCCGTGATCGCCAGGCGCCCGGTGTCGGTGCGGACGGGACCGGTGCGTTCGGCGACGAAGACGGTGTCCGCGTCGGGCAGGCGGCCCAGGGTCTCGTAGGGGCCGACGGCGTCGAGGGCGGTGAAGCGGTCGTAGAGGACGATGGCGATCTGCATGGATGGTTCCTTTCGTTGAACGTCCTGGGTCGCCGTGGTCTTCAGTGGGCGGGCGCGGGGCGGAACCGGCGGCGGTACTCGGCCGGGGCCACGCCGAGCCCCCTGACGAAGGCGCGCCGCATCGCCTCGGGTGTGCCGTAACCGCTGGCGCGGGAGATCTCCTCGACGCCGCCGGGCGTCTCCTCCAGCAGGCGGCGGGCGTGTTCGAGGCGGACCCGGTCGACGTACCGGCCGGGAGTCGTGCCCGTCTCGGCCTGGAAGGCGCGGGCGAAGTGGCGTGGCGAGAGGGCGGCACGGGCGGCCAGGGACTCGACGCTCAGATCGCCCGCCGGGTTCTCGGTGATCCACTGCTGGACGTCCCGCAGGGGTTCGCGCCGTGCCGTCTGCGCGGCGAGCTGGGCGCTGAACTGGGCCTGGTTGCCGGGCCTGCGGAGGAACACCACCAGGTGGCGGGCGACGGTGAGCGCGGCGTCCCGGCCCAGGTCCTCCTCGACGAGCGCGAGGGCCAGGTCGATGCCCGCGGTGACACCCGCCGAGGTGGCCACCTTGCCGTCGCGCACGAAGATCGGGTCGGGATCGACCTCGACGCCGGGGTGCTGCCGGGCGAGTGTCTCGCAGTACGCCCAGTGCGTGGTCACCCGGCGGCCCTCCAGGAGCCCGGCGCGGGCGAGGAGGATCGCCCCGGTGCACACGGAGACGAGCCGCTGCGCGCGGGGGCCGTTGCCGCGCAGCCACTCCACCACTCGCTGGTCGGGCCGGCGGGTGCCCTCGCCGCCCGGGACGAGCAGGGTGTGCGGCGCGGGCGCCTCCGTCAGGGACCCGTCGGGTACGACGGTCAGGCCGCTGGAGGTGCGCACCGGGCCGCCGTCGAGCGAGGCCGTACGGACGCGGTACGTCCCCGGGCTGTGCCGCTCGGCACCGGAGAAGACCTCCACGGGTCCGGTGACGTCCAGGCTCTGCACGCCGTCGAAGAGGACGACGAGAAGGGTTCGCTGTGCCATGGCTCCGATTCTTGGCGGCCCGGCACAAGGCCGCAACGACGGATTTCCCACCTTTCCTGCCATGCGCTGTGTGACGCGCGCGCATGACGCGCGGCCACGGCGGTACTCGTCGTGCTCCGGTCACCGGACCGGAGGGAGAAGGGAGATGACCGTGTTCCGTGCCATCGCAGACGTGCTGCGGCAGGTGGGCGCGGCGATCGCCACGGTGGTGACGCTGCCGTTCCGCGCCCTGGCCCGGCTCTTCGGCGGAGCGTCCGCCACGACCCGCCGCAGCGGGGCCTGACCGGCCCGCCGGCACGCGGGTCAGGGCCTGACGGCCCGGCGCGGCGGAGTCGCCGGCGCTGAGCCCGGCCCGCCGCGCGGGAGCGGGACCCGACCGGTGCGCGAGGCGCAACTCGCCCAGCCCGGTCCGGCCGTCCTCGCGGGGCGTCCGTCTCGACGCAACCGCTGCGGCCCGGTGCCGGGGAGCCGGGGCGGTGGCGGAAATCCGCCCCGCCGGGTCGCGCCCTGTCCGCCCGGCTGTCGGTGCCGCCTGTCACAATTGCCGCGCAAGCCGAAGCGGAGAAGGCGGTACGGGAACGTGACGACACCCCTCACAGGGTCCATCGAAGGCAGGATCGCCGAGGAACTCGGCGTACGGGAGCGGCAGGTCAAGGCCGCCGTGGAACTGCTCGACGGCGGTTCGACGGTGCCCTTCATCGCCCGCTACCGCAAGGAAGCGACCGAGATGCTCGACGACGCGCAGCTGCGCACGATCGAGGAGCGGCTGCGCTATCTGCGGGAGCTCGAGGACCGACGGACGGCGATCCTGGACTCGGTGCGCGAGCAGGGCAAGCTCACCGAGGAACTGGAGGCGCAGATCCGGGGCGCCGAGACCAAGGCGCGGCTGGAGGACATCTACCTGCCGTACAAGCCGAAGCGGCGGACAAAGGCGCAGGTCGCGCGCGAGGCGGGCCTGGAGCCGCTGGCCGAGGGCCTGCTGGGCGACCCGACCGTCGAGCCGTCGGCGGCCGCTGCGGCGTTCGTGGACGCCGACAGGGGCGTCGCCGATCCGCAGGCGGCGCTGGAGGGCGCCCGGGCGATCCTCACCGAGCGCTTCTCGGAGGACGCGGACCTGATCGGCGAGCTGCGCGAGCGCATGTGGGTGCGCGGGCGGCTGGCCGCCAAGGTGCGCGAGGGCAAGGAGGAGGCCGGCGCGAAGTTCGCCGACTACTTCGACTTCGCCGAGCCGTTCACCGAGCTGCCCTCGCACCGGATCCTCGCCATGCTGCGCGGCGAGAAGGAGGAGGTCCTCGACCTCGTCCTGGAGCCGGAGGAGGCGACGGAGGGACCGTCGTCGTACGAAGGGATCGTGGCGCACCGCTTCGGCATCGCCGACCGCGGCCGCCCCGGCGACAAGTGGCTGGGCGACACGGTCCGCTGGGCCTGGCGCACCCGGATCCTGGTCCACCTCGGCATCGACCTGCGCCTCAGGCTGCGCACGGCCGCCGAGGACGAGGCGGTGAACGTGTTCGCGGCCAATCTGCGCGACCTGCTGCTGGCCGCCCCGGCCGGTACCCGTGCGACGCTGGGCCTGGATCCCGGTTTCCGCACGGGTGTGAAGGTCGCCGTCGTCGACGCCACCGGCAAGGTCGTGGCCACTGACGTGATCTACCCGCACGTTCCGGCCAACCGGTGGGACGAGGCGATCGCGAAGCTGGCGCGTCTCGCCAAGGAGCACGCCGTCGAGCTGATCGCGATCGGCAACGGCACGGCCTCCCGGGAGACCGACAAGCTCGCCGGTGAACTGATCGGCAGACACCCGGAGCTGAAGCTCACCAAGGTGATGGTGTCGGAGGCGGGCGCGTCGGTGTACTCGGCGTCGCAGTACGCCTCGCAGGAGCTGCCGGGCATGGACGTGTCGCTGCGCGGCGCGGTCTCCATCGCGCGCCGCCTGCAGGACCCGCTGGCCGAACTGGTCAAGATCGATCCGAAGTCGATCGGGGTCGGCCAGTACCAGCACGACCTGTCCGAGGTGAAGCTGTCCCGCTCGCTGGACGCGGTGGTCGAGGACTGTGTGAACGGCGTGGGCGTGGACGTCAACACGGCGTCCGTGCCGCTGCTCGCGCGGGTGTCCGGCATCACCTCCGGGCTCGCCGAGAACATCGTCGCGCACCGGGACGCCAACGGGCCGTTCAGGTCCCGCGCGGAGCTGAAGAAGGTGCAGCGACTCGGCCCGAAGGCGTACGAGCAGTGCGCGGGCTTCCTGCGCATCCGCGGCGGCGACGATCCGCTGGACGCCTCCAGCGTGCACCCGGAGGCCTACCCGGTGGTCCGGCGCATGGTGAAGACCACCGGCCAGGAGGTGGCCTCGCTCGTCGGCAACACGGGGGTGCTGCGCTCGCTGAGGCCGGCCGACTTCGTCGACGACACCTTCGGTCTGCCGACGGTCACCGACATCCTCAAGGAGCTGGAGAAGCCGGGCCGCGACCCGCGGCCGGCGTTCAGGACGGCCACCTTCAAGGAGGGCGTCGAGAAGATCTCCGACCTGTCCCCCGGGATGATCCTGGAGGGCGTGGTGACGAACGTGGCGGCCTTCGGCGCGTTCGTGGACGTCGGCGTCCACCAGGACGGCCTGGTGCACGTGTCGGCGATGTCGAGGACGTTCGTCAAGGACCCGCGGGACGTGGCCAAGCCGGGCGACATCGTCAAGGTGAAGGTGCTGGACGTCGACATCCCGCGCAAGCGGATCTCGCTGACGCTGCGCCTGGACGACGAGGCCGCGCCGCAGGAGCGGCAGGGCGGCGGCGAGCGGCGGCAGCGCGGCGGGCGCCCGCCGCAGCAGCGCCAGGGCCGCGGCGGCGGTGGCGGTGGCGGTGGTTCGCGTCAGGCGCCTCCGCCCGCCAACAGCGCGATGGCCGACGCCCTGCGCCGCGCGGGCCTGCTCGACTCGAAGAAGGGCCGCCGCTGACGGCCGCGCGCCCGGCCCCGCCGCAGGGGCCGTGGGCCGGGCCCGGGCTCGCCGCGTGATCGGGGCGGGTCCGGGCCGGTCCGTCCCCTCGGGGACGCGGCCGGCCGTGTCACGCGCCGCGTGTCGTGCGCCGGCGGCGGTGACGTACCCGCGACCGCTATCGCGGGTACGGGCCCGGGGGTAGCGCCGAGTAGGGCCGTGGGGCCGCGTGGCCGGACGAGAGCCCGGGCTGGAAGGCGCCCGACGGCTGCCCCGTACGCATCACTTCGTCGAGCTCCCGGCGTATGCTCGTGGCCGCGTCACGGACTCGTGCGGGCACGTCGCCGCGCTCGGCGACGAGTTGGTGGTAGATGGGGGCGTCTTGGAACATGGGCAACCAGGCCTTTCGGTCGGGAGTCTCGCTGCGCGAGGCAACGGTTGCCGAGTGTAAAGCCCCGCGTCGACGGCACTCACCGGCGGTACTCCGGTCCCCGAGACGGCTAACGCTCGGTCACCTTGCCGTCAGCCACCTCCAGATGACGGGTCGTCCGTACCGCCTCCAGCATGTGGCGGTCGTGGGTGACGAGGAGCAGCGTGCCCTCGTAGGAGTCCAGTGCCGACTCCAGCTGTTCGATGGCCGGCAGGTCGAGGTGGTTGGTCGGCTCGTCCAGGACCAGCAGGTTGACGCCCCTGCCCTGGAGCAGGGCGAGTGCGGCCCGGGTGCGCTCGCCCGGAGAGAGGGTCGCGGCGGGGCGCAGCACGTGGTCGGACTTCAGGCCGAACTTGGCGAGCAGCGTGCGCACCTCCACCGGTTCGGTGTCCGGGACCGCCGTGCGGAAGGCGTCCAGCAGCGTCTCGGGGCCGTGGAAGAGGCGACGGGCCTGGTCGACCTCGCCGACCAGTACACCGGAGCCCAGGGCCGCGTGCCCCGCGTCCGGTGAGACCCGGCCCAGGAGGGCGGCCAGCAGCGTCGACTTGCCGGCACCGTTCGCGCCGGTGACCGCCACCCGGTCCGCCCAGTCGATCTGCAGGGAGACCGGGCCGAGCACGAAACCGCCGCGCCGCACCTCGGCGTCGCGCAGCGTGGCGACGACCGCGCCCGAGCGCGGGGCCGCCGCGATCTCCATGCGCAGCTCCCACTCCTTGCGGGGCTCCTCGACGACCTCCAGGCGCTCGATCATGCGCTGGGTCTGACGGGCCTTGGCGGCCTGCTTCTCGCTGGCCTCGCTGCGGAACTTGCGGCCGATCTTGTCGTTGTCGTTGCCCGCCTTGCGCCGGGCGTTCTTCACGCCCTTGTCCATCCAGGCGCGCTGCATCTGGGCCCGTTCCTGGAGGGCGGTCTTCTTGTCGGCGTACTCCTCGTAGTTCTCCCTGGCGTGCCGGCGGGCCACGTCCCGCTCCTCCAGGTAGCCCCCGTATCCGCCGCCGTAGAGGTTGATCCGCCCCTGGGCGAGGTCGAGTTCGAGGACCTTGGTGACGGTGCGGGTGAGGAACTCGCGGTCGTGGCTGACGACGACCGTGCCGGCGCGCAGCCCGGTCACGAATCGCTCGAGGCGTTCCAGGCCGTCCAGGTCGAGGTCGTTGGTCGGCTCGTCGAGCAGAAAGATGTCGTAGCGGGAGAGCAGCAGGGACGCCAGTCCGGCGCGGGCCGCCTGGCCACCGGAGAGGGAGGCCATGGGCTGGTCCAGGTCGACGGCCAGGCCGAGGGAGTCGGCGACCTCCTCGGCGCGCTCGTCGAGGTCGGCGCCGCCGAGTCCGAGCCAGCGCTCCAGGCTGCTCGCGTACCGGTCGTCCGCGCCCGGGATCGCGTCGACGAGGGCCTGGGTGGCCTCGTCCATCGCCCGCTGGGCCTCGGCCACTCCGGTGCGGCGGGCCAGGAACCGGCGCACCGTCTCGCCCGGGCGGCGTTCCGGTTCCTGCGGCAGATGGCCGACGGTCGCCGTCGGCGGGGAGAGCGTGAGTTCGCCCTGCTCGGGCACGTCCAGCCCGGCGAGCATCCTGAGCAGCGTGGACTTGCCCGCGCCGTTGGCACCGACCAGCCCGATCACGTCCCCGGGCGCGACGACGAGGTCGAGCCCGGCGAACAGGGCGCGGTCACCGTGTCCGGCGGCGAGGTTCTTGGCGACGAGGGTGGCAGTCATCAGATCGCCGATCCTAGCGGGCGCACCGGGCGGTGCCCGGCCCGTCAGCGGCTGCACCGGTGCGCGGCCCAAGTCGTCCGGAGCCGGACGAACGGGGAGCCGTACGCCGGTCTCTGGTACCGGGCCGGGGGCCGATGTGGGCACCGCACGACACGTTCCGCTACGGTCGCGGCGTGGACGGTGAACTGAGTGACGATGTCGTGGTGGTCGGCGGTGGGGTCATAGGGCTGACCACGGCGATCGTGCTGGCCGAGGGCGGCCGGCGGGTGCGGGTGTGGACGAGGGAACCGGCCGAGCGGACCACCTCGGCGGTCGCCGGCGGGCTGTGGTGGCCCTACCGGATCGAGCCGGAGGCGCAAGTCGGCCACTGGGCGCTGCAGTCGCTGGCCGTGTACGAGGACCTGGCCGCCCGCCCGGACGAGACGGGTGTGCGGTTGGTCGAGGGGGTGCACGGCGAGACCCGGCTGGACGCGCTCGGGCCGTGGGCCGCGCGGGTGCCCGGACTGCGCACGGCTCGTGCCGGGGAGTACGCGGGGACGGCGCTGTGGGCACGGCTGCCACTGATCGACATGTCGACTCATCTTCCGTGGCTGCGGGAGCGGCTGCTGACGGCGGGCGGGGTGGTCGAGGAGCGCACGGTGACGGACCTCGCCGCGGTCGACGCCCCGGTGGTCGTGAACTGCACCGGTCTGGGCGCCCGCGACCTGGTACCGGATCCCGAGGTGCGTCCGGTGCGCGGGCAGCTCGTCGTCGTGGAGAACCCGGGGATCACGACGTGGCTGACCTCCGTCGACCAGACCTCGGCGTCCTCCACCTACTTCCTTCCGCAGCCGGGCGGGCTGCTGCTCGGCGGTACGGCCGAGGAGGACGACTGGTCCCTGACGCCCGACCCCGCGGTGGCCGAGCGGATCGTGGAACGGTGCGCGGCCCTGCGGCCGGAGATCACCGGGGCGCGGGTGCTGGAGCACCGGGTGGGACTGCGTCCGGCCCGGCCCGCAGTGCGGCTGGAGCGCGCGGAGCTGCCGGACGGGCGGGTGCTCGTGCACAACTACGGGCACGGCGGGGCCGGGGTCACCGTTGCGTGGGGATGCGCGCGTGAGGCGGCCGGGCTGGCGTACCCGGCCGCCTGAACCCGTCCTGCACTCGTCACGGCGCGGTCCGCGGAAGACGGGAGCCGACGTCTCGCCGGGTCGGCCGTGGCCGGGGCACGCCCTGGGAGTGCCGAGGGACTTCGCTCATGGCGGCCGGATGGCGATCGTGTGACAGCAGTGGCCATGGACATGTCTAGGGGCACAGGTACTCAATAGGCTCCGAACAGCCTTCGTACCCCTACGACTTGGAGCTGACGTGCACCGCAGATTGATCGCGCCGGGCGCACTGGCCGCGGCCTCCCTGTTGCTGGCGATCCCGGCATCGGCCGCGAGCTACTCCCCCGGTGCCCCGGGCATCGGCGACCCCTATTACCCGTACTACGGCAACGGCGGCTACGACGTCTCCCACTACGACCTGAGGCTGAAGTACCAGCCCGCCACGGACGAGCTGGAGGGTACGGCGACGATCTCGGCGCGGACCACCCAGGACCTGTCCAGCTTCGACCTGGACTTCCTGCTGGACGTGAGCGAGGTGCGGGTCAACGGGGCGAAGGCCGCGTTCACCACCTCGGGGCAGCACGAGCTGGTGATCACGCCAAGGGCACCGCTGGCCAAGGGCACGCCGATCACGGTGGTGGTCCGCTACAGCGGCGTGCCGTCCACGAAGAGCGCGTACGGCTTCACCACCTGGCACCGCACCCCGGACGGCGCGGTCGCGGCGGACGAGCCCGAGTCCGCCTGGTGGTGGTTCCCGAGCAACGACCACCCCAGCGACAAGGCCACCTACGACGTGTCGGTGGCGGTCCCGGACGGCACGCAGGCGATCTCCAACGGCACGTTGCAGTCGACCGACTCGAAGCTGGGCTGGACCCGTTTCAACTGGCGCCAGAACAAGCCGCAGGCGACGTATCTGGCCACGCTCGCGCTCGGCCGGTTCGACATCACCACCGGCAGGTCGGAGGGCGGTGTCCCGGTCGTCAACGCCTACAGCAAGGACCTCGGCGACAACGACGGCGCGGCGCGGGCGAGCGTGGAGCGCACCGGGGAGATCGTCGACTGGCTGAGCGGCTATTTCGGGCCGTATCCGTTCAGCTCGGCGGGAGGCTACGTCCCGAACACGACGACCGGGTACGCCCTGGAGACGCAGACCCGCGTGTACTACAGCCCGAAGCAGTTCGCGAACGGCTCCAACACCTCCGTGGTCGTGCACGAGCTGGCGCACCAGTGGTACGGCGACAGCGTGTCGCTCAAGGGCTGGAAGGACATCTGGATCAACGAGGGCTTCGCGCGCTACGCGCAGTGGGTCTGGTCCGAGCACGAGGGCGAGGGCACGACGCAGGAACTGGCGGACTACGTCTACGCCTCGCACCCGGCCGACGACGCCTTCTGGACGGTGAAGCCGGGTGACCCGGGCCCGGACGACCAGTTCGCCGCGGCGGTCTACGACCGGGGCGCCGTCGCCATCCAGGCGCTGCGCAACGAGATCGGCGACAAGGCGTTCTTCGCCGTCCTGAAGGGCTGGCCGCGGCAGCACGCCTACGGCAACGCCTCCGTGGCCGACTTCCAGAAGTACGCCGAACAGGTCTCGGGCAGGCCGCTGGCCGCGCTCTTCGACACCTGGCTGTTCCAGCCGGTGAAGCCGGCCGCTCCCGCGGCACGGGCCGCGTCCTTCGCCGGCACGCCGGCGAGCAAGGCGCAGCCGCGGTCGTGGAAGAAGATCGAGGCGACGAACGACGTGCACGACAGGTGAGTGACGGCCGGACCGCTCCCCGGCGCACCGCGCCCCGGACGGTCCGGCTCACCCCCCGTGGTCGTACACCGAGACCGCGATCCCCCGTTTCACCAGCCGCTCCACGACCAGCGGCTCCACCCGCTCCCATCTGCCACCGGCGAGCCCGCAGCCTATGCGGGGCATGTGCACGGAGGCGCTGAGCTCGATCGCCCGGTCGGCGAGCCGGGCCAGTGCCGTGTCGATCGCGTCGTATCGCACGGGCACGCCCTTGCCGCCCCTGCTGACACCGCGCTGGCCGATCATGTTGGCCACCCACACGTACCGGTCGACCGGGACGAGCTGGACGGCGCCCAGCGCGAAGTCGTTCCTCGCACGGTCGCGGTGCCAACTGCGGTAGGCGGCCTCGGGCTCGGCCCAGCGCCTGGAGAGCGCGAGGACGAACCCCTTGCCCCAGCCCCCGATGTCGTTGCAGACGTGGGCGATCACCTTGACGCCCCTGGCCGACGGCGCGGTGGCGTCACCCCGGATGTATGTGATCCCCGACATGACGCCACCGTACGGGCTGCCACTGACAGTGGCGTTGAGCTGCTACTTCGTGAGCCGGGACAGCTCCCGGTCGGTCTCCTGGGCGACGCGGCGGCGCACGCCGAACCAGCCGCCGACCAGAAGGACCGCGATCAGGGGGATCAGGAGCAGGGTCTTGCGGCCCACCTCCGGGTCGTTCCACATCAGGCCCAGACAGGCCAGGAGGAAGGCGATCGTGGCGATCTCGGTGACCGGGCTGGCCGGGAGGCGGAAGTGCGGCCGGGTGACCAGGCCCGCCTTGGCGCGGCGGACGAAGATCAGGTGGCAGATCATGATGATCACCCAGGTGCTGACGATGCCGAGGGAGGCCACGTTCAGCACGATCTCGAAGGCCTGGCTCGGCATGAGGTAGTTCAGGCCGACGCCGAGCACGCAGACCGCGCAGGTCAGCAGGATGCCGCCGTAGGGGACCTGGGTGCGGCTCATCACCCGGGTGAACTTCGGCGCGGAGCCCGCCACGGCCATGGAGCGCAGGATGCGGCCGGTGGAGTACAGGCCGGAGTTCAGCGACGACATGGCGGCCGTGAGGACCACGAGGTTCATGACGTCACCCGCCGCCGGGACACCGATCTTCGACAGGACCGTGACGAAGGGGCTCTCGTCGGCCGAGTAGACCGAGCCGGGCAGCAGCAGGGCGAGCAGAACGACCGAGCCGACGTAGAACAGGCCCACACGCCACATGATCGAGTTCACCGCGCGCGGGACGACCTTCTCCGGCTGGGCGGTCTCGCCCGCGGCCACACCGACCAGCTCGAGGGCGGCGTAGGCGAAGATCACGCCCTGCATGACGAGGATCACCGGCATCGTGCCGTGCGGCAGGATGCCGCCGTGGTCGGTGATCACGCTCAGGCCCGGCGTGTGCCCGTCCACCTGGTGCTGCGTGGCCAGCAGGAAGATGCCGACCAGCATGAAGGCGACCAGGGTGGCCACCTTGACGATCGCGAACCAGAACTCCATCTCGCCGAAGATCTTCACCGAGATCAGGTTCACGGTGAGGACCACGGCGAGGGCGATCAGCGCCAGCACCCACTGCGGGATCGGCGTGAACAGGCTCCAGTAGTGCGTGTAGAGGGCGATCGCGGTGATGTCCGCGATGCCGGTCGTCGACCAGTTCAGGAAGTACATCCAGCCGGCGACGTAGGCGCCCTTCTCACCGAGGAACTCGCGTGCGTACGACACGAAGGACCCGGAGGAGGGCCGGTACAGGACCAGCTCGCCCAGGGCCCGGACGACGAAGAAAGCGAAGACGCCGCAGACCAGGTAGGCCAGCGCCAGCGCGGGGCCCGCGGTGTGCAGGCGGCCACCGGCGCCCAGGAAGAGGCCGGTGCCGATCGCCCCGCCGATGGCGATCATGTTGACGTGGCGGTGCTTGAGGTCCTTGCTGTATCCGGCGTCGCCCGCATCGGCGGGCATCCCGGTCGCCTGGGGGTGTTCGGCGACCTGTGCCGCGTGCGCGGAGTCCTTGCTCACGGGTGGTTCCACTCTCTGGTGCCCCGGGCGGTTGTGCGCCCGGTTGTCCGTACAAGTTGCGGCCCGCACCACCCATGACGCGGTACAGACCAGTGGAGCAGTTTTCCAGAGAGGTCACTTCGCATGCGATGGCACATGTCACAGAGCGGAACTTCTCACACGACCTGCGCAGATCGGTCACCGGCTTTCCCACCGGCTTTCACACCATTGGTGCGACAGCAATACTGATGTACATGACGACGACCGACGCCGACGAGCCGGCCCTCACGATCGACGAGCTGGCCGCACGGGCCGGCGTCACCGTGCGCACGGTCCGCTTCTACAGCAGCCGTGGCCTGCTGCCGCCGCCCGTGATCGGTCCGCGCCGGGTGGGCCACTACGGCGGGGACCATCTCGCACGCCTGGCGCTGATCGAGGAGATGCAGCACCAGGGCATGACGCTCGCCGCGATCGAGCGCCATCTGCGGCAGCTCCCGCCGGACCTCAGCCCGCACGACCTGGCCGTGCACCGCGCGGTCGTCGCCTCCTGGGCGCCGGAGAGCCTGGAGACGGTCTCCCGGCGGGAGCTCGGGCGGCGGGCCGGCCGGCCGCTGACCGACGAGGACGTGGAGCGGCTGGCGGCGATGGACGTGGTCGCGCGGGCGGGGGAGGACGCCTTCCGCGTCGACTCGGGACTGCTGCGGCTCGGGGTGGAAATGCTCGACGTCCCGCTGTCGCAGGAGACCGTCCTCGCCGCGCGCACCACGCTGATCGAGCACGCGCGCGCCGCCGCCCACGAGCTGTCGGGCCTGCTGCGCGACGCGGTCGCCGAGCGCGACACCCGGGACGTGAAGTCCCTGTCGGCCCATATGCACCCGTTGGTGGTGCAGGCCCTGCTGACCACCTTCCAGCGGTCGCTGAGGGAGGAGCTGCGGGAGTGGGTCGACACCGCTCGGGCGGAGGACGGAGCCCCTGGAGACCGGGCCCCGGGGGACGCGCCCTCCGCCTGAGCGACGCGCCGTCCTTCAGCGCGCGTCCGTGAAGGTCTCCCCCTTCTCTGCCTTCTCCACCAGCAGGGCGGGCGGGGTGAAGCGCTCGCCGTAGAGCTCGGCGAGCTCCCTCGCGCGGGCCACGAAGCCGGGCAGCCCCGTCCCTCCCCCGGCGCCGCCGTCGTAGCCGTTGATGTACTGCAGGACGCCGCCGGTCCAGCCGGGGAAGCCGATGCCGAAGATCGAGCCGATGTTGGCGTCGGCGACGGAGGTCAGGACGCCCTCTTCCAGGAGCTTGACCGTGTCGAGCGCCTCGGAGAAGAGCATGCGCTCCTGCATGTCCCGGAACGGGATCCGGTACCCCGGCTTGGTGAAGTGCTCCCGCAGGCCCGGCCACAGCCCTGCCCGCCTGCCGTCCTCCCCATACTCGTAGAAGCCCGCGCCGCCGCTGCGGCCGGTACGGCCGAACTCGTCCACCATCCGGTCGACGACCGCCTCCGCCGGGTGGGCGGGCCAGGTGCCGCCGGCCTCCTCGACGGCTCGCTTGGACTCGTTGCGGATCTTGCGGGGCAGGGTGAGCGTCAGCTCGTCCATCAGGGACAGCACCTTGGCCGGGTAGCCCGCCTGGGCCGCCGCCTGCTCGACCGACGCGGGCTCGATGCCCTCGCCGACCATCGCCACGCCCTCGTTGATGAAGTGGCCGATCACCCGGGAGGTGAAGAACCCGCGCGAGTCGTTGACGACGATCGGGGTCTTCTTGATCTGCCGGACCAGGTCGAAGGCGCGGGCCAGCGCCTCGTCGCCGGTGCGCTCGCCCCTGATGATCTCGACCAGCGGCATCTTGTCGACGGGCGAGAAGAAGTGCAGCCCGATGAAGTCGGCCTGGCGCTCCACGCCCTCGGCGAGTGCGGTGATGGGCAGGGTGGAGGTGTTGGAGCACAGCAGCGCGTCGGGCGCGACGACATGCTCGATCTCCTGGAACACCTTGTGCTTGAGGGCGGGGTCCTCGAAGACGGCCTCGATCACCGCGTCGCAGCCGGCGAGGTCGGCGGCCTCGGCGGTGGGCGTGATGCGGGCGAGCAGCGCGTCCGCCTTCTCCTGGGTGGTACGGCCCCTGGCGACGGCCTTGGCGCACAGCTTCTCCGAATAGCCCTTGCCCCGGACGGCGGCCTCCAGGGAGACGTCCTTCAGGACGACCTCCATACCGCCGTGGGCGCACGCGTAGGCGATGCCCGCGCCCATCATGCCGGCGCCGAGGACGGCGACCTTGCGGACCTGGCGGGGCTCGACGCCCTGGGGGCGGTTCGCGCCGGAGTTGACGGCCTGGAGGTCGAAGAAGAACGCCTGGATCATGTTCTTCGAGATCTGCCCGGCGGCGAGCTCCACGAAGTAGCGGGCCTCGATGACCTGGGCGGTCTCGAAGTCGACCTGGGCGCCTTCGACGGCGGCGGCGAGGATGTTGCGCGGCGCCGGGTAGGGGGCGCCGTTCGTCTGCTTGCGCAGATTGGCCGGGAAGGCGGGCAGGTTGGCGGCGAACTTGGGGTTGGCCGGAGTGCCGCCCGGGATGCGGTAGCCGGGCCGGTCCCAGGGCTGCTGCGACTCGGGGTTGGCGTCGATGAAGGCGCGGGCCTTGGCCAGCAGGTCCTCCGGCGACTCGGCCACCTCGTGGACGAGACCGTTCTCCTGGGCGCGCCGGGCGTTGTACTGGGTGCCCTGGAGGAGCACCTTCAGCAGGGCGTCGGTGATGCCGAGCAGCCGCACCGTACGGACCACTCCGCCGCCGCCGGGGAGCAGGCCCAGGGTCACCTCGGGGCAGCCGATCTTCGTGCCGGGGGTGTCGAGGGCGACGCGGTGGTGGCAGGCGAGGGCGAGCTCGTAGCCGCCGCCGAGGGCGGCGCCGTTGATGGCGGCGACGACCGGCTTGCCCAGGGTCTCGATGCGGCGCAGGTTCCGCTTGATGGCGAGGCCGCCGTCGAAGAGGTCCTGCGCGGTCTCGGGCGTGACCCGGATCAGGTCGCGCAGGTCGCCGCCGGCGAAGAAGGTCTTCTTCGCGGAGGTGAGGATGATGCCGCGGATGGAGTCCTTCTCCGCCTCCAGCCGGTCGGTGACGGCGGCGAGGGAGTCGCGGAACGCCTGGTTCATGGTGTTCGCGGACTGGTCGGGATCGTCGAGGACGAGGGTGACGACGCCGGTGTCGTCCTGTTCCCAGCGGATGGTGGTGCTCTCGGTCATGTCGGGGTCTCCGTTGAAGTCTGAGGTCTGCTGGCGCCGCTGGGTGGGTCAGACGCGCTCGACGACGGTGGCGATGCCCATGCCGCCGCCCACGCAGAGCGTGGCGAGGCCGTAGCGCTTGTCCTGGCGTTCGAGTTCGTCGACGAGGGTGCCGAGGATCATCGCGCCGGTGGCGCCCAGCGGGTGGCCCAGCGCGATGGCGCCGCCGTTGACGTTGACCTTGTCCAGGGACAGGCCCATGTCCTTCACGAAGCGCAGCACGACCGCCGCGAAGGCCTCGTTGATCTCGACGAGGTCGATGTCGTCGATGGTCAGGCCGGCCTTGGCGAGCGCCTTGCGGGTGGCGGGGGCGGGCCCGGTGAGCATGATGGTGGGCTCGGAGCCGGAGACGGCGGCGGAGACGATCCGCGCGCGAGGGGTGAGGCCGTAGCGCTCGCCGACCTCCTTGGAGCCGATGGCGGCGAGTGAGGCGCCGTCCACGATGCCGGAGGAGTTGCCCGCGTGGTGGACGTGGTCGATCTTCTCGACCCAGTGGTACTTCTGCAGGGCGACGGCGTCGAAGCCGCCCAGGTCGCCGATGTCCGCGAACGACGGCTTCAGCTTGGCGAGGGAGTCGGCGGTGGTGCCGGGGCGCAGGTGCTCGTCGTGGTCGAGGACGACGAGGCCGCTGCGGTCCTTGACGGGGACGACGGAGCGGTCGAAGCGGCCCTCCTTCCAGGCGGTGGCCGCGCGCTCCTGGGACAGGGCGGCGTACTCGTCGACGTCGCGCCGGGTGAATCCCTCGATGGTGGCGATCAGGTCGGCGCCGATGCCCTGCGGCACGAAGTTGACGGCGAGGTTGGTCATCGGGTCGTTGAACCAGGCGCCGCCGTCGGAGGCCATCGGCACCCGGGACATCGACTCGACGCCGCCTGCGAGGACCAGGTCCTCCCAGCCGGAACGCACCTTGGCGGCGGCCAGGTTGACGGCCTCCAGGCCCGAGGCGCAGAAGCGGTTCTCCTGCACCCCGGCCACCGTGTCCGGCAGCCCGGCGGCGACGGCGGCGATGCGCGCGATGTCGGAGCCCTGATCGCCGACCGGGCCGACGACGCCGAGCACGATGTCGTCGACGGCGGCCGGGTCCAGGCCGGGGAAGCGGTCGCGGATCTCGTGGATGAGACCGACGACCAGGTCGATGGGCTTCGTGCCGTGCAGGGAGCCGTTGGCCTTGCCGCGCCCGCGCGGGGTGCGGATCGCGTCGTACACGTACGCTTCGGTGCTCACTGACAAGCCTTTCAACGAGGTTTTCGGGGCGGTGAGGTCTTGGGGGCGTCCGTACCGGAGTGCCGTTCCGGGGACGTCCGGTCCCGGGGGCGCTCGGTCCTGGAGGGCGTCATGTCCGGGGGGCGTCTGTTCCGGGGCCTTCCGTGGATCCTCCCGGCGGATGCGTCAGAGCCGTATGTCCATCAGGCACCGTCCTCCACGAAGGCGGGCAGGTTCCAGTCGTGGGCCACGTCCGCCGTGTCGGCGCCCGGCCGGGCGGGTCCGGTGCGAACGGCGGTGGGGGTGGCGGAGAAGCGGGGTGCGGGGGCCGGCTGGGTGAGGCCGTCGTGGTCGGTGAAGGTGCCACGGGCGGCGAGGTGTGGGTGGTGCGGGGCCTCCCGCAGCGACAGCACGGGTGCCACGCACGCGTCGGAGCCCTCGAAGAGCGCGGTCCACGCCTTCCGGGTGCGCGATCTGAAGCGCGCGGCGACGGCCTTGCGCAGTTCCTCCCAGCGGGTGATGTCCGCGTGCGCCCCGGCGAGGTCCGGCAGGCCGAGGACGCGGAGGAACTCGTCGTAGAACCGCTGTTCCAGCGCCCCGACCGCCATGTACTCGCCGTCGGAGGTCTCGTACGTGCCGTAGTACGGGCAGCCGCCGTCCAGGAGGTTGGATCCGCGGCCGTCCAGCCAGGCACCGGCGGCGAGCATGCCGTGGATCATCGCGGAGAGGTGGGCGGCGCCGTCGACGATGGCGGCGTCCACGACCTGGCCGGTTCCGGTGGCGCGGGCGTGGTGCAGGGCGGCGAGGACGCCGACGACGAGGTACAGGGAGCCGCCCGCGTAGTCGCCGAGGAGGTTGGCGGGAACGGCCGGGGGCCGGTCCGCCTCACCGATCATGCCGAGGGTGCCGGTGACGGCGATGTAGGCGATGTCGTGTCCCGCGCGTGGGGCGAGCGGGCCGTCCTGGCCCCAGCCGGTCATCCGACCGTAGACGAGCCGGGGGTTGCGGGCGTGGCAGTCCGCGGGGCCGACGCCGAGGCGTTCGGCGACGCCGGGACGGTAGCCCTCGACGAGGACGTCCGCGCGGGCGGCGAGGTCGAGGACGCGGGCGGGGCCGTCCGGCGCCTTGAGGTCGACGACCACGGAGCGCTTGTTGCGGTTGGTGATGTCGTGGGCGGGGTCGATCCCTAGTCCGGCGCCGCCGGGGCGGTCCACCCGGACCACGTCGGCCCCCAGGTCGGCCAGGAGCATCGCGGCGAACGGTCCGGGGCCGATGCCGGCCAGTTCGACGACGCGCACGCCCGTCAGCGGGCCGTGCCGCCCTGGTGCCTGTGCCGTTGTCATCGAGCCCCCTTGCCGCGACCACCGTGACACAACTGATGTCACACCGACGATGCTAAGAACGCGTTCCACCGCGCACAAGCCCTGAACGAGCAAGCGCTTAGCCAAGTCACCTCCGAGTGTGGCACCCCACGCGGCGGTGGCCGTACCGCTCGCCACCCCTCGCCGTCGGGGCCCGCCGTCCTTCACGCTAGCCTCGGCCACCGACAGCGGCGCGGGCTGTGGGCTGCGGGAGCGACGAGGGGTGTCATGAGCAGGCTGAAGAGGACCGGGCGTCCGTACGACATCGTGCTGTTCGGAGCCACGGGCTTCGTGGGGACCCTCACCGCGGAGTACCTCGCCGCCCACGCCCCCGAGGGGTTGCGCTGGGCGATCGCCGGCCGCAGCGAGCGGCGGCTTCGGGAACTGCGCGAACGGCTGCCCGGCGGTGCGTCCGTCGGAGTGCTGCGGGCGGACGTGGCCGACCCGGCCTCCCTGAGGGAACTGGCCCGGCAGGCGCGCGTGGTGGCCACCACCGTGGGTCCCTATGTGACCTACGGGAAGGAACTGGTCGCCGCCTGCGCGGACAGCGGCACGGACTACCTGGACCTGACCGGCGAGCCCGAGTTCGTCGACCTGGTGTACGTCCGGCACGACACCCGCGCGCGGGAGACCGGATCGCGGCTGGTGCACGCGTGCGGGTTCGACTCGGTACCGCACGACCTCGGCGTGTACTTCACCGTGCAGCAGCTGCCGGAGGGCGTGCCGCTCGCGGTGGACGGGTTCGTCCGGGCGGACGCGGCCTTCTCGGGCGGGACGTTCGCCTCGGCGCTCAACCAGTTCGCGCGTCCGCTGCGGATGCGGGCCGCGGCGCGGGACCGCGCGCGGCACGAGCCGCGGCTGATGGGGCGGCGGGCGTCCGCGCCGGTGGGCGCGCCGCGGTTCGCCGGGGAGATCGGCGCGTGGGCGCTGCCGCTGCCGACCATCGATCCGCAGATCGTGGTGCGGTCCGCGCGGGCGCTGGACCGTTACGGCCCGGACTTCCGCTACCGGCACTACGCGGCCGTACGGCACCTGCCGGTCGCGGTGGGCGGGGTCGCCGCCGTGGGCACGCTCGCGGCGGCGGCGCAACTTCCGCCCGCCCGCCGCTGGTTGTCCGGCCGGCTCAGGCCCGGGGAGGGTCCGAGCGCCGAGAAGCGGGCGCGCAGCTGGTTCTCCCTGCGCTTCGTGGGCGAGGGCGGTGGCAGGCGGGTGTTCACCGAGGTCGCGGGCGGCGATCCCGGGTACGACGAGACGGCGAAGATGTTCGCCGAGGCGGCGCTGTGCCTCGCCTTCGACGACCTGCCGCACACGGCCGGCCAGGTGACGACGGCCGCGGCCATGGGCAACACGCTCATCGACCGCCTGCGCGCGGCCGGGATCACCTTCCGCACGGCGGCGAGCCTTTAGCACGCCGAGAGCGCCGCGGCCTCGGCTACAAGGCCG